>NZ_JBHJUO010000024.1:0-132775 GCF_042268445.1 Streptomyces sp. NPDC056169 | reverse complement strand
GGTCTCCTGCGGAGACACGACGCGGAGTGACTGCGTCACTCCCAGTGGCGCTGCGCCGCTGCGCGGCGCTGGGCTGGCTACCCGAGGGGGCGGTCGCCTGCGGCGGCTTCGGGATGGTTGGGGGAGTGCGCGTGAGGACTTGTGGTTGATGGCCGCCTGCGGCGGGTGTGGTGCTGGTAAGTGTGTTGGTTAGATTGCTAGTTATTGGTGGTTGATGGTGGGCGTGCTGGGCCCCTGCGGGGCCGAAGGCGGCGTGCCGGCTTACTGCTGTGCTCGTGAAATGGTCACGGTGCGCACCGGTGGGGGTGGTGTCCGGGGGCACGCGAAGTGGCGAAGGACTATCGCTTTGAGTGATATATGAGGAGTGCGCCCGAATGCTAATTGTCTAGACCTCCTAATGCTGCTGTCACGGGCGGGTCGGGCCCCTGCGGGGCCAGCCGGGGCCGAACGGGACATGCAGGAAACGCAACCCCCTACATACATCACTAACTATCGGAACTCCGCATCGATATGACGAAAGCTCAAAATGCCGACGGAAAACGCCTCCTGACACCACACCAACTCCCCATACAGAAAACGCATAAGACGAACCACCGCGACCCGCTCCCCCACACCAAACCCACCGCCCCTGAGGGGACGTCAGCCCCCACCCGCAACGCAGCACGAGGCCGTGGCCGCCACAGGCACTGGCACTGTTCGCGCTCCGGAAGTGCAGGGCGCAACAGCAGGGACCGGTGCCAGCCGGGCATCTGCACGTCACGCAATTTGCTGTCGGGCTGGTCTGCCCTTACGACATCACAGGCGACCCCAGCACGAGAGCCACCCCTCACAGCTCTCAGCCCATCCATCCACCTGGGAAAACAGCCTGAGGGCCTCTCAGGCCCATACTCGCCGGACCCCGGCCAGCGGGCTCAGGGCGCACCGATGGGAGATCGCCGGGCCGCCGCCCAGGCAGCACCAGGCAGCACCAGGCAGCACCAGGCAGCAGGCCATGCTGCCCGGGCGGGAGCGGGTGGCTGCGGCTCTCACCCCAGCGCGGGGCGCGACTGGTAGTCACACCCGCCTCAGCACAACAATCCCAGCCTGGGAGCTGAACCCCCATCCGCATACGGAAATCGCATACCGGCGCAATGCGTAGAACACGCCATATGCAGAAAACGCATCGCCCATCCAAGAGTCAGTGGACACCCCCTTGTCCGGGAATAGTCCGTCGCCCACACCCACCGCCAAGCTGACGACCAGCCCCCAGGTGCAGCACACGAGCAGCACGGGCGCCCGCCGACCGGGGGGTCTCGCCCGGGTCAGTTCTGCAGAGCGGCAACGCCGACAACGGCGGTGACGAACAGGGCGCCGGCCGCGGCGGCGACCGTCAGGGGGACGCCGAGACGGGGGTGACGCCAGATGAGGTAGCTGGGCAGCGCCACCACGAGCAGGCCGGTGACGAGCAGGAGCAGCAGGACGAGGAGCGTGGTCGTGTACATGGGAGTCCTCCTGGGAATGGGGTCGGGATACCGGTCGGTCGACGCGGCGATCCGGACTCTGAAGGAGTGTGGGGTTAGCAACGCAACCCGGGGACTCTTGGCCTCGAGGAGGCCTCATTCGATGGTTCGCAGGGGCCCTGTCCTGGACGTTCTGGCGGCCGGGAAAGTCTTAGGCGGCCCTGGGCAAGCCTTGAATACCCGCGGTGCCACAGGTAGGGCAAGCCCTGCAACTGGCACCCTCCAGGCCGTGCCCGAGACAGGCCCTGGGTAGTCCCCTCGTACCCTCACAGCAGACCCTTCCACCAGGGAAACAGCCGGTGAGCCACGCAGGGCGGCACTCACCACAAGACGTGCCAGCCCCGCTCACCACGAGGGGTCGGGGCATAGGCACGGGCCCGGTACGGGTGTACCGGGCCCGTCTGGGTCGTGCGCGGTGGGGTCAGGCTCCGATGCCGACGGCGGAGACGTAGGCATAGGCGGCGTAGTCGGAGTCAAGGTCGCTGATGACGTCGTCCCAGATCTCGTCGACGAGGTTCTGGTTGCGGGTGGCCCAGGCGGTGACGAGGTCGGCCCAGATGTATCGGACGGTGATGGTGCGTTGGCTGATGTTGGGGCGCTGATATTGGGCTTCGACGTGGCTTTGGTCGACGGGGTAGATCTCCATACGGCGGCCGCGGCCCTGGTTGTCGAGGTGGCGCGTGAGCCAGCCGGACTTGGTGAGGTTCTCGCGGCGCCGGTGCCAGTAGGCGGCGTCGATCTTCTCCTGGCTCGCGGGGGTCGGTGTCACCTTTCCCTTGGACTTCATCCAGGTGCGGATGGTGCGGGGGGAGACACCCTGTGCCTTGAGTTCTTCGCGGCCGGCTTTGCTGTCGAGGTAGCGCAGGCGGGCGGTGAGGCCTCGCTTGGAGGTGATGGGCGAGGCGATGCCGGAGGTGTAGACGATCCGGTTCATCTCCAGGATCAGTGCCTCGCCGCCTTTCATTCCCCGCGCGTTGGACTTCTGCCACTCGCCCCAGCGAGACCACAGATCGGGTGATCCGGCCATCAGCGCCTACCCCCCAGAATGTAGGTGTCTTTTTCCTTGACCTGGTTCAGGTCCCGGCCCTCCGAAAACACGGTTCGCCAGTCGCCTGCGATGTGGAGTTCGTCGGTGCCGGAGATTTCCACGACCTGGAGTCCGGCCTTGTGTGCCTTGTGGGCTTTCATCCATAGGTTGGCGAATGCCTTGGCGCGGATGATGTGCATCCAGTCCGGGCGGCGCAGTTCGCGATTCGCGGTGGATTCACCGATGGTCGACACGAGCTTAGAATACATGGCCTTTACGTACGCCACGGTCAATTCATCATTTTCCGCGAGGGCTGTTTTCCGTGCTTCGGCGAGCGCGCGGCGGAGTTTTTCCAGCAGGGCTTCGGTGGCGCCGGAGACAAGGGAACGGTGGATCACCGGGGCGCCCGTGAGGTCCTGCCGGGCGCAGTCGAGGAGGAGGCGGAGAGTGGACTCGGATACCCAGAGCTCGCCGGGCTCCATACGGTTCCCGAGCGGGTTGGGGATGTCGGTGTGGTCCCAGGCGGGCGGGGTGATGAGGTGGACGCCGGCCTTCTTCGGGTCGTGGACGCCGCTGGTGTCCTCGCGGAGCTGGCCGATCGGCAGCCAGCACTTGAGCGCGGACAGGTAGGCCGCGTTCATGTCGAGCGCGGTCACCTCGATCCGCTCACCGCGTTTCGCCGCCGCGAACAGCTCGGCGTTCCGCCATTTCGGCCGCCCCTCCCAGATTTCATCCGCGCCCTTCTGGGATTTTTTCCTGAGGATTTCCTGCGTCGGCGGGAATTCCGAATGCTCGTACCGTCCGCCCACCCGGGATGCTTTCAGGAGCGTCATCACGTCCGGAATGGCGGCCTTGATCAGCTCGGCCTGCGCCGCCTCCATGTCACCGGAACGCTCCCCCATCACCTCGTGCACACGGCCGGTGATCTGCTCCACCAGCGTCCCGGAGGCGTACCCGGGCGCGCTCCCCCGCGGCCCCGCCGCTGGCACGACCGGCATGGCTGAAGCCACCGGAGCGGCCGGAGCGGCCGCCGTTGTCTCGGGGACCGCCACTGGCGGCAGCACGACCGGGGCCGAGACCTTCGTGGCAGGCGGCTGCGGGACGGCGGCCGGCGACGCGCTCGCCACGGCCACGGCCTGGGCGCACTCCTCGGCCGTCAAGTGCTGTGGGAAACCGTCGAGTTCGCCGCGGGCCGGTTGCCCGCACAGCACACACGGCCGGGCCGGCGTCTTGGAGGCACTGGCCGGCGCGGGGACCCGATCGGGCGTAGGAGGGACGAGGGCGGCGGACTGCTGTTGCACGGCCGATGTCGGCTCACCGGCCACCGCTGGGGCGGGCGTGCCGGGCTGTCCGTAGACGGCGGGGTCACGGCTGTCTCGGACGAGGTCGGCAACCGCGCCGGGATGCTCGCGCTCCAGGGCGGCGGCCTCGTCCGCGACGGCGGTGACAGTCGGCGCCGGGGTGCCGGTATGGGCAGGGAGCTGCATGGCAAGCGGCTGGGCACCGGCCTGCTGGAGGCTGGACACCGAGCCGTGGAGCACGCCGGCCGCGTGCGTGGGCCCGGCCAACAGGTCCAGCACGTGCAGACGGTAATGCGCGGCGAGCAGGTCGACGTCCTCCAACGACCAGTGCTGACGGCCGGCCTGCTTCCGGGAGACCTGCGCCTGCGACTGCCCGATACCGGCCGCCAGATCACCCTGGCGCTCACCCGACCGCGCCATGAGCGCCGCGACCGTAAGCCGAAGAACCTCTTCTGTGCCCATCATAAATACAGTTCTAGCATTTAGAATGCCAATTGCGCATCAGGGATGCAGGCATCGGCGATCAGGAGTCACGAAGCCGCGACCGCGGAGGCCAGGCGGAACTCGGCGGCCACGCCCACCGCCAGACCCACGACCAGCCACAGAACGACGGTGAGGGCGTGGTGCTCGGCGCTATCCCCGCGTGTACGGGGAGCAGGCGGTGTGCCCGTCGATGTCCGGGGGTGCACTCGTGGCGAAGGTAATGGCGTGGACCACGTCAGTCATTGCCTCGCTCCTGGCCTTCGTCGCGTTGAAAGGCCGCTTGGGCACCCTGCTGTACCCGCTCGTGGGGAGCGCTCATGTCCGCTGGTGTGCCTGTGCTGTCCTCGGTGTCGTGGTGATGCCTGCCTACCCGAGGGAGGCGGCACCGGCCTTGTAGTCGGCTGCCTGAGTCGGGGTCAGGTAGTGACTGACGCGGATGAGCACGGTGCCGCTGACGTAGTCGTACTCGACAAGCGCGGGCATGCTCTTGGTGACTTTCTGGATGTAGTCGGCGCGGGCCTGAGTGTCGGCGGCGCTTGTGAAGACCTCGATCGCACCGCCGGTCTCGACGCTGCCGGGCTCCGCTCCTGCGATGTCGTCGGCCTTGATGCGGGAGTCCGTGAAGGTGATCTTGCTGGTGTACTGATGCGGGCGGCCCAGGAGATTGTTCGGGTCGTTGTCCTCGGTGACGGCGCTCGAGAGTTTGGCGGACGAGACCTTGGCGGACAGCTTGGTGAACGCGTCGCCGGCAGTGAGCGGCCTCAGGGCGGGCTTGGTCGAGGCGCTGACGGGCGCGGTCGTGGTGCTCTTTCGCCCGGTGTTCTTCTGGTCGCCGCCCGACGCGCATGCTGTCAGGGCGCCAAGGCCGATGACAAAGGCGGCGGCATACAGGGCACGCTTACGCATTCTGGCTCCGGGGTGTGGCGGGTTTGACCGAGTTGGTCAGGTCACAGAACTATCGCACTGCGATGGTGCTGTTCGTGGCTAGAACTCCTGATACGTGATGGTGGAGTTGATCTTGAAACCCTCGGCCTCGCCACGACCGTCCCCGCAGGCATGAGCGGGGAAGCTGGCGGGCGGCGACGGCGACGGTTCGTGGTTCCGATTGGGTGACTCACTGTCAGCGGACGCTCTAGATTGATCAGTTGCGCTGGAGAGCGCGTTGCCGATCAGGGAGGGGAATTCGGTCTTGCCGTTCATCAAGGGGTACACGAGGCGGGACGGGACGGTGGTCCGGCGTCATTGGCGGGCGCCGGCGGGGACGAGCCGGGAGACCGCACTCGCCGTCGGCATCGTGGCTGCCGTGTTCGTGTTCGCAAGCTCGTCGGGCACGTCCGTCGGCGGCAGCGGGGCGAGTGCGGAGCGGTTACCCGCGCCGCGGTCATCGTCGGCGGTGACCTATCCGATCAAGTGGTCTGGTGGGGACAAGGCGGTGACTCGTCCGGCGCCGGCGGTCTCGTACCCGATTCGATGGCCTGGGTGGCAGGAGCCTGCTCCGCGCCCGGTGCCGACGGTGTCGTACCCGATCGTGTGGGAGCGCGACGGGGGTGGGAGGTGAGCCGACGTCCGTCCGCGCGTCGTCGTCCGGTCCGGCGGCGTTCGCGCAAGACGTCCGGGGGCGAACAGCTCGTTCTCGTGTGCGGGGGTCTCGTTCTGGTATGGGTGCTGGTCTTGGGTCTGGTCAGCTTCGTGGCTGCTCATCCGTGGGTCCCGGTCGTCCTGGTACTGCTGATCGGCGGGGCGGTGGCGGCCTGGATGGTCCAGCGGCGGCGGGCGGCCCAGTGGGAGCGGGTCAGATCCCAGGGGCTGCGTTATGCGCTCACGCAGCTGGACGTTTTGCACCACCGGCAGTTCGAACATGCGGTGCGGGATCTGATGCGGCGCGACGGATGCGTGGACGCTGTACAGGTCGGCGGTGCCGGGGACAACGGCGCGGATGTGAAGGCGACCGACCCGTACGGGCGGTTGTGGGTGATCCAGTGCAAGCATCGGCGGGCCGGTCTGGCCGGTTCCCCGGTGGGCACGCCGGACCTGCACGTGCTCAACGGCACCGGCCGGCCGGTGCACAAGGGCGATGTCGTCGTCCTCGTCACCAACGGCAGGTTCTCCAAGCCGGCACTGGAGTTCGCCCGCTCCCAGCGACTGCACCTGGTCGACCGCGCCGTCCTTGCTCAGTGGGCGAGCGGATCCAGGCCCCTGTGGGAACTGTTGCGGGCCGTGCCTCCACCCCGCCGCCCCACGCCCTTGTCCTGATACCGAACCCCTGCACCAAAGCCGGAGCTACCCCTCCACCTGGGGGAAGGCAGCAGCCCCACAGGGCGGCATCCGCCGGGGGGGGCCATGGCGTGCGGCGGCGCATGATCGTGCGCCGCCGTCCGGCCAGCTGCCCGATGAGCGCGGCGACAATCCCGGTCACGGCCGGAGCTCCGTCGCAGGCGGAGCAGATCGCGTTCTCCGCGGCAAAGCTCGCGACGTGGACTTGTCGAGCGCGAGCAATCAGCAGGCGCGCGCCGCGATCGTTCAACATGTGTGGTCGCGGAGGCCTATCGACTCCGAGTGCTGCCGGCAGCCCTGCGTAGGCCGGGCTGCCGGGGACTGCCCATCTTTGAGCGTGATTTCTGCAACCACCACACAACTCGTGAACGACTACGGATCTCACGGCGTGGCAGGCGCTGCGTACTGCGCTGAACAGTGCGGCGCGGCTCAGTCGGTGGGCGGTAGGTCGTGACGTGCTCGCCGAGGTGGGCACGCGGGGGGTATCTCGGCGCGAGCGGAGAGCGCCAGCCACCGCTGGTCGGGTAGTACGTCTTGGCGTTCTTGGGCTGGGGCTCCTCCCCGCCGGCGCGGGAGCAGGTCATGACGAGATCCCTGGCCGACGGCCGGAGCCGGGGGCCCAGACCCACCGTCACGGGGTTGCTGGACTGTGCCCTGCCGCGGCATCGACAGGACCCGGTGCGCGGTTTGGCGGCACAACGATGCCCGGGCATGTGAAACTTGGCGGCTTTCGTACGCTGTCCTGCCGGTTTTCTGACCGCACGCAGCGATGGAGGCCGGTGAGCGGCATGAGGGCTTGTGGTGCTGCCGTTTCAAGATGGCTCGTTCTTGCGCCCTGGGCAGTGGGATGAAAGCTTTCGCCGCTGATGCCTTGTCAGAGGGGGGCGTCACGATGTCCACCATGAGCCTTGCCTTTTGTCTCAAGGGCCCCTCCTCGGCCATCGCTCGTTTCCTGGCCGCCCATCTGCCTCGTCCCGATGCCGTTCTGGTGGACGGTCGTCGGCGCGTGGACCGCTTTGCTCCCCCGGGTCGAGCCGGGCTCCGGCCCTGGCGCGCGCGGCCACCGCGCGCCTGGCCGCACCATCGATCACCGTCTGCCGCAGCGGCCGGCGCCTCACGGCAGCATTTCGCGGTTAGGAGCACCTCGTGATGATCACGCCAGAGGAAGCCCGCCGCATGCTGGCCGAGCTGACCGAGGACTGTGCCGTTCCGGCTGCTCCGCCGGGGCTGTCCCGCTACTGGTTCCAGCGCCATGGGCACGTTCTGATCGGCGATGTCGCAGTCCGCGGTTACAAGTACAAGAACCGCTGGCAGCTGGACGACCGGGAGATTCGCAAGGCCGCCCAACGGCTGGCGGCCCTTGTCGTCGACCCCGCCGACCGGGTCGACGCTCTCCCCTCGCCGTCCAGCAGCCCCGGTGGGTACACCTGGCAGTCGCGGATCAAGGCGTTCATGGACGAGGCCGCCTTCCGTGCCCGGGCCTCCTACGGATGCCCCTGCGCACCTGAACCCTGCCACCAGAGTCAGCCCAACAGCGAAGGGCTGCCCTGTGGCCTGACCTGGGAGGTGTTGGAACGGCGCGGCGGGGACTTCACCATCGCCGGCACCCGGCCCGTTCCCTGGCTGTCCTGGTCCGGCACGCGCTGGACGGTTCCTCGCGCCTACGCGGAGCTCCTCTACCGGGCCGATGAGGCAGAGGAGCACCTGCAGGACGAAGCCGCGGTGTGCAGCGGCTGCGGGACCAAGGGCGACTCTTGGCAGTGGCGCACCTCGAGCGCGGCGGGCTTCGTGACTCTGTGCCCGGCCTGCTCCTCCCAGGCCTCCCGCCCTTACGCAGGGCACCTGGCGGGCGCCCTGCACGCCTCACTCACCAAGAAGCAACAGGCAGACGTCTTTCTGTGCTGCTTGTGCCCTGCCCCACGCCGGGCCCTGTATTGGGACCACTGCCATGTCCACGGATTCGTCCGCGGACCGGTCTGCGCAAGCTGCAATACCTTCGAGGGCGGCGGGTGGGAGTTCATCCGCCGCCAGGGAGCCCTCTCACACCTCCTTCGCTGCACCGGCTGCCACAAGGCCCGCGCGCTGCCACCGCGCCATCACCCCGACATCGTGCAAGAGTCGATCGTCTTCAGGTCCCACGGATCTTGCACACACCGGCCACGCGTCTGCTGGGGCCGGGCCGAGGGCGACGGGTCGGTGGTATTCGAGCTCTCCTGCAGCCGTCACACGAAGAACGGCAGCGACGTACGGTGGCGCCGCGTCATCCCCGCCGACCGGGTGGCAGAACTGGTCCGAGTCTTCGTCGAACGCAATCTCCCTCAGTAACATCCACCAGTTCCCTGCACACGAGCGCCCTCGCCACGCAGGTGCGCAACGCGGGGTCGGCGGTTCGGCGAGGCCGAACAGGCAGTCACAGTGGCGTGCGGTACGCAGAGCTCACCGCGGGGCGGGCTCTGCGGACGAACGGTGTTCCACGTTCGGGTGGGGCGGCCGGCTTCACCGTGACCGTGAAGAAGTCCCGGAGGCATGCCGGCAGCCATGGCTCTCCAGCGCGTGCCCCGGGAAGAAGGCCTGGGTGGGTTGGTCGAGCATGAGGAAGGCGGGGACAGGGCGGTTGCTGCGCCGCGGGTAGGTGTGCAGGGCGAGGTGAGCGACCGGGTGGTAGCCGATGTGGTTCTTGGCGCTGCCGATGCGGGTCAGGGGAAGCCGTCCGCCAGGTGGCCTGGGGACGACGTTGAGGAACTTGAGGCTGATCCCTGCCTCAGTGGCGTCCGCTGAGCCTCCGAGGTTGAGTCGTTTGGCCCAGGCGGTCATGGCAATGTCGGCAAGTCGGCGGTCGGTTTCGGCTGTGACGTCGTCTTCGTAGACGACCTGTTCAGGTGTGGCGACGTTTTCCTGGGCGAGGACGAGGTTGTGGCGCAGCCGGGTGACGTCGCTGTCTGCGACCGTGCGGGTGAGTGCCCTTCGCTGCGGCCTCGTCTGCTGGCGACGACTCAAGAAGCATCGATCATGATCGTGTTACGAGCTCTTGGGCAGCCGGCTCCTGAGTGCCTATCGAGCCCCGAATGTCCATCGCGGACCCCCGGTGCGGGTGGTCAGGCGCCCGGCGCCCAGGGCCCGTCCGGTCTTGGGCTGGACGATCGCGGCGGTGGCTGCGAGGACGGAGGCGGCAGCGCCGGTGGCGCCGGTGCCGAATCCGGCAGCGGCTCCCGGGACGGGTAGGCGTCCGCCAGGTACGACGGATCGGAGGACGGCACCGGGATTCTCGATGCGGGATTGTCCGGCGCAGTCGGGCGCGCGCCTGACTGCAGGCGGCCGGATGCCGGCCGCGTGGAGTTCCCCGTATCGGTCGTCCTCGTCGAACCGGTGACGGTGCTGCCAGCCGGACCGGGCTGGTGGTTCAAGCCGAAATTACGGACAGGTGTCGGCGTCTGCGTTGTCCGGCGTCCGGGTGGTGTGGCCGGCGGTGAAGATGCGGTCGAGGTGGTGGCGGAGTACGGCGATGGCTGACTCTGGTGTTCGTTGGGCGACGAGGATGCTGGTGCCCATGGTCGCGGTCATGGCGAGCAGGCTGATGGCCTCGGTGCGTGCGTCGGCGCCGGGATCGGCCAGGCCTGCCGCCTGGGCTCCTTCGATCAGGCCGGTGAGGGCGTTTTCGGCCGCGTCGGGGTTGTCGGTGAAGGGCTGGGCGGCGAGCGCTCCGTCGGTCACGGACAGGATCGAGTAGGAGCTGTACAGGAGGTGGAAGGTCCGGCTCTCCTGGTCGGTCGGCAGGGATGCCAGCAGCAGCGCCTCGATCGTCGCGCGGGGGCCCGGGTCCGGGCCGGTGGCGGCCAGTCGGGCGTTCACGCGGGCGGTGAAGCGGTCGGTCAGGTGCTGGAGTCCGTAGAAGAGCAGCTTCTCTTTGGTTTCGAAGTAGTACTGCACGAGCCGGAGGGATACGCCGGCCTCGGCGGCCACATCGCGCATGCCGACGGCGTGCAGCCCTCGCCGTCCGGCGACTTGGATGAGCGCTTCGGCGATCTGGGTGCGCCGTTCCTCGTGGTCCACGCGTTTTGGCATCAGTGCTGTCTCCGGCCGTGGGTGGGGTGGGTGGTTCATGGGCTCGCAGCCCGGCTCGGCCCGAACATCTTCATGGTACCGTCGTATCAACCATATGGTACGCATGTATCACGAAGGCCTGATCTTCCTGGAGGTGCCCCGTGCCCGAGAACACGTCCCGAGTACGCCGCGACATCGGCCGCTACGTGAGCGACGAGCTGCGCGACCGCTATTTCGCCACCTGCGACGTCCTCTACGCGAAGGGCGCGCCCGTCCGCTCCGAGACGGACGTCGAGACGAGCTTCGGCACCACGCACGTCTACCGGTACGGCCCCGCCGACCCGGTAGCCGAGTCACGCACGCCCGTGGTCCTGATACACGGTTCGGGAGGCTGCTCCGCCCAGTGGTACCCCAACACCCGCGCGCTGAGCGCCGAACGCCCCGTCTACGCTCTCGACACTCCCGGCGACCCCGGCCGCAGCGTCCAGCACGAGCCCATGTGGCAGCCCGAGCGCGCGGCTCAGTGGATGGACGAGGCCCTCGACGCGTTGGGCCTCGACAAGGTCCACCTGATCGGCTCGTCGTACGGCGGCTGGCTGGTCGTCAACCAGGTCCACCGCCGGCCCGCGCGGCTCGCCTCGGTAACCGCCCTCGACCCGGGCGGCCTGGAGAAGGTCGGCCTGCGCTTCTTCGTATGGATCTTCGCCAGCCTCTTCGCCACCTACGCCCCCAAGGCGTGGCGCCCACGCCTCGCCGCATGGCTGGAGCAGCCGGTGATCATCGTTCCCGAGCTCCGCGCGATGATCCAGGCCAGCGTGAAGGCCTTTCGGATCCGCCGCCCCGCCCCGCTGCCCCTGTCGGACGCGGAACTGGGCTCCATCCGGACGCCGTTCTACCTGATCATGGGCAAGCGCAGCCTGCTCGTACACCCCAAACGGCAGCTGGAACGCGTACCGCGCCTGATCCCCGGCGCCCGCGCCGAGATCGTCGCCGCGACCGGCCACGGCCCGCAGATCGACCACCCCGACCTGGTGAACGCCCGGATGCTGAGCTTCATGGAGGACACCGACTCCCTCGATCCTGCGGCGGCACGGGGCACCACGGACGCGTAGCGAGGGCCGCAGACGCGAACTGTCCAGGCGTCTCTGAAGGCCCCGTTCGCAGCCCGTGCCTGAGCTTGACGTTTAAGGTTCGGCGCCGAACGGCGCCTCGAACGTGACTGGCGCTCCGCGGTTCGCGGGTCTGCAGGATGACCTTCGCGGGCGCGTACGAAGATGTGAGGTGTTGATCATGGCCATAGATTCAGTGCTCGTGCGACAGCGCGTGGAGGATCTGGATGCGGCTATTCCCTTCTACGAGAGGTTGACCGGAAGCAGCGCATCGCGGTTCGCCTTCGCCGGGGTCACCCTGGCCGGCGTCGGACCTTTCCTCCTGTATGCCGGGCCTGATGAGGCGGTGCAGCGCGTCGCGGGCGTGGCGGCGACTCTCACCGTCGCCGACCTGGACACCGCAGTAGAGCAGGCCGAGGCGGGAGGAGCCGACATCGTGATGCCCATTCAGCCCACCCCGAACGGCCGCCGAGCGGTGCTGCGGCACCCGTATGGGGGCGTCTTCGAGTACGTCGGCCCCTGACCTTGTTGCTCAGCTCGTCGGCTCATCCCGCGACGAGTCCGGGTTTCGTGCCCTGCTCGTGATGGCTGGGACGTGAGCACGGTGCGCCGGACGTCCTCGAGGCCGGGGCCGAGTTGTTCACGGGCTTCGGCTCTGGCTCAACTTCCGTGAAGAGGCGCCGCGAAGCGTCAGGCGTGATCCAGGGGATTCGCGATGCCCGGTCACCTGAGGCATCGGGCACCAGCAGCCACCACAGAAGTTACGCCAGAGCCCGGGTTTCGAAGGCAGGCGGCCTTCGGCTGGGTCCGACTGGGGAGCTTGGCTCCTCCGGGCCGTTCACATACGGCTGGGAACCGGCGGATCCTCCAAGACAGCCTGCTCCCGGTCGGGGCCGGGGCAATACCGCGTGGCGGCCGCACCCCCCGGTCGGTCGGGCAGGGTGCCCACTTGCGAGCGATAATGATCGATCACCCTATATCGAGGAGACTGCGCGCTCATGGCTGATTGACGAATCCGGCCGCGCCCGCCCCGAAGAGTGACAGAGGCTCAAGGCCCGTCCACGAGCCGGGTAATGAAACCGTCTCGTCAGCCGCCGCACTGCCCGGTACGGTCGCCCCTTGTGTGCTACTACGCCGAGAAGCCCTACAAACTGCACTACGTCTGCGTAACGTGCCGCGTCGCGTGCAAGCAGCACCCGGGCCTCGACGAGCACCGATGCCCCCGATGCTCCAAGCCCATGGTCTGCGCCGGCCGCGACTTCGCGGCACCACGACGCCGCGACCTCAAGGCATGGACCGCCGTCGCAGCGGTCCTGAATGCCGGACTGCGCTACGAAGGCCGGGAGCCCTGCGGCTGCGGCAAGGAACCCAAGTTCCGCCCCCGCACCCGAGCCCAACTGCGGGCACGTCACATCGAAGCCGCGCGAACCGGCACTCCATTGGCCGAGATCCTGGGACGGCCGGACCCGAAAACGCCGGCGTGACCGGCCCCGGCGACCCCGCCTGACCACAAGATCATTCACGGAACCCCGGACAGAGCCGTTCTCACAGATCCTCATCGGCGGGAGCTCTCACCGCAGCGTCGTAGCGCTGCCCAAGGCCATCGTTTCGTTGGTGGCCTCCGGGACCGGGTGGAGCGTCCCGGCGACGACAGTCACGCTGTGCGCCGAAATGCCGTCGGGGGCGGGCCATCCCGGCACATCGCGCAGTGTGCGACAACTGCCAGAAGGCGGCCGGCTTCGCTCTCGGCACCGGATTGAGCAGCGACCGCACCGCCACCGCGTACGCACGGTACTGAACGGCAACGGGACGGCGCGCCGCCACCTGCCACCTCCGGCGGTGACGGCGCCGTCAGTCCCGGCAGCCGTACGCCGCGGCCACCTCCGCCAGGCCCTCCAGGCCGCCGTCTGCGACACCGCCCTCGCCCGCGCGGGCGAGTAGGAGTACCCGGGCCGGCACCCCGGCGGCCGCGTACACGGCGAGCCGGTGATGGCCGTCCAGTACCACACCGACCAGCCACCGCTCCTCGTGCCGGGCCTCCACGTACCGGTCGACGATCCAGCCGAGGACCACGGCTGAGGGCCGCTTCCCCGCCGTAATGGCGGCCGCGTGCCGGGCGACGGTCGCCGGGTCGAGCGTCTCCGGCGGCTGCAAGGGCAGGATCGCGCCGTACGTGGACGGCACCCGGCCGCCCGGAACGGGCGCGGTGAGCTGGAAATGCCCGACGCCGGGCCAGTGGCCCTCAGGACGGTCGTCGAGTGCGGAGTCGTCGTCCTCCTGCACCCGGGCGGCCGCGCGGCGGTACCACCACGACCGAGCCGGCTCGGACACTCGCTCCAGTGGGAGGTCGAGCAGGAGGGCGCGGTAGTGACCGGTCTCCAACTCGCCGAGCACGAGGCTCCATCCGGCGAACAGTGCGGTGCCGAGCCGGTCCAGGGCGCCCAGCCGGCCGCGCATGCGGGCCGCGATCCGGGCCGCCTGGTCGCCGGGCCAGACCAGCAGCGTCAGGCCCAGCTCGCACGTGTCGCAAAACGAGCCGACGCGGTACAGCGGCTTCCCGTCGAACGTCAGGGACCGATCCCAGCACGGCCAAGAGGAACCGAGCGACGGCAGGACGAACGCGACCCGGATGCGCCCGACGCCCCCGTCGACGGAGAACCGGGCCCGCGTGCCGGACTCGACGACGACGTCCCGCACCACCGCGGGCACGCGCTCGGTGCGCCCGTCCGACTCGATCGGTCTCCTCGGGCCGCTGGCAGGCCAGCAGGTTCGCGGCCCACGCCGCGAGCGCCGGCCACCGCAGCGCCGCGAGCGCCATAGCGGCGGCCGCTTCCTTCTCCCGGCGCGCCTCGGCTACGTACGCATCCCGTGCCGCGGTGAACTCCGACGGCTTCAACCCGTACAGCGCCTCGGTGACCTGCTCGACATCCACACCACACTGCGCGGGCGGTGAACACGCCGGGGTGTTGTGTATGGCTTTGGACTGTCGGCACTTGACGAGGTGCCCCCGCCGCCGTCGGTACGGGCCGGTGTTGCTACTGACTTGCTGTGGGAACCAGCTCTGCGACGAGACGTGCGGTAACCGGGGTCTCGATCCTGTGAGTGGCCGCGGCCCGTAGGACAGCCCCGCCGATGGCGTCGAGCTCGATCGGGTGGCCGTTCTCCGCGTCGCGCTGCATCGAGGACTTCATCATCTCGGGGGCCCGGTCGAAGAAGGAGAGCACGGCCTCGGCGGTCACCGGTGTGCCCGCGGCGCGGGCCACAGCAGTGATTTCGTCGAGTACGGCAAGCAGTTCGGACCGCCGCTCGTCGCGGATGGCGCCCACAGCGGACTGGTAGCGCGTGGTCAGCAGGGCGAACGGGGCGAGGAAGGAGAGTTTGTCCCAGAGCATCGTGCTCTCGTCGGTGCGCAGGGTCACGTCGAGGCCGGCGTACCGAAGGTGGGATGCGAGGTCGGCGAGCGGGGCGGCCAGTTCGAGGGCGGTGAAGGGGCTGGTGCGCCGGCCTGCCGGTGGGCTCGTGCTGGTCGTGGGCGGCAGTCTGCGGCGTAGATCGTTGGGCAGACCCTGCACGATCCCCAGTCCGGAGGGCGCGTCAGTGCTCGCCGTTAATCTTCCGCCATGGGAAACACACCAGGTCAGGATGATGGGATCCGCTACGCATGGCGGGATCTGCTGCAACGGTGGAGTGACGAGTGGCTCGACCCCGTGCTGCATGAACAGGAACTGGCCGAGCCGTTTCCCGGCGCTGTGCGCAGGGCCCGATGGCTGGGGGCCACTGGAGCCACCGGCGAGGAACTCAGCACCCTCGAACAGCGCCTGGGCACCGTTCTGCCGCCGAGCTACCGGCAGTTCCTACTGACCAGCAACGGCTGGCTCAGCACCACCCCGGACATCCACCGCGTCCTGCCGGTCCACGAGGTCGGATGGACCCGGGACCTGGACCTGGAACTCGTCACCAACTGGACAGAGAGATACCGGGACACCGAGCGAGTAGGTGACGAGGAGTACTTCCTCTACGGCGAGGACCAGTCCCCCACCAGCCTGCGGCCCGAATACCTTCCGCACACCCTGAAGATCAGCCACACCCCGAACGCCACCGACATCTACCTTCTCAACCCCTGCGTACTCACCCCGGACGGGGAATGGGAAGCCTGGTATCTCGCCCACTGGCTGCCCGGCGCGGTCCGCTACCCACCCTTCTGGGATCTGATGAACGACGAGTACAGGGACTTCCGCGACGAGCAGTGAAACTCACAGGCCTCCCCGGCCCGTGAGGACGGGATGGAACTGAACTGTTGAAGCGGAGTTCGAGGACGCTGCCTCAGGCCGAAACTCAAGGTCCAGAAGCTCACGCTCGATGCGGTCGGCGTCCGGGCACTGCCGCTGCGTACAGGGAGAGGAAGCCGGCCGAGGAGCGGCCGAAGACGTCGGGCGAGCCGTTGCCGTCGAAGTCGTGCCGGCGGGGTGCGCGGGGGGCGACGACGGACGAGCCGGTGCGCTCGACGGCCGGACCGATGCCGTTGCGGGGCTCGGCCGTCATCGTCCACGTGTACGCGCCCGCGTAGGCCGGGAACTTGCTGAGGAACCCGTCCCAGTCGAGCCGGAACTCGCTCGGTCCCCCCGGTTCCTGCCAGGCCCTGAGGGTGCCGGTCGCACGCGAGGCCGTGTGGACCACCTTGAGGGTGACGAGAGCGCCGGGCCGGTCGGGCGTCCAGCTGAACGGCACCTTCTCGTCAGCCGCGTCGAGGTCGACCACGCCGGACGGCGCCTGGGGCTCGGACCGGGCGGTGAGGGCGGTGGGGACGCCGGTGGTCGCCAGGACGGACACGGCCGGCGCTGCCGTTCGCGCCGGGCGTGATCCGGTACACCCCCTCGCCGTGCTCGACCGTGCCGCCGGTCGCGATCAGACCGCCGTCGGCTGCCTGGACGACGGAGGTGGCGTGCGCGAGGAGCGGGAAGGACTCGTCCGTCGTCAGCGAACGGGCGGTCAGGTCGCGCAGTCCCTCGGCGTTCCAGGCACCGAAGGCCCAGGAGTTGCCGTACACGACCCAGTCGTCCGTGATGCCGAGGGCCAGCGGCGCCCCCCTCACCTCCCTCGCCCAGGTCGTGCGGGCGACCTCGAGGGAGTCACGCCGGGCCACCGCCAGGACCGTCTTCCCGGTGGCGTCCCTCTCCTGCCACACCGCGCGGGTCCGGGAGCCACCGACAGGGGTGATCCAGTCCGTGGCGTTCAGGATGTCGTGGGTCGCCGTCACCGAGGCCGTGGCAAGGTCCACGAAAGCCAGCTTCTGGCCCCCCGTCCCGTCCGAGCTCACGAAGCCACGGATCATCAGCGTGCTGGGATCCGTGTGCTGCTCACCCCGCCACCACCAGGTCTCCGGCAGGCCGGTCACCTTCCGGTCCACGTCCTGGCCCCGGTCGTCCTTGTCGATCAGGTGGACCTCCCCTTTCCCGTCCACCCTTCGTTCCACGACGAGCGTGGTCCCCCGGTACGCGACGGAGGCGATGGCGCCGGCCTCGCCGTGCGCGGCGAGGTCGTACGAAGACCAGCTCCTCGCCCGTCGCCATGTCGAGGAACGTACGGGTCGTACCGTCGGTCCGGACGACGGTGTCCGTACCCGGGTCCGCCCCGTACTTCCCGCCCGCCAGCCGGGTCCGGATCCCGTCCGCGTACCGCGTCCACGTGTAGACCTCGGTCTCACCCTCCTTGTGGCGGGTGGGGCCGCCGGAAAGGGCGACCGTGCACGCCGTACGAGTGCGGGGCGCCGGTGCTGAGCTCCGTGCCGGCGCCGAAGGGGCCTTCCAGTTGCCGGTGCTCTTGTAGACGGTGAGGAGGGCGTACTCCTCGGTGCCGCTCTCGGCGATCGGGTCGGAACGCCCGTCCCGGTCGACGTCACGGATGTTGACGATCCGGTCGTAGGTGCCCCAGCCCCCGCCGACCCGCGTCCGAGGCGCGAACGTACCGTCGCCCTTGCCGAGGTACAGCCACAGGACGCCGTCGTGGTCACGGGCGAGGAGGTCGCCCATGCCGCGCCGCCGAGGTTTCCAGGGGCGGTGAGGAGGTCGTACGGGCAAGGTCAGTAGACGTCGGAGGGACGGGCGTACGGCAGGGGGACGAGTGCCCCGGCGTCCTGCGGGTAGGTGAAGGGGGCGCGCCAGTCCCCGGTGCCGCCGTACAAACGCCAGACCGATCCCGAGTACATGCCAGCCAGGTCTCCGATGCCGTCGCGCGGGAACTCGTCGCCGATGCCGATCAGCGCCGAGAAGCCGTTCCAGCCGGGACCGACCCGAGTGCGGGGTGCGAAGGTGCCGTCGCCCTTGCCGAGGTACTGCCAGAGGACGCCGGTCCTGTCGCGGGCCAGGAGGTCGCCGTGGGCGGCGCCGCCGAGGTTCCCGGGGACGATGAGCTTGTTGTAGACGCCCCAGCCCGTGCCGATCTTCTTGCGGGTGGCGAAGGGCTTGGTGGCGCTGCCGGTCCCGGGGTAGAGCCAGAGAACGCCGGTCTTGTCGGTAGCGAGGAGGTCGTTCCGCCCGTCGCCGGTCAGGTCGGGGCCGGCCGCCAGCTGGTCGTAGATCTGCCAGCCGCCGCCGATCCGGACGCGGGGTGCGAGGCCCTTGCCGTTGCCCTGGTGGAGCCAGAGCACGCCGGTCGTGTCGCGGGCCAAGAGGTCGCCGTGGCGGGGGCCGCCGAGGTCGCCGGTGGCGGTGATGCGGTCGTAGGCGTTCCACCCGGTGCCGAGCGGTGTCGGCGGCAGGGACGGCGGGTCGCTCTCCCGGTAGGGCTGCGAGAGGTACTGGCGGCCCTCGTACAGTGCCAGGCGGCCCTGTGCGTCACGGACGAGCACGTCGGGGCTGCCGTTGTCGTCGAAGTCGTGAGGCCGGGCCGCCCGGGTGATGGTGAAGGATCCGGTGCGGACGAGAGTGGGCCCGATGCTGTTGGCGGGCTTCGCCGTCATCGTCCACGTGTAGGCGCCATTGAACGCTGGGTACTTGCCGTCGAAGGAGCCGTTCCAGGTAAAGGTGAACGGCTGGGCGGGCGTCCGGGGAGCCAGGGCCGGGGAGGTCCACACGCGGCCCGAAGCTGTGTGTCTGATGACCAGGCGGGCCTCGGCGTTGTGCCGGTTCAGCGTCCATGAGGGCTTCAGCGTGCCGCCCGCGCGGTCCAGGTCCACGATTCCGGCCGGGGCGTCCTCGGTGGTGACGGCGAGGGTGGTCGGGGCGCCGGCCGTCGCCAGGAGCGAGACGGTGGGCGAGGTTTCGTCGTTCGTGCCGGGCGAGATCCGGTACACGCCCTCACCCCGGTCGAGTGTGCCGCCGGAGGCGAGGAGCGAGCCGTCCGGGGCGGCGACCAGGGCCGAGGCGTGCGCGAGAAGCGGGACCGTCTCACCGGAGGTCAGCGAGCGGGCCGTCACCTGGTGCAGGGTCTCGGTGCGCGGAGCGGTTCCTCCGCCGAGCGCGGCGTACACGACCCAGTCGCCGACGATGCGCACGGTCATGGTGCTGTTCGTCTCCGGGGCAGCCGGGGCTGGCAGGTCGGTGCGGGCGATGCCGGAATTGCCCCGCCGCGCCGTGCCCAGGACCGTGGGGTAGGGGTGGTTCTCCGGCTCCAGCCACGCCACGTGGGCCGCCGACACGGCGGCGGGCAGCGGCGTACCCCTGCCGTAGATGTGGTCGTATGTCTCCACCACCGATGCCGAGGCCACGTCGACGACGGCCAGCCTCTGGCTCCATACCCCGCCCACGGTGGAGTAGGAGCGGACGAGGAAGGTGTCGGGCCCAGCGTTCTCGATCCCGACGATCTCCTCTGCGGGCACCCCGGGCACGGGCACGTCCGTGGTGCGGCCTTCGGCGTCCTTGCCGATGATGTGCAGCTCGGCCCCGGTGGTCGAGGTCGGGAACGTACGGACGACGAGCCTGGTGCCCTGGTGGAGCACGGGCACGGGGGTACCGACGAGTTCCGCGGTGCTGTAGGAGACGACCTCTCGGGCCGTGCCGGACGCCAGGTCGAGGTAGGTGTGCCGCGGCCCGTCGATCCGGACGACGAGGTCCGTGCCCTGGTTCCCTTCATACCGCCCCGCGGGCAGCGGGATCGGGGTGCCGTCGTGCCGTACCCAGGTATGGGTGGTGGCCGTGCCCTGCGGGTGGGAGGTGAGGAATCCGCTCGGCCCGCTGGCAAGGACGGTGGTGCCGGCCGGGACGGAGAACGCCGTCGTGGGGGCGGGGGCCGGCGCGGCCGGTGCTGTCCGCACGGCCGGGGCGGCTGCGACCGCCGGGGCGACAAGACTGCCGGCGGTGATGCTGAGGACGACGGCGGCGACCGTGGTGAGCCGGCGTGAGGGGGTGGGTCCCTGACGGTTCACAGGGGGGGACTCCTTCTGAAGTGGGTGCGGGAGCAGGGGTATGGGGCGGGTCGTCAGAAGACGTCGCCGTCCCAGTTCTCGTACTGGGGGACGGAGGTCTCCCGCGATCCGAGTGGTGCTTTCCACTGGCCCGTGCCCGGGTAGATGTGGAACAGCGGGTACTGGCCGACGACGTCCTCGTGCGCGAGCAGGTCGTTGTGTCCGTCGCCGTCCGCGTCGCCCACGCCGACGACGCTCTTGAACGCCCCCCAGCCGCCGCCGATCCGCGTGCGGGGCGCGAAGGTGCCGTCGCCGTTGCCGAGGTAGAGCCAGAGCACTCCGGCCTTGTCGCGGGCGACGAGGTCTCCGACCGGGCCACCTGCCAGGTTCCCGGTGGCGGTGAGCTGGTTGTAGACGCCCCAGCCGCTGCCGATCTTCTTGCGCGTGGCGAAGGGCTTGGTGGTGCTGCCGGTGCCGGGGTAGAGCCAGAGGACGCCGGTCTTGTCGGTAGCGAGGAGGTCGTTCCGCCCGTCGCCGGTGAGATCGGAGCCGCCGGCGAGCTTGTCGTACGCCTGCCATCCACCGCCGATCCGGACGCGGGTGCCGAACGGAGCCCTGGCATCGGCCCGGCCTGCGTAAGACCAGAGGACACCGGCCCCGTCGCGGGCGACGAGGTCGCCGTGACGGGTGCCGCCGAGGTCGCCGGTGGGGGTGATCCGGTCGTACGCGTTCCAGCCGCGACCGATCCGCGTCTCGTCCGCGTCCTCCCAGCTTCCCAGGCCGAGGATCTGCCGGGCGTCGTACGAGGAGAGGAAACCGAACTCTCGGATCAGCACATCCGGGGCGGCGTTGCCGTCGAAATCGCGCGGCCTGGGGGCACGGGTGAGCGTGAAGGTTCCCCTACGTTCGATCGCCGGACCGATGCCGTTGGAGGGTGTGGCCGTCAGCGTCCAGGTGTAGGCGCCGTCGTAGGCCGGGTACCCGTCGCCGAACCGCCCGTTCCAGGTGGCGGTGGGCCGGCTCAGGTCTCCGCCCGGCCAGTAAATGTACGGTTCGGCGATCCGGCCCGAGGCGGTGTGCGTCAGCTTCAGGGTCATGTCCGCGTTGGGGCGGCTTAGCGTCATCCCGGCCGTCAGCTGCCCGCCCGCACGGTCGAAGTCGAAGGTGCCGTCCGGCGGCAGGGTCTCCGCCTCCACGACCAGGGCGGTCGGCCGGCCGGAGCCGCGTACGAGGATGGCGGCGGGCTTGCCGGTGGCCGCGGCGGGGGCGATCCGGTACAGGCCCTCGCCCTGCGCGAGGGTGCCTCCGAGGACGAGCAGGTTCCCGTCCTGGTCGTAGGCGGTCGACGACACATGGTCCAGGACCTTGAACGTCTCACCGGTCGTCAGGGAGCGGGCGGTGAGCGCGTGGAGGGGGTCGGCCCCCGTGTAGGCCGTGCCCCCGCCGGGCCGGGCGTACAGCGCCCAGTCGCCGAGCGGGCGGACCTCGACCCCGCTCGCCTCGCCCGTGGTCGTCAGCGGTATCCGCTCGACGTCCTGCGTGCCTCGGAGCATGCCCCTCAGCATCGGAGTCTCGCCCCACGCGATCCACGCCAGGTGGTTCGCGGTCCGCGCGACCGAACCGACGCCCTCCGAGCCGGAGCCCGCCTCGTAGTTCTCGGTCACCTCGCCGGTCGTCGCGTCCACCAGGCAGAACCGCCGCGTGGACGAGCCCGCCCCGGACACCACGTAGCTGAGGACGATGCGCCCCGGCCCGGCGTCGTGCAGGCCGTAGTCGAACCGGCCGATCGGCTCCGCGACCGGGCGATCGACGGTCCGGCCGTCCACCACGGACACCAGGTGATGCGTCCACCGGGAGTTCGTGTAGTGGCTCATCAGCAACGTCGTGCCGATGACCCGGCGCAGGTGGTAGGGCTCGCCGGGAGTGCCGAGCCCCGATACGTCGATGACGACCGGCTCCGACTCCCCACTCATGTCAGTGAGCGTGTACACGTCCCCGCTCTTGGATACGACGAGGTCTGTGCCCGTGCTGCCCCACTTGGGCCCGGCGGGGAGCGTGACGGTGGCGCCACCCCTGTGAGGCGTCCAGCGGTAGACGGAGGTGTCCGCCTGCCGGCCCGTGCTGGTCAGCATTCCGGTCGGACCCGTGCTGAGCAGTTTCGAGTCGGCCGGGATGTCGAGCGGTGCCTGCTCGTCCGCCGGTTCCTGGGCGGTGGCGGGCGGCGCCGGCTGCCCGGCGGCGACCGCCGGAGCCGTCAGCGCCCCGGTCGTCACCGCGAGGGCGACGGCGACGGAGGCGCTGAGGTGACGCCGGGTGATGCGTCTGTGGTGCTTCACGGGGGTGGGTTCTCTCCGAGTTCTGAGGAGGGTGAGGGCATCGGCAAGTCCGCGGAGCCGGCGGACTTGACGCGGATCAGTGGATGTCGTGCGGCCAAGCCGTGCAGTCCGCGGACGCGTACTCGACGGGGCCGAGGGGGGTCTGCCACCGGCCCGTCCCGCGGTGGACGAGCAGGCCCGGATCGGGGCTGGTGGGCGTGCCGTTCGCGGCCAGGTCGTTCAGGCTGTCACCGTCGATGTCACCGAGGCCCGGGGCTCCGTCCGGAAACCGGTCGGTGCACCGGCGAACGCCGTGGTGCCCGGCGGCACGCCGAAGGGCTCTTGCCGGTCGGCTGCCGGGGCCGCGGCAGCCGTGCTCGCTCCGAACGCCGGGCTCGTCACTGCCGCACTGGCCGTCGCTGCGAGGGGGACCGTGGCGGCCACGGCGAAGCGTCGGCCGGCGCGGCGAAGGTGCTTCAAAGGGGGATTCCTCCGGAGGTCCGTGGTCGAGTCGGTGTGCCACGCCCAAAGGACTCATGAAGGCCGTTCAAGGTTGTACAGCAGTTCGGAAGACAACCGCCAGTTCTTCGAGTCTGGTTCAGGTCCGCGTGCGGTCGCCACCTCGCGTAGTCGCCCAATCGTTGGAGATCGCACGTCCGAGTGCGAACGCGTATACAACCCCAGAGGGCTGTCGTGAGTCCTGTGATCGTGGTGCATGGACGCCACGACCGCAGCGCTCCTGGAGAATCACCCTTGAAGCACCAAAGCAGTGTCGGCCGGCTCGCCCTCTCCGTCTCCGTCGTTCTCACGGCGACGGCCGGCCCTGCCATGGCAGCCGGTCCGGGAGCCGCCCTTCCCACGGCGGACGGGGGCCCGGTCTCGACCACGGCCCCGCAGGAGCAGAAGCGCGCGTTCGTCATACCCGGCGACGCAGATCTGTTGGCCGGAGGCCCGTCCGGCTTCGTGACCTACGCACCCGTCGGATCGAAGTTCACCTACCAATGGCACCGGTCCGAGGACGGGGCGACCACCCCCCTTCCTGCCAGTTCCGACGGCTCCCTCCCCGGCGTCGCCCTCGACAGCGACCATGTCGTGGTGCGGGCCCAGGAGAACGTCTACCGGATCCTGGACATGGCGGGCGGCGAGCCCGTCGATATCGACGCGTCCTCCGTCGGGACGGGCAGGAGCTTCAAGATCCTCGTACAGGGGACGCTCGTGCTCTGGAAGATCGGCACCGACGAGGAGAGCCTGCACCTCCTGTCCAAGTCGGCGGACACGACGATCCACCGTCAGGTCACCGGTCTCCCTTCCGACATGACGATCAGGGGCGTGGGGTATTCCCTGCCAGGCACCCTCGCCGTCCACTACCAGGTCAACGTCGGCCACACGTCCCAGGAGCGCCTGGCCGTCATCGACCTCGCGGAAGCGAAGGTGATCGAAGACCGGGCGCTGGCCGACGCCTCCCCCTTCTCCGACATCGCAGTCTCCACGACTCATGTGGCCTGGATAGAGCAGAGGCCCGACGGATCCGGCACCCTGGTGACCGCTCGCCGCGGCACGGAGGAAGCGACACGTCACCCGGCCATCATTTCCACCACCGCGCAGATCGGGCTGCTGGGAGACTGGGCGGTGTACGGGGGTCGCGACCAAGACCTCTCAGCCGTCTCCCTGGAGGGCGGCGCCACGATCAAGCTGCTCAAGGGCATGAAGGTCCTGGCCGGCGCCGATCAGGGCCTGCTGGCGCAGGGCACCACCCCAGAGCGCGGCACGGGCGTCTACCGGATCGGGCTCGGGCCGGACGGCCGGCCCGCCGCGGTGTTGCTGGCGACCAACGGCGTGACCACGGCGACCACGGTCGTGTCCCAGCAGGTCCCCGCCATAGCCGACTTCCGCGCGGCCGGCGCCAAGACGGTGCTGCGGTGGACATACGGCCGCAGCGACCTGCTGGTGAACCTGCGCGTCACGCACAAGCAGACAGGCAGGACCTGGACCGCCGGCACGACGCTTCTGGGCACGGACACCGAGGCCGCCTTCGAGTGGAACGGGACCTTCAGCACAGGCATTGCCGCCTACAACGGCCCCTACGAGTGGAAGATGACCGCCACCCCGACCAGCGGCATCGGCGGCACGGCCGAGCGCACTGGCACCCTGACGGTCACGAGCGGCACCGCGGCGCACGACTACTCCGACAACGGCTCACCCGACATGCTCGTCCGAACCGGCGAAGGCCGCCTGGTCTCCTACGACGTCGGGCAGTTCCTCCCCCAGCTCGACGGGTACTGGGAACGGACCGATCGGGGCGGCGGCTGGAACGTGTACGACCGACTCCTGTCTGCCGGGAACCTCGACGCGACCCCGCACTCGGACATCATCGCCCGCAACAAGACCACCGGCGATCTGTGGCTGTACCCCAACACCGGCCACTCCCTCGCCAAGCCGGTCCGGATCGGCGGCGGATGGAACACCTACGACAAGCTCGCGGCAGGATCCGACCTCACCGGCGACGGCCGCCCCGACCTGATCGCCACCGACAAGGCGGGCGTCCTGTGGCTGTACAAAGCCACGGGCTCCGTCGCCAAACCGTTCGCGCCCCGTGCCCGGATCGGCGGCGGATGGAACACCTACAACCTCCTCACCGCCACCGGCAACATCGGCGGCGCCAAAGCCGGCGACCTCTTGGCCCGTGACAAGGCCGGCGTCCTGTGGCTCCACCTCGGCAAAGGCGACGGCACCTTCGCACCCCGCACAAAGGTCGGCGGCGGCTGGAACGCCTACCAACAGATCATCGGCATCGGCGACGCCGACCACGACGGACACCCCGACCTGATCGCCGAAGACGGCTGGGACGGCGTCTCCTGGGTCACCTTCTACAAGGGCACCGGCGACTGGAAAGCCCCGCTCGGCCCCCGCCAGTCACCCGGCCGCGCCCCGTACTCCGCCCTGGGTGCACCACACCCCCTCCTCTTCTGAGACCCCCTGGCTCCGTCCTGAATCCCCTGAAGATCCAGCACGGCACCTCAATCCGCCGACTCCACGCCGGCTCGTCGGTTGCGCCGGCCCGACTGTCGCTGGACCAGGCGCTCGCCGCAGCCGAGCGGCGAATCCGCAGCCGGCCGACCTGGCCGTCGGCCTTGATGCCGGAACACTGCTGGACGGCCTTGACGGCGGCTTCGGTCCCCCGCCGGGCGCAACCGTCCAGCAGGCAGTTCAGCCCCCGCTCGGTGCAACCTCTCCGGGATGGGCGCGCCCTCCAGCCGGTCGAGCCGTTCGTCGAGGACGCGGAACAGGCGGGCCCGGTTCTGGACGCAGTCATCGACGCCGACACCAAACTCGTGGTCGCCGCGACACGTCCGGTGCCCGACAACACCGCCGGCGCGAAGGCCTGACGCGACTCCGGCCTGGCCGCGACACAGGAACGGCTCGGCAATCCGGGCGACCGCTCCGGGCAGTAACGGCGACTCATCACTGTAGGAGCCCCGATGACGTGGCCAATGCGCAAGCCATCCCTGCGGGATGGGCGGACTGTCGCTCCGCCCTCACCCAAACGTACGCTCGCGCGGGTTCGACGACCAAGACCCACCCCGGCCGCAGTCGGCGGGGCAGCACCGCTATGAACAGGAGAGCGCGGTGCAGGACGACTTACTCGTGGTCGGCTTCGACCTGGAGACCCTGCGGGAGGTACACATCGCCGAGGGACCGCCGGAGCGCCGGAAGCGCCTCGGGCACGGCGGCACGGGCCAGCTGGTGTGCTTCTCCTGCTTCCACGGGTTCGAGACCCCCGTGGGCACCCGGGTGCCACTCGCGACACGCGGGCGGCCGGGCGGGAAAGCCCACCGGCACTTCGCCCACCCGCCCAGGCAGGCCCCAGCCGGCGGCCACGGCCCGGAGACCATCTGGCACATCACGACCAAGCACACACTGGCGGCCTGGGCACGGACGAGACCCGGAATCGCCCGAGTGCGGCAGGAACAAAGGACCGAGGACCACAACCACCAGGCCGACGCCGAAGTATTACTGGAGAACGGAACGAACATCCCACTGGAGGCACAGCGCAAGCAGCTCCAGGCCATGAGCCCGACCGGCTTCGAACACGCCTACGCCGAACTCCTCGCCCGGGACGGCTTCCCCCACCCCCGGCGAGTCGGCGGAGCCGGCGACCTCGGCGCAAGAGCAGGACCGGTAATCCGACTCGTACAGGTCGCGGTGTTCGGACGTTCGGCATCGAGTTCCGCAGCTCCACGCCCGTCGCGAGCAGCGCCAGAGGCCAGAGCGCGAACAGAGAAGCCCAGCCGAGCGGCCGGTCTATGCGGCAAGCAGGTCCCCACGATCAAGGGCCTGGCACAGCACCGTGGAGATCTCCTCGGGCAGCAGGTTCAGGCCGGCGATGGCCTTGGTGGTGAGCGGGACCTCTTCGAGGACGTACTCGCCACGGTCGGTCCGAGCGAATTCGGGGCCGGTCCGGTTCTCGAAGTCCCACGTGTCGATACGGGTGAGGTAGAAGAACTCCTCCTCTCCCTTGGCGTTCTCCATCTCGTGAAACAGGCGGACGATCTCGGCGTCGCCGGCGATCTCCTCGCGTACCTCGCGCAGGAGGGCGTCCTCCCGAGTGACATCGCTCTCCTCGACGCCACCCCCGACGATCACCCAGTAGGGGTCGGAGCCGGGGCGGACGCGCTTCATGACGAGCGTGGTGAACTGCGGGGTGATCAGGATGGCGCGGACGCGCTGCTTCATGGGGTTCCCTTTCCGGGCTGGGCGTCGGGGCGTGGTCAGTGGAGTTGCCAGCCGCCGTCGATGTGCAGCGACTGGCCGGTGATGAACGATGCGCTGGGTCCGGCGAGGAAGGCGATGGCAGCTGCCACGTCTTCGGGCTGTCCGCGGCGGGGGACGCACTGGCAGGCGATCTGTTCCTCGGGCCGTGCTCGGTGGTGGGCGGGGAGACTGTCCTCGGCGGCGACCTGGATCGCTCCGGGGACGACAGTGTTCACGCAGATGCCGTGGGTGCCAGGTTCCCTGGCCAGCGAGCGGGTGCGGCCGATCAAGCCAGCTTTGGCGGTGCTGTAGGCGGTGAGGATGTACGCCACACCCACACCGCCGGCCTGACCGCCATCGCCGTCGCCTACGGCTACGCGAGCCGCGAGGACCTCATCGCCTCCGGGGCCCATGGGCTGCTGGGCACCGCTGCGGACCTGGCCGCCTGGTGCCGGACCCAGACCGCCAACGGGGGCCCAGTACCGGCGCCGGCTCCGTCCCGCACCACCTGACCGCATCCCGAGCATCGCCCGCCCACCCCCGGGGAGCACCCGATACCCCAAGGGCCGGTAGGCCCTGCCCGGAAGGACCTTCCGCATGGCCGACACAACCACTGCGGCGCTGGACCGGCTGGCCCGCACCGTCACCACCGCACACCCCAACAGCCAGCCGCTGACCGACACCGACCGGGCAGCCCTCGCTCCCCTGCTCATCTCCCCCAACGACCTTCGGGCCCGTCTGGAGACCCATCTGGACGGCGAGGAGGGGCGGGTGAGCGCTGCCGCCGCGCGAGTCGCGCGGATCACCGTGGGCGCGAGCGCCCCGGCATCGGCGCGGCTAGCGTCAGCCGTCGTGGTGACCGTAGGTGCCAAGGATCTGCTCGGGGCTCTCACCTCTGAAGACCACGTGTACGTGCAGGTGCTTGGACTCCTGGTAGAGCCCCAGGTTCGTGGTCACCGAGCACGATCCATGCTCCTTCTCGACGTCGGCGGCCACCTCGCGCACCAGGGCGAAGACCTCCGTCAGGAGACCCGGGTCAGCACCGCCCAGATTCGTCAGCGACGATACGTGCTCCTTCGGAATCACCACGATGTGCACCGGGTGCGACGCGTTGGTGTGGTGGAAGGCGAGGGCCCGGTCCGTCTCGGCGACGATCTCGATCGGCACCAGGCCGGACAGCGCCTGGTGGCAGTAGAAGTCGGAGACGGCAGCATCATCGGTCGTCACAGTCAGTCGCCTTCTGTTTGCGTCGGACGGATCGGACGCCGACCTGCGTGGCGCGGCTCACCGTCCCTCGGGAATCCACTGCACCCGATCACGATCGAACTCACGATAAGCAACGGGTTGTTGCTGGCGGGTCCGATTCCCCAAGCCACCCTCGAACCCGCGCTAACCCCCACCCGATCAGGTGACGCGGCGCAGACGCAGGACCGCTGGCGCCCGGCCCGGCACAAGGCGGGTGGAAGAACGCCGGGCATCGCCTCCGAGTCAGTCGGCCTGTACTGGCGCGCCAATCGCTCGGGCGATACGGCGGCCGACAAGGCGCTCGGCAACGTCCAGCGCATACCAGCCGGCCCCGGTCACCTCGGATTCCTGGATGCGTCCGACCTCACCGCGGATCGTGGTGCAGGCGTATCCGATGTCCAGGTGGTAGTGCTCCGGCTCGTTCTTCTGGGGTCGGGCCGGCACCTTGCCGTACTCGACGTAGACGGGCGTCGGCGAGACCACGGAGACCTGGCGGGGGTCGATGCCGGTCTCCTCCGTCAGCTCGCGGACCGCCGCCTCGACCAGCGCGGCATCGGTCGGCTCAAGGTGGCCGCCGGGCCGCAGGGTGATCCCGTAGGCGAGGTGCTCGATGAGCAGGATCTCGGCGTCGTCGCGGACAAGCAGGGTACCGACGGTCACGTGCATGGGGAAGCTACACCGGGAGGCGAAGCCTCGGCCCTGCTCCAGGAGTCGCAGGGCCTCGGACAGCTGCTCGGCATCGTCCGGGTAGCGCTGCAGATAGGCATCAAGGGCGTCCGGGATATCGGAATCAGTGATCGCCATGAGTCACCTCCACGATGGCCAGGGAGGAACACTCCTGATGAGCAACTGCCCAGATTCGGGAAACCAGCACGTGCACCGTCAGCTCCGGTGAAGGTGCGCGGTGTACGGGGAAGCCCGCAGCCTACAAGCCGGGCCGGAGTCGCTCCACGCCAACGCGCCCACCGCGACCTCCGTAGCGGCATCGTCGGCGTTTCGGCCAACCACCCTTCAGTGCACTCCTGTTGCGGGAAGCGGGTCGATGCATCGCTCACGCTCCTTCGCCCGCACCATCCCGGGATTTCATGCCCGACCGAAATACACACGTTCGATATCCCGGCCGGCTCGTTGAGCCTCACGAACCGGCCCCGACCACGAGACTGGGGGACAGCTTGACCGTGGAAAGCACATCCAAACAGGCGCACGCAGGCGAAGCTGGGGGAACTCACCCGGAGAACACGAGCAGCGCCCAGGAGGAGGAGTTCCAGTTCCGGGACGAGTCCCGGCTGGGGGCCGGCGCGCAGATGACAGCCGCCACGATGGCACGGCGCCTGCCCTCGTTGGTACGGCGGTCGCTGACGATGGCCTGGCAGGTGGACCGGGGCGCGACGGCCGGGCTGCTCGCGTGCCAGATCGGCTCCGGCGTGCTGGCCGCCCTGGGGCTGTTCGCCGTCACCGGGACGCTCACCGCGCTGATCTCCTCCGGCGACATCACCGAACGACTAAGGGAGGCGGCTCCGCAGCTGGCAGTCGTCGCCGCGGCCACCGGGCTGCGTGCCCTGCTGGGAATCACGGTGACGTGGCTGACCGGTCGGCTGCGGCCCGTGCTGGCCCGGGCCGCGGAGGTGAGCATGGTCGAGGCGGCGCTCGGCGCCGAGGCCGCGGCGAACAACAAGCCCGGCTACAACGACTCCTACGACATCGCCGACCGCGGCGCCCAGGTCACCCCCGACCTCGTCGAGGAAGCCCAGGACGTCCTGGCCTCCACCGCGACCCTCGCCGCCGGAGCGACCGTCCTCGCCGTGATCCACCCCCTTCTCCTTCCCCTCCTGCTCTTGGCGTGCCTGCCGCAGGCCGCCGCGTACGTGCGAGCCGCGCGGGTGGTGTATCTGGCGGGACTGGAGACGTCGGGGCGCCGGCGGATGCTGCACAAACTGCGCTGGCACATGTCCTACATGGAGTCCAGCGAGGAGATGAGAGCCTGCCTCGCGGGCCCCTTCCTCCTCGGCCGCTACCGGCGCCTCGCCGCGGTGGTCAACGCCGCCGAGCGCAAGGCCGCCAGCACCGGGGCCTGGATGGGTCTGGTCGGGGCGGCGGCTGGCGGCGTCGCCTCGGCGGCGGTCTGGGCGACGCTGCTGTGGCTCCTGGTCTCCGGCCGGATGGACCTGGCCGCCGGAGGCGGCGCGGTGTTCGCTCTACAGACGGCGACCAGCTCCGTGCGCGGCATCATCAACGGCGGAGCCCGGCTGGTCCGCACCGGCTGGTACGTGCAGGACTGGCAGCATTTCCTCGACAACGCCCATGGGCAGGCAATGTCAGCCTCGCGCGGTTCCGAGTTGCTGCCGGGGGCGCCGGAGCGGTTCGAGGTCCGCGACGTGACCTACCGGTACGACGGTGCGCAGAAGGACAGTCTCACCGGGGTGTCGCTGCAGGTGCGGCGCGGGGAGATCGTGGCGCTGGTCGGGGAGAACGGATCGGGGAAGACGACGCTGTCCCGGCTGATCTGCGGCCTGCTGCTGCCGACCTCGGGGGAAGTCGCCTGGGACCATGCGACGACTGCGCGGATGGATCCGTGGGAGGCGTGGAAGCACGTCGCGCTGGCGCCGCAGCGGTTCACCTACCTGCCGCTGACCCTCCGCGACAACGTCAGCCTCGGGCAGGGCGACACCAGCGACGCCGCCCTCATGGCTGCCTGCGAGGCGTCCGGCGCCGCGGACATGCTGCCCGACCTGCGGTCCGGGCTCGACACCCTCTTGACGTCCGAGTGGTTCGGGGGCCATCAGCTGTCCGGCGGGCAGTGGCAGCGCGTCGTCCTGACCCGGGCGTTCCACCGGCAGGCGGCCCTGCTCGTGATGGACGAGCCCACGGCCGCCCTCGACGCCCGTGCTGAGCATCATGTCTTCACCGGCCTGCGGCAGTTGGCCAAGGACCGGGCCATCCTCCTGATCACCCACCGGCTCGCCAATGTCGCCGTCGCCGACCGGATCGTCGTCCTCGACCGGGGACGCCTCGTGCAGGAGGGAACGTACGAACAGCTCACTGCTGAACCCGGGCTGTTCCGGACCCTGTGGGAGCTGGAGCAGCGCACCGGCCATGAGGTGAACCGTCCCGCCTGACTCGGTGCCGTCGCCCTGGGCCGCCCCGGCCGGCAACAGCCGGGGCGGCTACCCCGTATCCGCCGATCCGCCGCCTCACCGAGAGGGCTCCCGATGGACGAAGAACCGACCGCCAGCCGGGGCACTACCCCGCCGCAAACGACGTACCGGAGCATCTGCCACGTGATGGTCTTGCTCCAGCGTCCCGGTGATGGCCGGGTGCTCACCCTCCGGCACCAGCTCAGCTCCTGGCACTCGCCCGACTTGCTCACCGTCGTCGGAGGCCGGCTCGAAGCCGGCGAGTTCTTCGACGAGGGCTCGGCGCGCGAACTCGTCGAGGAGACCGGCATCCGTGTTCCACCGGCCCGGCTCGAGTTCTGCCAGCTGGTCCACCTGCACGCCGCGGACGGAGAGCGGCTGGCCGGCGTCGTGTTCCTGGCGCGGGAGTGGGAGGGCGATCCGTACAACCGGGAGCCGGACACGCACACCGAGCTGGTCTGGGTCGATCCCGCCAGCCCGCCGAAGGGCTGTCACCCCTTCACCCATGAGGTCCTGCGCCGCTTCGCCGCCGGGGACCGGTACGCCAACGTGACCGCCCCCGAACTGGCCGGCGGGGGTGGGTCCCGGTGACGGTCGCCGCCGGGGTGCGGAAGTCCACGGCCTGGACGGTCCCGGGCTACCGGTGCCTGCTCGGGAGCGAGGTCGTTCCTCCAGGTCCTGCCGGTCCTCCTGCTTCTGGCGTCCCCCGTACGCGCTCTGCGGACCATGCCCCCCGCCCGGCTGTGCCGCCCGTCCGAGAGGGAGCATCATGACCACCACCACGTCCACCGCGAGCCCCGCCTACTGGGAACCGCTCTGGGCCGACGGCCGCCGCTACCGGAAGCTGTGTGAGACCGAGAAGCAGCTGATGGCCGAGCACCTCGACCTCGGCTGCGGCCTGCCCGCCCTCGACGTCGGTAGCGGCGACGGCGCCCTGGCCCGCTACTTGCAGCACAAACTCGGCTACCGCACGGCGGGGATCGACTGCTCCCCCAGTGCCATCGCGCTCGCCGCCGCCCAGGACACCGGGCCCGGACCGGTGCCGGCCTGGCAGTGCCTGGACTTCGCCACCAGCGACCTCACCACCCTGCCGGATCCTGCCTACGCTCTCATCGCCTGCCGCCTGGTCTACCGGTGGATGGACGACAAGCGGTCCTTCCTCGACCGAGTCCACCGACTCCTCGCACCTGGCGGCACCTTCTGGGTCGTCACCGAGATCGCCGGCCGCCGTACGACCACCGACCCGGCCCTCCTCGGGCTCGGGATCTCGCCCGCGGACGCCGAACTGCTCACGACCGGCTGGTCCGTCGTGCGAACCGCCGACCTCGGCGTCCTGCGCTGCTACGCCCTGCACCCCTGACCACCGCTCTGCGAACGGAAGGAAACCTCTCGTGCTGGACATCGAAAAGCACGCCGGCGAGATCTGGAACCTCTACGGCCTCCACCAGCTCGGCCGGACCTTCGACCTGCCGGAACTGGACGGCTGGGCCTGGGACATCCTGCAGGCCGGCCCCGGCATCGACGTGCTCGGCGAGGTGGCCGGTATGCGCGTCCTGGACCTCGGGGCCGGAGTCGGCCGGCACGCCGCACGTCTCGCCGCCCTCGGCGCCGACGTCACTGCCATTGACGCCTCTTCCATGCAGGACCAGCGTGCCCTCGCCCGCTACCCCGACACCCCCGGCCTGCGCCTGGTATGCGCAGACGCGGTCGACCACCTGCTGGAAGCCGCCCCGTACGACCTGGTCTACTCCGTCAGCGGCGTACCGTTCATGGACCCGCACCGCCTCCTGCCTGCCCTGGCCACCGGCCTCAAGCCAGGCGGGCGGCTGCTGTTCAGCGCGCTGCACACCAACTCGGCCGGCGACGGGCCGTCCGACTCCGTCACCGCGCGCCCCGAGATCCTGCGGCTGCCCGGCACGGATGCCGAGCACCAGATGCACATGTGGGTCCTCGAACCCCAGCTGTGGGAGGACCTCCTCGTCGACCACGGCCTGGTCGTGGACACCGTGACGGCCATGGACTCGCCGCAGGCCGGCCAGCCGCTGTCGTACCGGCTCTACACGGCCCGCCGTCCGGAACGGGTGCCGAGCCGGCCCCGCTCGAACAACCCGCCCCTGCCTCACGCCGCCGTCGGGGTGGGTGTGATCGTGCATGGTCCGGACGGTCTCCTGCAGGGGAAGCATCGACGTGGTACCTGGGAGCTCCCCGGCGGCTCCGTGGAGCCGGGCGAGACCTTCGCCGAGGCCGCGGTACGGGAACTTGCCGAAGAAGCCGGTCTCGTCGCCGTTCCCACCGACGTGCGGGTGCTGGGCACGCTCCTTGACCGCGTCGGCGACGTCGTCCGAGTGACGGTGCCCATCCTCGTCACCCGGTGGTCCGGCGTCCCGCAGCAGCACGAGGACGCCATCGGCCCCGGCCGAGTGCCGTCGCTGGAGGCGTGAGTCGTAGATCGAGGACGTCGAACTCGACCACGGCGCCTACCGCTTCGAGCTGTCCTGCTGGTGCCACGAGGCGGAGTGGACGAAGGACGTCACCGTCGCCGAGACCTGGACGCTCGCACAGGAACGTGCTCTTGGCCGAGTGCGCTGGCGCGGTATGGGCTGCAACGCGGCAGTGGGGGCGGGCGCGGTGCGGGTGGGGGCACAGACAGGACGCACATGGCCCAGCGCGGTGCAGGCGACGACGCCGGGCCGTGTGTCGGTGAACTAGTGACTGCTTCGGTCAGTCGGCCGTGGGCTCGAGGAAGTACTCGCAGGTGTCGAGGTCGAAGGTGAGACCGGTGAGCACCGCGAGCTTGGTGGCCTGCTCTTCGGTGACCAGGTATGTGTCCCCGAGATGGTCAGGATGTGCGATGCGGAAGATCTTCGCCAGGGTTTCCTCGCAGAGCGAGCTCACGTCCCACCGGTCGTCGGTGAAGTCCTCGGTCTTGCGATACTGGGCGATTCGGTAGATCACTTCTCCACCTCTCGTGTGGGGTCGCGCGGCGTGGTCTGCTTCCCGGTGCGGTAGTCGTACACCCCGATATGCTTGCCGTTCTTGCTGTACTTCTCGACCGTGTCGTGCTGACGGTCGTGCTCGTAGATGTTGCCCTTGGAATCCTTCCAGCGGGCACGCCCCCCTGGACTGGCGTCTTCGACTTGGTGCGCTGGGTTCCAGGAAGGCAGGCAGGTCCTTCGGGGTAGGCGCGGGACCGGTCTGCACCTTCTGGGAGGCGTTCGTCCTGCCCGTGCGTTGCGGAGCGCGACGTTGAGGCCTTCGTCGATCCGGGGATTGCCGTCCGCGGGCCACGACGGCGCCGCCGACGATCAGTCCGGCGCCAACGGCGATTGCGGGAGCCCCGGCCAGACAGCCGAAGCTGGTGAGGCAGACCGCTCCGCCGCCGACGATGCCGCCGACGCCGGCTTCCATGGCGTAAGTGTTCAGGGCGGTCTCGAAGGCTGCGGTCAGAACGTCGGTGTTGGTGAAGATCTCGGTGGCGTAGATGCCGACCGTGTTGGCCTTCTCCTCCAGCCAGTCGGGGACCCAGCCTTCGTCGACCTCCTGCTCCTCGGCTCCGGCCTCGGCCTCCGCCTCACGCCGGAGCAGGCGGGGAGCAGAAGCGGGTACGCCCCCGGGGAGCGGACTCCCAGGGGCGTGCGCCGTGCCGAAGACTCAGCGTTCGCCGTTCCACGACCGCCACAGGTCCGAGTACGGTCCGCCCGCGCCGACCAACTCGTCGTGGGTGCCCAGCTCGACGATGCGGCCGGACTCCATGACGGCGATGCGATCGGCGTCGTGCGCGGTCTGCAGCCGGTGGGCGATGGCGATGACGGTGCGGTCCGACCGGACGGCGGCCACTGCCCGCTCCGCCTGCCGGGCCGTCGTCGGGTCGAGCAGTGACGTGGCCTCGTCCAGGATCAGGGTGTGCGGGTCCGCCAGATGCACCCTGGCCAGGGTGAGCTGCTGTGCCTGGGCGGCCTCCAGTTCGACTCCGCCTGAGCCCAGCGGGGTGTCCAGGCCCTCCGGCAGTTCGGCCACCCAGTCCGCTTCCACCGACCTCAGGGCCGCGAGGACGGCCTCGTCGTCGGCTTCGGGCGCGGCCATGGTCATGTTGTCGCGAAGGGTGCCCATGAACACGTGGTGCTGTTGCGTGATGAGGACGATGCGGTTGCCCAGTTCGCCCGCCGCGGCCTGGTCGGCGACGGGCACGCCGCCGACCAGGACGTGGCCGGTGTCAGGGACGTCCACACCGGACAGCAACTTGGCGAGGGTGGACTTGCCGGCTCCTGACCGGCCGACCACCGCCAGCCGTTCACCGGGACGGACCAGCAGCTCCACGTCCTTGAGGATCTCGTGCCCGGGGACGTAGGAATACCCCACGCCCTTGACCTCGATGAGGTCGTCCACGGGGGCCGACACAGGAGCGTCAGCTGTGTGCGACAGCAGCCCGACACCCTTGATGCGGGCGAACGAGGCGCCGCTGCGCTGCAGTTGTTCGACCCAGATGAGCATCTGGTTGAGCGGTTCGACCAGCTGCCACATGTACAGGCTGCCCGCCACCACGACTCCCAGGGAGATCGCGCCGTTGAGGTAGCCGAACCCGCCCACGAGCAGGATGAGCGCCATGGGCAGCGTGTGCGCGAACTCGGTGACCGGGAACAGCACCGTCCGTAGGGAGAGGGTGCGCATGCCGGCGCGGTAGGTGGTGTCGATGGCCTTGTCGAGGGTGCTGTTCCGCAGTTCGCGCAGCCCGTAGGCCTCGACGGTACGGGCGCCGTGCGCGGTGGAGTTGAGGATCTCGGAGACATCGCCGGCGGCCGCTCCCTCGGCGAGGTAGGCGTCGCGGGAGCGCGCGAGGTACCAGCGGCTCACGCCCCACACGAGTGGCAGTCCCACGACCGAGCAGAGACCGAGCAGCGGGTCGAGGAGGAAGACCGCGGCGAAGATGAACACGACCTGGATGCCGGAGATGAACATGTCCGGAGCCGCATTGCGCAGCGTGGCCGCGACGGTCGAGACGTCCAGGGTGGTACGGGTGACCAGATCACCGGTGCTCACCTCGTCCGCGACACGCCCCGGCAGCGAGAGGGTGCGGTCGACGGCCTCCTCGCGGAGCCTGGCGAGCGCGCGCTCGCCGAAGCGATGGGAGAGACCTCGCGCATAGCGCGACAACACCAATCGGGCCGCCGAGAAGCCCAGAACCGCCGCGGCCAGTCCGTCGACCGCGGAGACGGACAGGTCACCGGACTCGACCCTGGTCACGATGCGGCCGAGGAGCCAGGGACCGGCCGCGCCGGCAAGCGCGGCAAGGCACGTCAGCAGCAGCATCGCGCAGACGGCGCCCGAGTCGTCCCTCAACAGCTGCCAGCCGGCCTGGCGAACCGTCCTGGCATCGGCGATCGGCAGGCGGGGCGTCTTGTCGGACCTGCTCATCGGGACTGTCCTTCCACGGGCTGTGCCACGGCGGCTTCGCCAGGGATCTCGGTGCTGCCGCGGAACACCAGTGCCGCGTATCCCGGCTGGTCGGCGAGGAGCTCTCCGTGCGAACCGGTCGCCTGCACCCTTCCGTTCACGAGGTAGGCGACTTCGTCGGCCTGGCCGAGCACGAGCGGCGATGTGCTGACGACGAGGGTGGTCCGCCCGTGCCGGTGCGTTGCCACCCGGGCGGCAACGGTTGCCTCCGTGTGCGCGTCCAGTGCCGACGTCGGTTCTACGAGCAGGAGCACTGCCGGATCCGCGAGCAGGGCCCGCGTCAGCTGCAGCCGCTGGCGCTGTCCTCCCGAGACGTTGCGGGCCTGATTCTCCAGGCGGGTGTCGAGCCTGTCGGGGAGCGCGTCGATGATGTCCTCCGCTGCGGCGGCGTGCAGCGCCCGCCGGATGTCCTCGTCGCAGCGGCCGGTGCTGCCGGAGACGACGGAACGCAGGGGGCCCGGGAACATATAGGCATCGTTGTCCGTGAGCAGAATGTGCCGCCTGAGAGCCGTGCGGTCCCAGTCGGACAGCTTGAGGTCCCCCCAGGAGGCCTCGGAGTCCGTGTAGCCGGCCAGCCGGTCCACCACGGCGCGCGGCTCGTCGGGACGGGCACCGACCAGAGCCGTCACTTTCCCCGGGGCCACCACCAGGCCCGATACAGGGTCGTGCAGCAGGCCGGGAGCGGCTGGGGGGTCGAGCCGGGTCCGGTGCTCCTCGGGAGCCGGCGCGAGCGCCAGGATGTCGACCACCCTCCGTGCGGAGACGAGCCCGCGCGGCAGGTCATCCGCCCCTTCGATCAAGGATGAGACGGGTACCAGCAGAGCGGCAACATATCCGTAGACCGCCACCAGCTCACCTACGGTGATGGCCCCACTGGCCGCCATCCGTGCGCTGATCCACGTCACCACGGCAAGGAAGACCATGGGCAGGCACGCGGTGAGTGCCTGGACCCAACTGGTGATGGCAGCGACGCGGTATCCGAGGGGGACCAGAGCCTGGGAGCGTTCCCGGTACCGCCCGGCGAACAGGGGCTTGCCGCCGATCCCGTTGAGGACGCTCAGGCCGGCCACCATGTCGCCGGCGAGGGAGGTCAGAGCACCCTGGTCCTCCCGGTAGCGGCTTTCGGCGCCGTGCAGTTTTCCCAGCAGAGGGCCGACGGTGAGGGCCAGGGCCGGGACGCCGAGAAGGACCACCACGGCGATGACGGCCGAGATCCGGACCAGCAGGACGGCCGTTGCGGCATACGCGATGACCGCACCTACGCCGGGTCCGGTGATGGTCAGTGTCTGGGCGATCCTGCTGATGTCGCCGACTTGGAGGTGTGTGAGCTCACCCGCAGACACCTGTCGGGGTAGCGCCGACCCCAGCCGGGTGACGTGGCGCGTGACGACCTGGACCGTCCGGTAGGCCGCGTCCACACGGATGCGCGTCATGGTGCGGTGCCGCAGGATGCCGAGGATCGCTGTCCCGGCCCCGGTGACGACCACGGCTCCGATCCAGAGGAGCAGCATCCCGGTGTCCCGCGCCTTGAGCCCCTCGTCGATCGTCTTCGACAACAGGTACGGCGGAAGCATGAGCGCACACATCCACGTACTGCCCCATAGGGTGCCGACCAGTACCCGCCTGTACTGACTTGTCGTCAGCCACCACAGGAACCGCAGCGGGCTCCGATGATCCGGCAGGCCCGGGGACTCGTAAGGAACCCGGCGCGCGCCTTCGGGCAGGTCTGGTCCATGTATCATCTCGGCCGTCCTTGCGTGGGATCGAGGGGCGTCAGCGAATGATCCGGCTGCGGTACTGCATGCGCCGTACGCAAGAAAATGCCATACGACCGAAGGGCCATACGCCGTGAGGTCGCAATGCGCCAACGAAGGTGACAACGTCGAGCCCTTCGCCTCGGCGTATCGCCATCCGCTCGGCCTCATCGGGTAAGCCGGAGCAAGGTTCCTGGCCGAGTACGCCGACTGACTGCAGTCTGTTGGGGAACGATCACTCGCCCCACGGGAAAAGATCTTCAAAGGGGCGAGTAGCGCCTGGTCAGACACACTCGTGAACGCCCCCGAGCAGGGCCGAACCCGATCACGGCCGGGCAGCGGGGGGCTCACCGCAATTCGGACCCGTGCCGGCAACGGTCCGCGTGCCCCGCATCGGGCCGGCCGCGCGTCCGTCCCGATCGCGTGCGCGCCGGCAAGGCGTACGCCTCCCGCAAAAACCGCGCCTACCTGCGCCGCCGGCGGGATCCGCCACGCACCTCGGCCCTAGCCTCTGCCCCGCCTTGTCCCTCAGGCTGCGTGATTCACATCGTTCGGGGGATCATGAACTTCACGCGATATCGCAGGCCGTCGGCCTTCCTGCGGCTGACGGTGGCAGTCGTCCTCGGCGTCGCGGCCGTAGCCGGACTCGAGTCGGGAGACGAGGGCGCGCTGATCCTGCTTCTCCGGCTCCGCGAGTATGTCCTTTTGCTGGGATGCCTCTCCCTGGCAGCACTGACGGGCGGTCCTCCTGGGGCTGGCAAAGACCTCGCTACGCGTGCCACTGGCCATCATGCTGCTCGTCATCGGCGTCCCGACACTGCTAATCGGAGGCTGGGCCTCGGCGGTGTTCGGCGGCTCGGACGAGGCGGTGAAGACCGAGTCGGCCCCCCGCCGCGGCGACCGCCAACTGGTTGTGATGGCACGCAGCGGCTCCCTCGACCCGGTTTGGTGCGTCTACGTCCACCAGGGAAACCCACCATTGGAACGCCGTTGGACCGCCGACTGCTTCAGCGGCGACTCCGAAGACAACGCACTCAGCGGGACCGTGTGGACGGCTCCCGACCGGATTCGCATGACCACCGAGGGTGACGTACGCCATCACGTAACCATTGGCCCAGGTGGACGACCCGACCGGATTACTTCCGTGCGGTGGGTGCCCCAATGCCGGCGCCCTCGGCGAAGACCGGGGCGCGATCGCGGCAGACGACATCGATCTCCGGGTGCTCGGCCAGCCAGGCCGCGGCAGTGCCTGCCTCGCGATCCGGAAGTAGGTCAACCGGCTTGAGGGTCTCGACGCCGACCAGCACGGTCCCGTAGACACGGCCCTTGCGCATCGCGTACTCGTCGACGCCGGCCACACCCGGGGCCTGTGGCTGGGGCGCCGGGAGAGCGTCGACCAACCGCAGGACCGTGTTCCGGCTGACTCTCGCCCCGAAGACATCGGCCGGCCGGGCACCAGCGCGACCGGCCAAGGCGAGGCCGACCTCGGCCGGCACCGACCGCATTCGTTCGGTCCGCTGGCTGTATCGCCGGGTCAGACTCGCAACCTGCTCGACGAGAATCCGCCGCCCGCAGGAGCCGTCTTCGCACGTGAAGCGCCGGACACCCCGCCACGGGAAGGTCAGCGGAAACCGCAGGTAGGAACCATGCACGCGCCCGGACCAGCTTCCGTCGAAGTAGCGCGCGACGGCGCGGGCGTCCGCTGTGTGCGCTTCGGGGTGCAGTGCTCGTTCCCACCGCCCTCGTCGCGGCCATCAGCGAGTGGCTGTGATCAGCGCTTTTACCAGGGACACGGAAGAGCCGTCAGCGGTGACCCAGCACGTTGACCACCTGCCCGCTCGGGTCACGGACGAAGAACCGCCGCACGCCCCACTCCTCATCCTGCAAAGGGTGAATGATCTCCGCGCCACTCGCCCGTATGACTGCATAAGCCGCATCCACGTCGTCCACCTCGACGCTCATATCGGGGGCGACAGGCGCAGTCTTGTCATTGGTCATGACGCTGATCTGCGCTGCCGGACTGGACGGGGATGCGAGCGTCATGATCCAACCGTGGTTCATGACCTCTTCGAAGCCCAGCAGGCCATAGAATTCCCGGCTCTCCTGCGCTGCCGGCGACTGGATGTTGGGCACCACACGGCGAACGGCCATCGACGACTCCAAACAAGAAGGTGTCTCTGTCTCCCAGGAGTACTACGACACGCCAACCGCCGCACGCACTTTCGACACACGCTTCAGCCCGGGGCGGGGTCGCCAGAGCCTTCTGTCCCGCCGGGATCGGATTCCGGATCGGATGCGTGGTCGGGTCCGACACCCTGCCGCCCGTCATGGGGCGCAGACGATCAACTCATGAGATCACTCGGGAGTGTGCCCGGGCCGGACCGTCGTGCGAAGGCGCGGACTCACGTGGCGGGGCGACAGTGCACGCTGACGGCGTAGCCGCAGCCTTGGTAGTAGGGCTCACCACTCCAGGTGGCGTAGCGCTGCCGCAGGGTCAGTCCGGCCTGGGTGCACCAGTGGTCGAACTCTGTCAGGGTCACTGTGGGTTCCGGCAGCGGCAGGTGTGCTGCGTCCAGTCCCATGCCCGTGACCAGTAGACCGCCGGGGCGCAGTGCGGCGGCCAGCTGCCGAACAACCATGGGTTCGGTGCCCGGGGCCAGCAGGGGGATGACGTTTCCGGCGGCGAGCGCCATGTCAAAACCCTGATCCAGGCCGAGGGTGTCCAGGCGGACCAGGTCACCGAAGAGCCATTCCTGCGTGGGGGCGTCTCGGCGGGCCACGGCGAGCATCGAGGGGTCGACGTCCACACCGGTGCAGTGGTGGCCTAGCTCCGCGAGTCGGATCGCGATCCGACCGGTGCCGCAGCCGGCATCTAGCACCCGGGCGGCAGGCTTCAGCAATGCGGTGCAGAAGGTGGCCTCGCCGTGGATGTCGTGGCCTGAATCGGCGAGCTGCGCGAAACGCTCAGCGTAGTCCTCTCCGGATTGTCCGCCGGTCAGTTCCGCCCAACGGTCGCGTTGCCCAGTCATGTTCCCAGCGCCTTCCGGTCAGCCTCGCCCAGCAAGCAGGAGCGAAGACGGTGGCATCACCCTACGTGCGGCCGTAGGTGCGCACATCGCGAGGCACCCCGTTCGTCACCCTCGAGCAGTACGCCGGCTCGATGGCGGGAAGGGCTCTGTTGGTGTGGATGTGCGGGCTGGTAGCAGCCGATGCGCCAGCGCGCAGTCGCTCCTGGGCAGCCAGCTGGTCACCCCGTGACAGATCAGCCAATCCGGTGCTCTCTCTAAGTGGCTGTTGTTGTTCCGAACTTGAGGAGTTCTGGTCGAACGGGAGTCACCTGAACTCCCGACCCGACCGGTCCTCCCCCGCCGTCGTGACCTCCGCGGCCATCACATCGAGCGGCAGCATGACCGCGCGCACCGGGTGGACGTCACGTCGCCGAGGTGCCCGGCCGCACGGCGAGGCCAGAGCACCCAGAGCACCCACAGGCACGACGCCTGGCGTACCGCCATCACCAGCGTCCTCGCAGCAGTGCGCAGCTTGTCACCCGAGCGGTGGGAGGCGAGGACGTCCGCAATGGCCAACCGGCGGCGACTGTGAAAATCGCTGTCCGATCATCGGAGCACGGTGATAGACATCCGGCGTGGAAAAGAATCTTGAGTTCCCTGACCTGTTGCGACTGATCGATGAACGGTCGACCGCCTTCCGCGCCGTGGTCGCCGCCGCGCCCGGTCTCGACGCGCAGGTGCCGACCTGCCCCGGGTGGACGCTGTTCGATCTGGTGAAGCACCTGGGTGGGGGAGACCGTTTCTGGGCCGCCATCGTCGGCGCGGGGTCTGCCGACGCTCCCCCGGCCGCGGCCGTCGCCGCGCGCGCCGCGCTGGAAGTGCCGCAGGAGCGTGAGGCCCTGCTGGCCTGGCTGGACGCGTCGACGCAGCTCCTGCTGGGCGCCCTGCGCGCGGCGGGACCGGAGAGCGGTTGCTGGACGTGGTGGCCCGCGTCGCAGTCACCGCAGACCGCCGGCGGCACCGCCCGGCACCGGGTCCAGGAGACCGCGGTGCACACCTACGACGCCCAGCTCGCCGGGGGCGACCCGCAGCCGCTGCCGGTCGAGCTGGCACTCGACGGTGTGGAGGAGTTCCTGTTCACCGTCTGCGGAACGCCGAGTGCCTGGCCGCACAAGCCCACGGCCTTCGACTTCCACGCCGCCGAGGGCCGCTCCTGGCGCCTCACCGTCGACGGCGACGGCGCACGCACCACCCGCATCCCCGCGCCCACTGCCGCGACCGGCCAAGACTCGGACGCAGCCGGCGCCTCCGTCCACGGCACGGCCAGTGAGCTGGTCCTCTACCTGTACGACCGGATCCAGGCCGACTCCTTGCACGTTGACGGAGACGCAGGGCTGCTCGACCTGCTCCGCGCCTGGGAGCCGGAGGAGAAGTAGGACGTAGCGGGGGCTGTTCGCCGCGCCTCGAACCGGTAGGACACGACTCTTCGCCAGGTTCGTCAGTCGCGGCACCGGACTCAAACCCGCGAGGCGGCCTCGGGGCGTCACCAAGCCGACCGTCTACCTGGATGGCAGTGCGAATTCTTCCGTCCCAGCGATCACGAGAAGCGACGCGACTGCCGTCGTCCCGATCTCGTCGAGAAGTCAGTCGATCGGGTGACTGCGGCGGCTGCCGTGCATGAGAGCAGGGCCTCTTGGCAGCTCGAAGGGTGTCAAAGCCAACGTGCGGTCCAGGAGGCCCTGTTGTCGCATTTCTACGGCAACGCGGGAGTGGGATCCAGTTCAGCCACTCTCGCGTGTGACTGTCTGGCTCACAGGTTCGGGAACTCCAGAGAGCACGGGGCGCGCGAGCGTCGGTATCCCCCCGACATGTCGGACGCCGAGTGGGCGGTGGTCCGGCCACTGCTGCCGGTGCCGGGCTGGCCGCGGGGCCGGGGCGGGCAACCGGAGGCTTATTGCCACCGCGCGATGCTGGACGCGATCCGCTACCTGGTCGACAACGGCACGAAGTGGCGGGCCATGCCTGCCGACTTCCCACCGTGGGACCGGGTCTACGCGTTCTTCCGGCGCTGGCGCAACCACGATCTGGTCCGCGAGTTCCACGACCGGCTCCGCCGCCTGGTCCGCGAGCGGGCCGGGCGGGACTCGGAGCCGGGCGCGGGCGTGATCGACTCGCAGTCGGGCAAAACGGACGCGGCTCCCTGGTCCTCGCCATCGTCAAACGCAGCGACGACATGCGCGGCTTCGTCGTGCTGCCCAAGCGGTGGATCGTCGAGCGGTTCTTCGCCCACCTGATGCGAAGTCGCCGTCTCGTGCGCGACTTCGAGCGTTCCATCGCCAGCGCGGAGGCGATGGCCTGCTGGTCGATGACGATGCTCATGACCCGCCGCGTTGCCCGGCCACGTCCTTCGCGAGCGTGAATCGGCCAGGTGCCGGCTCAATCAGCCAGCCGCGCGCCGTCAGCCGCTTGGCCTTCGATCGCAGTGCCTCCACCGTTCCCGGTACGGGGTCCAGGCCGAAGCAGGCGGCCATCTCCTGGCACGTCAACGCTCCTTGACCGAGTCCGGTTACGGTCGCTGAGGGCCTGCAGGATGCGCTGGTAGTCCACCGACAGCGCCGACCAGGCCAGCCCCGCGCGCCACACCGGCACCACTGTTCTCGGCTTCGCCGCCTCCGCCGGTTCGGGCCGCGCCGGTTGCACACCGGGAGCCGGCAGACCCTCGGAGGCGGCGGGGCCGACGACGGCGTCGTTACCCGGGGCCAGTACCTCGCCAACGCGTGAGCGGGCGATGACCCACTCGTTCCACTCCCGCTCAGCCAAGGCCGGCTCCGCCTGGAGGCGGTCGGCCTCCTCCCGCAGATCGTCGACACGACGGCATCCTCGACCGCCACCATCGGTGTCGGGCCAGAGGGCGATGATGGTCCCGCTCGTGGGCGTCGGGCCTGCGGTGGTGGGCGGGGTGAGCGCGATGCCTCGCGCGTACTCCTGGACGCAGTGGACACCCTCGCGCCGTACCTCGGCTGTCAGGCGGCTCGATAGGGCGTTGGTGAAGCAGGGCCCGACGCCGAAGAGGCTCATGGCCACAGCCTGACGGCCGCCTTGGCTCCACCCCAGGGTGCATGAGGGTCAGCAGGGCTTCGAGGCCGGGAGTACCGATGTCCCCGGCGGCCTCGATGGGGACACCCGGCCCGTCGTCGGCGACACGTACACCGCCGTCGGGCGTGAGGGTGACGTTGACGGTGCCGGCACGGCCGGCCAGGACTTCGTTCACGGCCCGGGCGGCGACATCGAACACCATCTGGTGCAGGCCGCGCTCGCCGGTCGAGCCGATGTACCTCCCGGGCCGCTTCCAGACGGCCTCAAGCCCCTCCGACACCTGGGTCTGGGCGGCATCGTACGGGTTGGCGGCGTCACTCATGACGTCCCCCCAATGGTGTCTCCAGCGGAGCCCCAGCCTAGGCGGGTCTAGGGAAAATGCCAGGTCAGACCCTATTCATCGAGGGCGTGGACGGGCGAGTGAGCGCCTACTCAGAGGAGGCCGGCCCAGGGATCGCGCGCCGCTGTCGGATGGGACCCGGAGACCTGCGAAGACCGCGGCAGGCCCCATTTCCGGCGATCCCGAGGCCTTCGATTCCGATGCGTCACACGCCTGCCCGGAACACAGTGTCCGGTCGCTTCGTCACTGGCTCTCGGAGCACGTACGTGGCCGGGCAGGCCAACTGGCCTGCCCGTCGTCCCTTGACCGGCCGGTCAAGGGACGGTGTGGAGGGGGCGCGGTGCGGGCGCAGTTGACGAGGTGGCTGGGACTGAGGCCGGTGGGCGACGTTGGTGGGGGCGGCGCCGGTAGCGGCGCTGGCGGTGATACCGGTGTTCAGTTCGGGGGTAGGTCGGAGTCCGGGGTCAAGGGCCCTTCAGTCGACCCGAAGACCGACCGCCAGCGTCAGTTCAAGGACCCGGTGTGGCGATGCGAGATCCGGAAACAGCTCCCGCAGCTGCGACATCCGGTACCGGACTGTCTGGGGATGGACGAACAACGCCGCCGCCGCCTCGTCCCGCCTGCCCTGGTGCAGCAGCCACGCCCGCAACGTCTCCTCCAGCCGCCGTGCGGTCGCGACAGGCAAGGTCCGCAGCGGTGCGAGGGCTCGGGCACGCAGGTCTGCGAACGCATCCATGTCGGCGCTCAGCACCAGCTCGGGCAGGTGGTCCTCGGTGTCGCGAATATCAGAGGAGAGGGAGCGCGCGCGTACGGCTCGTGCGTACGAGGCGTACGCGCGCGTCCATGGCCGGGCCGGGCCGACCACGGGGGTGCGGTCGGTGAGCTGCCGCAAGAGATGTGGTCGGTCGGCGTCGGGGACGAGCAGCACACCGGTGGCGTCCGGCAGATCGTCGAGGACAAGCGTGCTCGGGTCGAGCGAGCGGTAGGCAGGCCGGGCCTGGGCGGCGGGCAGCAGGACCGCGGTCAGCGAAACCGGGGGCTGCCACCCGGCCCGTTGCACAGAGGCCAGCAGCACGTCCGGGCTCGCGCCGGCGAGGAGGTCGCGGGCCAGGTGTTCCAGGTGACGCTCGTGGGCCCTGCCCCGGGCGGCCAGTTCGTCGGCGTGGCCCGCGGCGCTCGCAGCGGAGAGCTCGTCGATGTAGGCGAAGGTCAGCTCGGCGAACTTGGCGACCTCGGCGGCGGGCAGACCTGCCGGTACGGCACCAGCTGCCAGGCATCGCCAGGCTACACGGGCGCCGACGCGGTAGGCGCTGAGCAGGGCGTCCATCGAACGGCCATCGCGCACTTCGCCGCGGCCCAGCTCGTAAGCCGCGTCGTCGCCGTCGCCGCCCGTGGCGTTCCCGCTCGCGAGGTCCAGGTAGTGCCCCAGGGCGGTGCGGACGGCTCGGCGGATGGTGCCGCCCATGCGGCCCGAAAGGGCGTTGGCGTAGGACGGGACCTCGTCGATGATCGCCTGGACGACCTCGTCGGCGGTGGTCTTCAGCGCGGCCCGAAGTACTGTGACGGTTGTCTCATCCAGGGCCAGCTCGGTGGCCCTTCGGATTGCATGGCTCATATTTTTGTTCCTTGCGAACAATTCGGCCGACCAGATTCACGTCCTACGGACAGGACTTTACGTCCTGAGGCGCATCAAGCTGGAGTCATGACGAGTGCAGCCCTCCGCAGTAGGGCGTGGAAACTGCTGGAGATGGTCACGACGCCGCTGCTGCCGTCGGATTACCTCGACCTGATCAGCCCGCTGCGTGCGAGTGCTGACCTGCGTGGGCGCATCGAGTCCGTGCACCCCGAGACGGGTGACGCCGCGACCATCGTGATCAGGCCGGGGCGGGGCTGGCGCGGCCACACGGCGGGGCAGTACGTGCGGATCGGGGTCGACGTCGACGGGGTGCGCCTGTGGCGTGCCTACTCGGTCACCTCGCCGACAAACCGCCAGGACGGCCGCGTCACGATCACCGTGAAGGCGATCCCGGACGGAAAGGTCAGCAACCACCTGGTCCGCAGGGCGAAACCAGGCACGCTGATCCAGCTCGACCAGCCGACCGGTGACTTCGTGCTGCCGCAAGCCAAGCCCGCCAAAGTGCTCTACCTGACGGCCGGCAGCGGCATCACGCCCGTGATGGGCATGCTGCGCGACGTCGAGTTCGACGACGTCGTCATGGTCCACTCCGCGCCACAGCCGCAAGACGTGATCTTCCGCAGGGAACTGCACGACCTGGTCGCGGACAAGAAGCTGCGTCTCACCGAGTTGCACACCGACACAGACGGCATGCTCGACATCGCCCGTCTCGCCGAACTCGTGCCCGACTGGGCCGAGCGCGAGACCTGGGCCTGCGGGCCCGCGGGCCTGCTCGACGCCGCCGAAGAGCACTGGACCGGGCACGGCGTACGAGAGCGCCTGCACACCGAACGCTTCCGCCCCAGCATCGTCGTCGCCGGCGACGGCGGCGAGGTCACGTTCAGCGCCACCGGCAAGACCGTCGACGCGGACGGCGCCACGCCGTTGCTGGACATCGGCGAGGAGGCCGGCGTGCTCATGCCCTCCGGGTGCCGCATGGGCATCTGCTTCGGCTGCGTCACGCCGCTCAAGGCGGGCGCCGTCCGCGACCTGCGCACCGGCGAGATCACCGAAGCCGAGCCGGGCGTCCTCATCCAGACCTGCGTGTCCGCCGCGGCGGGCCCCTGCGACATCGAACGGTAGGAGCACCTTGACCGCCATCGACCCCACCGCCCACCTGACCGCGGAGCAGATCGAGGAGCTGGGCCGCGAGCTGGACGCGATCCGCGACGAGGTGATCGCCGACCGCGGCGAAAAAGACGCCGCCTACATCCGTAAGGTCATCTCGGCGCAGCGCAAGCTCGAGCTGGTCAGCAGGGGCGTGCTGCTGTTCTCGATCTTCCCGCCCGCGTGGCTGATCGGCACCGCCGGTCTGTCCGTGGCGAAGATCATGGACAACATGGAGATCGGTCACAACATCCTGCACGGCCAGTGGGACTGGATGCGGGACCCGAAGATCCACTCCACCACCTGGGAGTGGGATCACGTCTCGCCGGCCGAGCAGTGGAAGCACTCGCACAACGAGCTGCACCACACGTACACCAACGTGATCGGCAAGGACAACGACCTCGGCTACGGCATCATGCGCGTCGACGAGGACCAGAGGTGGCACCCGTTCCACCTCGGCCAGCCGCTGTGGAACTTCATCAACGCCTGCTTCTTCGAGTACGGCATCGCAGCGTACGACCTGGAGCTCGGCAAGAACCTGCACAAGCGCCGCCGCAAGAACCCGGAATTCCGCGCGCGGGCCAAGGCAGTGGGCCGCAAAATCCGCAAGCAGGTCCTCAAGGACTACGTGATCCACCCGCTGCTGTCCGGCCCGTCATTCCTCACCACGCTCGCCGCCACGTTCACCGCGAACCTGGTCCGCAACATCTGGTCTCACTCGGTGATCATGTGCGGGCATTTCCCCGAGGGCGTGCAGGTCTTCGAGCGCCGGTCGATCAAGGGCGAGACGCGCGGCCAGTGGTACCTGCGCCAGATGATGGGCTCGGCGAACATCAGCGGCAGCAGGGCCATGCACTTCATGACCGGCAACCTGTCACACCAGATCGAGCACCACCTGTTCCCGGACCTGCCGAGCAACCGGTACGCCGAGGTCGCAGTGAAAGTGCGCGCGCTGTTCGAGAAGTACGAGCTGGAGTACGTCACCGGACCGCTGCCCAAGCAGGTGTTCTCCGCGTGGCGCAAGGTCTTCCGGCTCTCGCTGCCGAACAAGAAGCCCAAGGTCAAGAGGCCGGACCGCGAGCAGGAGCTCGTCGCGGCCTGAATCCCGGTATTAAGACGTCGCACCGGTCCACGGACGGCCGGTGCCGGGCGGGGTGAGGTGCTCGGCGAGCACGCGGGCGGCGTCGGCAGGCCGGGGCCTCAGGCTGCGAACCGGTCGGTGTGGCCGGGCAACTGCTGCCCCGGGCGCAGGAACCGCTGGCCGCCCTGTTCGTCACGCACCGCGAGGAACCCGGCGTCCGTCAGGCGCTGTGCGATCTTCCCGCGGCGGATCGCGCCCACCTTGAACGCCACGGTGAAGAGCAGCGCGACCGCCCCGCCTGAGGCGACCGCTTCGACCGACGACCTGTCGATGAGCAGGAGGACGGGCAGGACCACGCAGGCGAGGTAGCCCGTTACCTTCTGTCTCCGGTCGGCGACGTACTGGGCCATGACGTCGAAGGTAATGAGGTCTTTCAGCACGGCCACGGCACCGACCGCTTCGGGCAGCGGCTTCAGCAAGCCCTGCTCCAGCCTGGCACTGTCCCGCCATTGCCCGCCGGCGGATGGGCGGTGATGGTTGCCGCCTCGCGGACGCGCGCGTCGGGCTGCGGGTCCCGGTACATCCGGACCTGGACGAGCGAGTTCTTGAACCCGGTCCTGTACGCCGTGCCGTACGTGTAGCCGTACTGCTCCGCCACGCGCGCCAGGGCGGCCGCCTTCGGCGTGGAGCCCTGGGGGGCGATCTCGACGATGTCCTGCTGGCGGGCGATTCGAGAAGAGCGACTCGCTTCTCCTGGGGTGTTGCTCTGATGCGTGGCGTGGCAGCGCGACGGGCGAAGGGGCGGGCATACAGGCATTTCTTGTACGGCCATCCGGCGGCGCGTGCTGAACCGGCGGGAGTGAATGGTGCTGTCGCCAGAGGGCAACCTCTTCAACAAACCCGCAGTCAGCCTTGTCCAGGTGCCCCGTCGGCTGGAAGGGACTCCGCCATGGCTTTGGAGCTGATCCGGCCGACCCACGAATTTGATGTCAGGGGGAACCACACGATGTCGATCTCGACACCATGAAAGGTGTGGGTGAGGTCTGCCAGCGACGTGAAGACTGCAGACTGCACGTCCTCAGGGACCGAGTCGGCGGGCATCAGAGAGGGAGGCAAAGAACAGTGTGGCCATCGCCTCGAACGCATCGTTCGGAGGCTGGACCAGGACCTTCACCGACCCCCGGCTCTGCGCGGCCATCGTCGACCGTCTCACCTTCAACGGCGCGATCATCGAGACCGGCACTGAGTCATACTGCCTCGCTCACACCAAGGCCCAGCAACCGATACGGGTCTCGTGGAGGTCGTGGAGCGCGCAGAGCAGGGCCGTGTGGGCGGGATCGGCGCCCTCCATCGCGGCCAGCGTGACGCCGATGACGGAAGTGCGGTGACTGTGCTCGGCGACGGTCTCGGCGGCAGAGACAGGAACGCCGTCGTAGGGCCAGCCGGTGCGCGTCTGGTTCCGCAGGGCGCCGGTCTCAAAGAGCAGCGCGGCTGTGGCGGCGGTCTCGGAGTCTGCGGGCGTGTGTTCGTGCACGTCGTTGCTCCTGGCGGTGCGTCAGTTCGTCTGCTGGAGACGGTAGTAAACCGATTCGATGTCTCGCCGCGATACCGGGGACAGAACCCGAGCGTCGAGGAGTTCGACGGCTCGCTCCCGCAGGTGCCGGGCGGCGGAGGGCTCGTCCCTTACGGACCTGCCTGTCCCCGAAGCGGGGGTGATCCCTCGTCCGCCCGGACGTACCCACGCATGAGGTTGGGGCCGTCCGGGCAGGCAGTCGTCCAGACGGCCCTTGCGGGGCGGCGACGGGACGAGGTGCAGCGTGGCACGCGGCAAAGCACGGCACGACCGGGGCGCCGGGCTGCTCACGCGTCTCCGGCGCGACCCCTTCGCCGTCCAGACGGTACGGTCCACGGCGGCTGCCACTCTCAGCTACGTCGTCGCCCTCAGGCTCAGCAGGGAACCGGTCCCCCTCACCGCACCCCTCACCGCCCTCCTCGTCGTCCAGGTCACGCTCTACTCCACCGTGACCACCAGTCTGCGCCGGGTGACCTCGGTCGTCGTCGGCGTCCTCATCGCCATCGCGTTCAGCGTCGTCGTCGGCCTCTCCTGGTGGAGCCTCGCCCTCGTGATCCTCGCCTCGCTGCTCGTCGGCCGGCTCGTCAGGGTCGAGGAGTTCATCCCCGAGGTCGCGATCAGCGCCATGCTCGTCCTCGGCGTCACCCAGGTCTCCGACACCGCCTGGGACCGCGTCCTGGAGACCCTCATCGGCGCCATCGTCGGCATGCTCTTCAACCTGCTTCTCGCCCCGCCCGTCTGGGTCGACACCGCAGGCGACTCCATCGAGGACCTCGCCCGACGGATGCGACTGCTGCTCCTCGACGTGGCGGACGAGTTCACCGGCGCACCCCCCGTCGAGCAGGCCGCCACCCATCTCCACGAGGCCCGCCGCCTCGACAACGACGTCGCCGGCGTCGACGGGGCACTGCGCACCGCCGAGGACAGCCTGCGGTTCAACCCCCGCATCAAGGAGGGCCTCCTGCACCGGGTGGTGTTGCGCACCGGCCTCGACACCCTGGAAATCTGCGCCGTCGTCCTGCGGGTCCTCGCCCGCACCCTCACCGACCTGGCGAAACATCGTGGTGGGCACCAGCTGCTGCCCGAGGGGGCCGCCCCGGCCATCCGGGAGACCGCCCAGCACACCGCCGACGCCCTCGTCAGCTTCGCCGTCCTGGTCACCACGCGGGGTAGCGAGGGCGCCCAGGCGGCGGAAACCCGGCTTGCCGCCGAGCTGCGGGCGGCCAGGGCCTGCAGGGACCGCGCCGCCGACAGGCTCCTCGCCCTCGCCCTCGCCGATCCCGGCAGTTGGCAGCTGTACGGGGCACTGCTCACCGAGGTCGACCGAATCCTCGACGAACTCGACCCCGAGCACCGGGGCCATCGGCTGATGGAGGAGCTGGACCGGCGGGTCCGCGAGCGCAGTGACCGTCGGCGTCTTCCCGCCCTCCGTGACCGGTGGGACACGCGGCGGACCACCCGCGCCGACGGATGACCGCTCGCGACGGGGTACCGGCACCGGCGGGCCTCTACCTCGCCTGCCTCGACCCGATCGGCAACCGGCTGCTGGACGCCATCCGCGCCGCCATGGCCGGACACGACACCGACGCGCCGCCCACTCCCCTGCGCGTCCGGTACGCCCTCTTCACCGCACTCGACGGGCAGCGCAGGGCATGGTTCGTCCTCTACGACCCCACACTGCCTCCCGGCAGCGACGCCGCCCAACGCGCCGCGCACTGCCGCGACGCCATCGACGGCCTCGCCGCGACCGGTGCCGCCGAACTCCTGCGCACGGCCGGGAACCACCAACCCACTGGACGCCGACGCCCTCAAACACACCTGGCGCGGCCTGTGCACCGCTCTGGTCCGCTGGTGGATCGACAACCCCGACCAGTCGCCCGAGGCCATGACCCGGCGCTGCACCCGGCTCACCGAGGCCGCCCACACCATCTTCGCCGCTGGCGACGACAACACGTGAGCCAGACCGACGCCCACCTTCTGCTGTCGCATCCCGCATTCCGGAATCCTCGCGAACGGAGTCCGCAGGTTCGCCGCCGGCACCGAGACCGGGGTGAAACCGTCCAGCAGCACTCCGGCTCACGGCTGACAGCCAGGCCGACTGCCGGCTTCGTCAGGGACGATCGCTCCGCTGCTCCCCAACGGTCCTCAGGTCACAGCCGCCCGGTTGTGGCCGCAGGGAAGCGACGGCCTCGATGACGCGGAGGTCGGCTTCCCGGACGGCCTTCGGGGCCAGGCGGCGCCCCGCGGCGGGTCTGCGGAACCGGTTCTCGGTGCCGTCGATGATCCTGGTCTGCCCGCTCGCGCCGAGATGGTCAATGGCCTCGGCAAGGGAGCTGGATGCCGGGCGGGATGGTGCAGCCTCGTTCGGAGAGCAGCGGCCGCACCTCACCGATCGCACGCGTGATGGTGGACCGGTCGGCACCGAACCAGCAGGCAGTACGTCATGGGTGGCACCGTGGCGAAGCTGGACGACAGTGGCCAGCAGCCGATCGACGAAGACCAGCCTGTGTTTCGCCCCGGCGCCCACTGCCCGGCGCCGAGCCCGCGAGGCAAGCACGGCCTGATGCCGTTCGAGCCACAACGGGCCGACCACCGCAACGAGTTCAGCAATCACCTCGGGCGACAGCCCCGTGATCTGCCGACTCCGGATGATCAGTGCACGTGCCCGGTTCCCCACCATGCAGACAATGCTCAACGATCAGAGGTCCGACGCACCAGCGGCCAATCATGCACGAGCTCGTTAGGGCGTGTATCGAAAGTGGATCTTGGGCTGTGAATGATCACGGTTCATGGGTCGGGGAGATCTCACGGACGAGCAGTGGGCAACGCTGGAACCGTTGTTGCCGAGGAGGACGAAAGCGGGGCGGCCGCCCGTCTGGCCTCGGCGGCAACTGATCGACGGCATCCGGTTCCGAGTCCGGACCGGTGTTCCGTGGCGGGACGTGCCCGTCGAGTACGGGCCGTGGGGCCGGGTCTACGACCTGTTCCGCCGGTGGCAGCGGAACGGCACTTGGGGCCGCATCCCCACCCGGCTTCAGGCTCTGGCCGACGCGAAGGGCGCGATCGCGTGGGACCTGAGCGTCGACTCCACGGTGTGCCGCGCCCATCAGCATGCCGCCGGAGCCCGCAAGCGGGGCGATCTGCAGAAGGAACCACCGGGCGGTGTGTTCATCGAGCCCGGAGATCACGCACTGGGGCGCTCGCGCGGCGGGTTCACGACCAAGCTGCACCTGGCTATCGAGCAAGGCCAGAAGCCCATGTCGATCGTGGTCACGGCCGGGCAGCGCGGCGACTCGCCGCAGTTCGAGCCCGTGCTTGAGAAAGTCCGCGTGCCTCGCATCGGGCGGGGCCGGCCACGTGTCCGCCCCAATCGGGTCCGCGCGGACAAGGCGTACGCCTCCCGCAAGAACCGTGCCTACCTGCGTCGCCGCGGAATACGCTGCACCATCCCTGACAAGGCTGATCAGGCCCGCAATCGCCAAAAGCTCGGATCTTACGGCGGCCGGCCACCGCGCTTCGACCCGATTGACTACCGCGAGCGTCACGCGGTCGAGTGCGGGATCAACCGCCTCAAGAGAAACCGCGCTGTCGCCACGAGGTACGACACGCTGGCTGTGCGCTACGAGGCGACTGTACTGGTCGCTGCGATCAACGAGTGGCTGTGAGCCTGCGACGTCAGGCCAGGCTGCGGCGTGCCAGGGCGAGGAACTCCGCCTTGAATGGCTCGAGGCGCTCGGACAGGTTCCCCTCATCACGCTCCTGCCAGACCGCTTGATTGAGAGCGCGGGCGTAGGCGGTCGTCGGTGAGTGAAGGCCAGGAGCACTCAGCAACTCGATGCTCTTCTCGGCTATTCGAAGACCGTCCATCGCGGGCCTGGCCGTCACATACCAGTCATCACCAACCTCCCATTGAGGCGGCCGCGCATGCGCCACGCCCTCGGCCTCCAGCGCGCACCGGATGAACTCCAGCACGGTCCTGATCTGCTCGGTACGACGCTCCTCCGCCCACGCCGCAGCCCGTCTTTGTTCTTCAGCCCGGTCGGCTGCCCGCTGCGTCGTGCGCTGGGTCAGATACGTCAACGCACCACCTACAGCCACACCGACCATCGAAATCACTGGGGTCCACAGGTCTACTGCCACGGCCGACTACTACCAGTACCTGCCCACCGGCCGCTACCGATCTTGCGAGAGAGGCATGCCTTCCCAGATACCGAGCCGCTCTAAGACACACTTCCGATACACGCTCTAGTCCCTTTTGCCTCGGCGTACGAGAGCGACGATCGCGCCGGGTGCCAGGACGATCGCCGCGACGAGCATCACGAGGAAGGTGGGGGACTCGCCCTGGTAGGAGTCGCTGACCTCCACCTGCGAGGCGAAGAGGCCGGCAACCAGAACGAGGACAACCGAGACACCCAGAACGATCATGCCCCACGCCCTGCCGGCCGGGATGCTGCGCATCGGGATGAGCGAGATCGACAACCAGACCACCGCGACGACCAACAGCACGGTCAGTGAACCAAACATCGGCACTCCCAAATCATCGTTAAGCCACCTCACATGGCTTCGATGAACTTAGGACGGATGCAGCACGCGCAATGTGTCATGCGTGCAGGGAACCTTGTTGCCTGTGCACTGTTGAATGCAGTCTCTGCGCCTCGACCTCGTTGCGTGGCATGACTGGCCTCTGTCATCCTGGTGCCTGGCTGACTGCGCTGGGGGCGACTTGTGAGGTTAGGAGCCGCGGCGTCACACCGCAGGGCCGACAGCGAGTCCCGACCCGTGCCTGTCCGGTGAGCCCCATCCTGGACACCAGCTCTGTTCCACCGCGAGACCGGGAAGAGGTGGTCCGGTACGCCGTGTGGGAGTCCGTCGTTCGGATCGACATCGAACACCATCTGCCGCCCGATGACCTAGCGGTGCACATCGGGCTGGATACCGTAGGGCCCATCGGGGTCTGCTCGGCGCGAGCGACTGCGCTCACTATTCAGCGGACTCCGCGGCTGGCGCGAGAGGACGTTGAGCCGGCCGTCTTCCTTGGCCTTCAGGTGACCGGGACCAGTGTGGTGGTGCAGAACGATCGCGAAGCCCTGCTGAAGCCGGGAGACTTCGCCCTCTACGACACGTCCGCCCCCTACACCCTCCTCTTCAACGAGGGGGTCGACCAGCACTTCCTCCGTTTTCCCCGCGCGGCACTCGCGCTGCCTGAGAGGTCGCTCCGGGATATCACCGCGGTAGCCCTCGCCTCCGACAACCCTCTTGCGCGTCTGGCCTCTGCCTACTTTCGCCAACTGGCCGTCAGTGAGGAGCTGCACCGGGGCCGGCCCGCCGAAGCGGTCGTGCAGCCTAGTGTCGAACTCGTCCGGGCCGTCGTGGCAGCCCAGGCCGGAATGGTGGACCTGGCCCGTGGACCATTGGCGGAAACACTCGGCCTGCGCATCACGCAATACATACGGGCACACCTCGCAGATCCTGACCTGTCGGCGGCGCGGATCGCAGCCGCGCACGGCATTTCGGTCCGTCATCTCTACACCGTTCTGGCCCGGTCGGGTATCAGCCTCGGAGACTGGATCCGCACGCACCGGCTGGCGGAATGCAAGCGGGAGCTGGCCACCCCACAGGGTCGGCACAAGACCATTGCGGCGATAGGTCGAAGCTGGGGCTTTGCCGACGCGACCCACTTCAGCAAGATGTTCAAACAGGCCTATGGCATCTCGCCCCGGGCCTGGCGCGACCACAACCGCCCCCACCCCTCCGCCTGAAGAAAGGCGTCGTTCCGCCCGTCGCCACACGAATACGTCGTCATCTCCCGCTGGCCCCGGCTCGATCACGCCGCGGGGTGCCGGACGGTGCTGCAGGCGGGCGGAGACCTGGGCGGAGGCGTTCCTGCCGCCGGCGGCAGGCCAGGCCGATCCGGGCCGGAGGGCATCCGAGGGCATCCACCCGACCACATCGTCGGCCCGCCCCGGCACATTCGCCGGACCTGTCGTGCCGAGCGGCCTGCCCGGCCCCAGGGGCGGCCCGAGACTCACCCGTGACCTGCGGAAAGATCCACGACGGGGTTTCCGCCGGTTTAGTCGCCACGCGCACAGGATCGTCACCGAACCGACATACCAAGCGGTCGGAAACCCCCTTACGCAGGGGCTATACCCATGAGTAACGTACGCGGACCACCAGCGCCACCCGCCCGTTTCCCGGGGCGGCAAGGAGCAAGATCGATGTCGTACCACCAGCCTTTCCCCGGCCCACCGCCCGTACCCCAGCACCGGAACGCCGGGCGGCACCGCCAAGAGGCGGCGTCGCAGTCCTGGGAGGGTGGATCGCCGTCCTGGAACACCGATCCACAGGCAGCCTGGGACTCGTCCCCGCGAGCGTGGGACTCCTCGCCACAGGGCCGGGACTCTGCGCAGCAGCTCTGGGACGCGTCCCCGCAGCCGCCCGCCGCCACCGACGATCGTGATGATCTGCACCGGCTCGGATCGGCTTACCGCAGGCTCCGCCGCGTCGCCACCTTCACCGCGCTCGGCTACTTCGTCATCTTCCTTTTCCTGTCCGGCTACGCCCCCTCGATGATGACCAGCAACATCACCGGTGGTCTCACCACCGGTCTGGTCCTGGGGCTCCTCCAGCTGCCCGTGGCGCTGGCTGCGATCGCGCTGTACGAGCGGATCGCGCGCAAAACCGTCGACCCGCTCGCCGCGGCGATCCGCGAACGCGCCGAGCAGGCGGCCGCGGCAGCCGCGCCCCGGCCAGAACGCCAGAGCCGCTCCGGACGTCCCGTGTGGCAGCAGCCCACCGGAGGTGCGCGCGCATGACCAGCTTCAGCTCCGAGGCCCAGACCATGTCGCTGATGGCGTTCATCGCGGTCATCACTGTCACGCTGCTGCTGTGCGTGATGACCGGACCCGATCGTGACAACCTGGGCGATTTCTACACCGGCTACCGCTCGCTCTCCCCCGTGCAGAGCGGCCTCGCGATCGCCGGCGACTACATCTCCGCCGGCACCGTGCTCGGCACCATCGGCATCATCGCGCTCGTCGGCTACGACGGCGTCACCCTCGCCCTGAGCACCGCGCTCTCGCTGGTCCTGATGATGTTCCTGCTCGCCGAACCGCTGCGTAACGCCGGCCGGTTCACGATCGGCGACGTCTTCACCCGGCGTCTACCCGGCCCCGCCGTGCGGATCACCACGGCCGCGGTCACCCTCGCCGCACTGCTGCCGCTCGTGATCTTCCAACTCGCGGGCGCCGGAGATCTCCTCTCCGTCGTCCTCGGCTTCGACTCCGACGGCTTCAAGACCGGGGCGATCGTGTTCCTGGGCCTGCTCATGATCGCGTACGCGGCGATCGGCGGCATGAAGGGCACCGCCTTCATCCAGATCGTCAAGACCGTCACCCTGCTCGGCGCGTCCCTCGCGATCGCCGCGCTCATTCTCAACCGCTTCGACTTCAGCCTGCCCTCCCTGCTGAACGCCGCCAAGCGCGGCAGCGGGGCGGGAGACGCCTATCTCGCCTCCAGTCTGCAGTTCGGCGGCAACGAGCTCGACATGATCAGCACTCAGTTGACGGTCGTACTCGGCGCCGCGGTGCTGCCGCAGATCACCATGCGCATGTTCACCGCGCGCAGCGCGGCAGCCGTGCGGCGCTCGATGTCCTGGGCCGTGTCCATCGTCGTCGTGACCTGTCTGCTGATCGCCGTCATCGGCTTCGGCGCGGCGGCGATCGTCGGCCACCAGGGGATCGTCGCCGGCGACCCGCAGGGCAAGACAGCGTTCCTCATGGTCAGCCAGGCCGTCATGGGCACGGACCAGACGACCGTCGAGACACTTCTGTTCACGGCTGTGGCAACAGCCATCTTCCTCACCCTGTTGGCCTCGGTCGCCGGGATCACCCTCGCCTGCGCCAACACCCTGGCGCACGACCTCATCACGCACGGGTTGCGCCGCAAGGCGCAACTGAAGGACTCCACAGAGATGGCCATCGCCCGGACCGCCGCGGCGGGCGTCGGGTTCGTGGCGATCGCGATCGCCGCCGGTACACGGCATCTGAACCTTCAGGCACTGCTCACCCTGTCGTTCTGCATCGGCGCGTCCGCGGTCGCACCGGCCCTCATCTACAGCCTCTTCTGGCGCCGCTACTCCCGTACGGGACTGCTCTGCACCCTCATCGTGGGCAGCGCCTCCGCGTTCATCCTCATGACCGGCAGCAACCTGGTGTCCGGATCGCCCCAGGCGATCTTCCCGGACCAGGACTTCAACTGGTTCCCGTTCACCACATCGGGCATCCTCTCGGCCCCACTGGGCTTCCTCGCAGGCTGGCTCGGCACGGTGCTCCACGAACGCGACCCGGCCGACCAGCGCATGCGATACGAAGCGGTGGAGGAGACGATCCTGGCCGGCACACCCGCGGCGACCAGCGCCTCCGCGTCCTGATCCGCACGCCCTTTCAGCTGTCCCTAGGTGCCTATACCTTGTTTCAACCTCCCGAGTTCGAACGCATGGCGGCATGGCTCTCGAAGGGCGGCCACGTGGGGCTCGTGCACGGGGTGCGCTGCATTCCGAGGACCGGGGTGTACGGGAAGTGGATGTCTCCGACCCGCAGCCAGTGCCCGAAGCAGGTCTCCCACTCGGCCTCAACGTCCGGGCGGTCCACGCCGTTGTAGCCGGCGATCGTGATGCCTCTGGTCAGCAGACGGTAGGTGTCGAGCACGGCAGGTGCATTCCCACCCGCTCGGTCCGGGGACAGCTGACCGTCCAACGCGCCTACCAGGGCGATCCGGGCGCCACGGTTCGCTGCGTGGACAGCGGCCGTCAGCAACTCACCGCCCACGGTATCCAGGACGACGTCGATGCCGTCCGGCGCCGCCTGGGCGAGTTGCTGGCCGAGAAAACCCGCTCCGCGCAGCAAGGTGGCGTCATAGCCCAGCTCCCGCTCAAGTCGCTGAGCCTTCTGCGGTGAGCCGGCACCGCCGATCACCCGGGTGGCGCCCAACAGTCGGGCGATCTGGCCCGCCATGGTGCCCACGGCTCCGGCGGCGCCGGTCACGAACACGGTGTCTCCCTCCTCGACCTCGGCCAGCCGGGTCAGCGCGCGCCGTACGCCGCGGAGCCCTGGGCGAGATGGGCCACCGGGTCAGGCAGGGCGCCGTCCAGCAGCCGGCACTCGGTGGCGGCAGGCGTCGCGTACTCCCGCCACCCCTGAAGGTGCAGTACCAGCCGCCCCTTCTCCAGCGGCCCGTCGACCACTTCGCCGATCGCGGGGCCGAACAGGGTGTCGCCAGGGCGCAGGGGCGGCAGCGGGACATCGCGTGTCTCGCCCCCGATTAGGGTGCGCAAGCCCGGGAAGACGAGAAAATGGGTGTTCCGGACGAGTACCTGGCCGGCCTCAGGCCGGGGTATGGGCGCTTGTACCAGGGTGAAGTCGTCCGGAGTCGGCAATCCATCGGGGCGGCGGACCAGGCGTACGAGACGGTGAGACGCATTCATGGCCGGACGCTGAGCCCTGCCCCCTGGGGCAGGGGCAAGGCTGCTCAGCGCCGCCAGGTTCCCGTACACCGGCCAAGCAGCTCTTCTGTCAGGACCGTGTCCCAACTGTCAGTGGGCCGTGGGGGCCAACGCCGCCAGTCGCGACGCGCAACAGGCCGGCAGTGGGGACGGGCAGGCTACACCACACGCCCGACTGGCGTGTCGCACCCCACACGACTCCAGGCGCCCTCCGCAGTGCCGGCGCTCGCTGTACTCGGCGACGAGCTGCATGACTGTGGGACTCCCGGTTCAGGGGGTGACCTTCAGGAGCGCCGAGCAACCTCAGGCCGCTCATCCTCGTTGCCCCGGTGGCCAAGGGAGGGAGCGGGAGATGGTCACGGCCGAAGTCGCCGGCCTCATCAGGCGTCGGTATCGAGAAGGGATCAGCATTCGCGCAGTGGCCATGGAGCTGGGGATCAGCAAGACCACTGTGCAGCGGCAGCTTCCGCCCGGGGAACGACGAAGCGCGGTCGACGCGGCCCGGCAGCGCCACAAGAACCGGCCGGAATCTCTCGACGCCAGGAAGCTGCGCCTCCAGGTCGTCCAGCTGTACCGATCAGGGATGTCCGCCGCTGAAGTCGCGTCCGCTCTCGGCATCACCACATCCAAGGTCTGGTCGCGATTCCCCCGGCAACTGCGGCGCTCCCGCAGTGATACCGCGGCACTGGCCGGCAGACGTGTCGCTGACCGTCTACCTGAAAGGGAGATCATCCAACGCTATGCGGCTGTGAGTCGCTGACCGCTCTGGGGCTGCGCTATGGGGTTCACTCCCCGACCATCCGACGGCGCATCCCGCAGGACGTGATCCGTCCCCGCGGGCGGATCTCCCCCCTCGCAGCGCAGAGGGCCACGAGATCTACCGACGGAAGAGATCCGTCAGCGCTACCGAAAGGGCGAGAGCGCCTACAGCCTCGCCAAAGCCTTCGCGGCGTCCCAGACAGCCATTCGCTGCGGATTCCCGATGACCAGTGGCGCGGCCTCCCACTCCGGAAATCCGCCCCACCGCCGCCGCAACCAAACCCCGCACGTCGTTCCCCGGCACGCAGGACGATGTACGCGCCACTGGGCGCGTTGCCTCGCGTCCTATGGCCCCCAGCAGAGAGGCCAACCCCCTGCCCGCCGACGAGGCGAAGCCGGCGGAGGAGGGGGGATTCTTCGTGCACCCCGAGCTGAACGGCGAGCCGGCGGAACGCTCCGTCTCCGCACTCGTCGCCTGGGCCGCCCCGCCGGACGCCGAGCCCAAGAAGCGAGACCAAGGGACTGACGGGTGACACGCCGAGCAGACCGGGCTCGCGACGCCCGGCACCGCCCCTCTCCCCCTACCGTCAGTTCCCCTCGGCCTCGAAGGTGCGCAGCAGATCGGCGGCGACGCTCACGGCGATCGTCGCGGGTTCCTTGCTGGTGATGTCGCCCAGCCCGATCGGCGTCTTGATCCGGTCGATGGTGGCGTCGTCGTGACCGCCCTCGGTGACCAGGCGCTTGCGGAACCGCACCCACTTGGCCGCCGAGCCGATCAGCCCGACCGAGCCGAGACGGGATGTGCGCAGGGCGGCGTCGCACAGAGCGGCGTCCTCGGCGTGGTCATGGGTCATGATCAGGACGTGGGTGCCGTGCGGCAGCTCCTCCAGTACCTCCTCGGGCAGCAGCGGCGTGTGATGCACGTGTACCTGCGCCACAGCGTCCGCCAGCACGGCGAGCCGGTCCTTGGTGAGCATGCCGGCGCGGGTGTCGATCAGATGGAGGTCGAGGTCCTGGCGTGCCAGGATGCGCGCCAGTTCCAGCCCGACATGCCCAACGCCGAAGATCGCCACTGCCTGTACCACCGGCAGCGGTTCGAGTAGCACCAGGACCGTCCCGCCGCAGCACTGCACGCCGTGCCGGTTGACCACCTTGTCGTTCAGCGCGAAGTCGATCAGTTCCGGTTCCGGCCCGGCCGCGGCGATCATCTCCCGGGCCCGGTCGATCGCGACGGCCTCGACATTTCCGCCACCGATCGAGCCCCAGGTCTCGGTCTGTCCGACGACGAGTTTCGCACCGGCGTCGCGCGGGGCGTGGCCGCGCACGGTCGCGACGGTCACCAGCACGCCGGACTCCCGGCGTGCCCGCAACCGCGCGACCGCGGCGACCCACGTCATGTCAGGCACCGCTCAGCGCTTCCGCGTCGGTGCGGAGCCGGCCGTCGGCGGCCTGCTCGTCCCCGGTCGGCCCGTCCCCGGCGTGCCCGTTGCGGGACGGATCGCCGTGCCGAGCCGCCTGGATCGCCCAGTACACCGCCTCCGGCGTCGCGGGCGACGCCAGCTCGACACCGACCCCGCCCGGCCCGAACGCGGCCGCGGCCTGCCGCAGTGCCTCGCGCACACAGAACGCGAGCATCAGCGGAGGCTCACCGACCGCCTTGGACCCGTAGACCGCGCCCTCTTCGGTGGCGTTCTCCAGCAGCGTGACGTTGAACTCCTCGGGCATCTCCGAGAAACTCGGCAGCTTGTAAGTGCTCGCGGCCTGGGTCAGCAGCCGGCCGCGGTGCGGGCCATCACCGGAGTCCCAGCGCAGGTCCTCCAGCGTGAGCCAGCCCGCGCCCTGCACGAAACCGCCCTCGACCTGACCGATGTCGATCATCGGGGACAGGCTGTCGCCGACGTCCTGCACGATGTCCACCCGCCGGATGCGGTAGGCGCCCGTGAAACCGTCCACCTCCACCTCGGCTGCGGCAGCCCCATGGGCGAAGTACTTGAACGGTGAGCCCCGGAACGTCTTCGCGTCCCAGTGCAGCCCCTCGGTCCGGTAGAAACCGGCCGCCGACAGCTGGACCCGCTGGAAGTACGCGGTGCGCACCAGGTCGTCCCAGGCCAGCTCCGCGTCGCTGCCCAGAGCGCGCGCGACGCCCTCGACGATCCGGATGTCGGAGGCACTCGTCCCCAGCTGGGTGGCGGCCACCTGCAGCAGCCGCTGGCGCAACTGCTCGCAGGCGTTCTTCACCGCCGCACCGTTCAGATCGGCCCCCGCACTGGCCGCGGTGGCGGAGGTGTTGGGCACCTTGTCGGTGCGCGTCGGGGCGAGCCGCACCTTGTGCAGCGGGATGCCCAGCGAGGTCGCGGCCACCTGCAGCATCTTGGTGTGAAGGCCCTGGCCCATCTCGGTGCCGCCGTGGTTGATCAGGACCGAGCCGTCCTTGTAGATCAGCACCAGCGCGCCGGCCTGGTTGAAGGCCGTGAGATTGAACGAGATCCCGAACTTGAGGCCGGTGACGGCGAGCGCCCGCTTGGTGTGCGGGTGCTCGGCGTTGAAGGCGGCGATCTCACGCTCGCGCTCGGAGACGCGTGCGTCCGCCTTGACCTGGTCCCAGACGGCGGAGATCCGCTCCGGGTGAACGACCGGCTGTCCGTACGGCGTGGACTGACCCCGCCGGTAGAAGTTGCGCTCGCGGAGCTCTGCCGGGTCCAGGCCGAGCAGCGGCGCGCACCGGCCCATGATGTCCTCGATCACCAGCATGCCCTGCGGGCCGCCGAAGCCGCGGAAGGCGGTGTTGGAGACCTTGTTGGTCCTGGCGATGCGTCCGGTGACGCGCGCGTGCGGAATCCAGTAGGTGTTGTCGATGTGGCACAGCGCACGGGCCACCACCGGCTCGGACAGATCGAGGCTCCAGCCGCCGTCCGCGGTCAGGGTGGCGTCCAGGGCCTGGATGCGGCCGTCGGCGTCGAAACCGATCTTCCAGGCGGCGTGGAAACCGTGCCGCTTACCGGACATGGTCAGATCCTGGGTCCGGTTGAGCCGCAGCCGAACCGGCCGGCCGGTCAGCTTGGCACCGAGCGCGGCGACGGCAGCGAACCCGTGGGGCTGCATCTCCTTGCCGCCGAAGCCGCCACCCATCCGCAGACACTGCACGGTCACCTCGTGGCTGCGCAGGCCGAGCACGTGCGCCACGATCTCCTGGGTCTCGGAGGGGTGCTGGGTGCTGCTCTGGACGAACACCTGATCGGCCTCGTCGACATGGGCCAGCGCCGCGTGTGTCTCAAGGTAGAAGTGCTCCTGATCGGAGAACTGGAACTCGCCGGTGAACACGTGGGCGGAGTCGGCGAAGCCGGCGTCCACGTCGCCGGTCACCATCACGGGCCGGGCACCGTGGAAACTGTCCGCCGCGATCGCGTCCCGCAGACTGATCAGGGAGGGCCGCTCGTCGATCTCCACCTCGACGGCCGCCGCACCGAGCCGGGCCCCCTCCAGGGTCTCGGCGAGCACCCAGGCGACCGCGTGGCCGTAGAACATGACCTCGTCGGGGAAGAGCGGTTCATCGTGCTTCATCCCGGCGTCGTTGACGCCGGGCACGTCGGCGCCGGTCAGCACGCGGACCACGCCGGGCACGGCGAGGGCCGGCTCGGTGCGCAGCGCGGTGATCCTGCCATGGGCCTTCATGACCTGGACCGGGTAGGCGTGCAGGACGTCCTTGGTGCGGTGGACCAGGTCGTCGGTGTAGAGCGCGGTGCCGGTGACGTGCTGGAAGGCACTCTCGTGCGGCATCGAGACGCCGACGACAGGATTCTCGGGGCGCTCGGACAGATGGCTCATGAGGAAACCGCCTCGGTGGTCTGGGCGTACAGCTTGAGCAGGCTCTGGCCGAGCATCGCGGAGCGGTAGAGGGAGCTGGCCCGATGATCGTCCATCGGCGTGCCCTCGCCCCGCAGCACCCCGGCCGCGGCCTCGACGGTCTCGGCCGTCCACGGCTCGCCCTCCAGCGCCGCCTCGGTGGCGAGGGCGCGGATCGGGGTGGCGGCCACACCGCCCAGGCCGATGCGTGCCTTGCGTACGGTCCCGTCCTCGACGTCGAGCGCGAAGGCGGCCGCCACGCTGGAGATGTCGTCGAAGCGCCGCTTGGCGATCTTGTGGAAAGCCGTGACCGACGACAGCGGCAGCGGCACGCGCACGGCCCGGATCAGCTCGCCGGGGCGACGCACGCTCTGCCGGTAGCCGGTGAAGTACTCCGCCAGAGGGAGCTCGCGCTCACCGTCGGCGTCGGCAAGCACCACCGAGGCCTCCAGCGCGAGCAGCGCCGGCGGGGCGTCACCGATCGGGGAGCCGGTGCCCAGGTTGCCGCCGAGGGTCGCACCGTTGCGGATGAGCCGGGACGCGAACTGCGGGAACAGCTCCGCCAGCAGCGGGACCCTCCCGTCCAGACGGCGCTCGATCTCGGTGAGCGTCAACGCCGCCCCGATCTCGATGTGCCCGGATTCGACGCGCAGCTCGCGGAGTTCGGACAGCCGGTCGATCGCGACCACGCAATCCGCCCGGCGGGAACGGATGTTGACCTCGACACCCCAGTCGGTGGATCCGGCGACCACCACCGCGTCCGGCCGCTCGCGCAGCACCCGCAGCGTCTCGGCGAGGGTGCCCCTCCGGAGGAACACCCCTTCGCCCGGGGCATATTCGGTGGCGACCGGGGCGGGCGGATCCTGTTCGCGACGCCGTGCCAAGGGGTCCTCGTCGGTCGGCGCGCCGACGGCGAACGCGGCATCGCGAATCGGGCGGTAGCCGGTGCAGCGGCAGAGGTTGCCGCTCAGTGCGTGCAGGTCGAAGCCGTTCGGACCGTGCTCGGCGTCGGTGCTCCCGGCCGGGTCCTCGTGCGCGCAGCGGTCGGGCCGGTAGTACTCGGCCGCCATGCTGCAGATGAATCCCGGTGTGCAGTAGCCGCACTGCGAACCGCCACGGACCGCCATCTCCTCCTGCACCGGGTGCAGGGTGGGCGGCGTTCCGGGTTCGCCGGCGGTGGCGAGTCCCTCGGAGGTGATGATCTCCTGACCGTCGAGTGCCGCGACTGGCACCAGACAGGCATTGACCGCCACCCAGTCGGTGGGCTTGTGCACCCCAGGACGGGCCACCAGGATCGAACAGGCACCGCACTCGCCCTCGGCGCAGCCCTCCTTCGAGCCGGTGAGCGCACGCGCGCGCAGGAAATCCAGCACGGTGGTGTGGGATGAGGCCGGAGCGAGGGGTGTTTCTTTCCCGTTGACCGTGATCCGCGCCCCTACCATGACGGGCCTTCGTTTCGGTGCGCGATCGGTCGGTTCATCATGTTCGCCAATTTCAGGCAGCTTTCTGTGTTCAGGGGCGCCACATGCCGGAGGCGGGCTCGAAGGGGCACGTGACAGCGACGTGCCAGAAGGTGGTGAAAGGAAGATCAGAAGGTGCCACGGAAGGGCACGTCAGAACGGCGAGTCAGCAGCCGTGCGCGATACGACCCGGCACCCAGATTGTGCTGTGGGCGAGGCGACTCAGATCAGTGGCGGTGTACATCCGCTGGTCGCCTCCTCTCGGTCGTGGTGGGTCCACGTCGACCGCAAGTTAGTTGCTGACACCACCGGGGTCAAGAGGGCACCGCCCGCTGCGGAGGAATCCACCTGACGCGTCCCCCGACCTCAGTGCGGCGACGGCGCCCTTGGCGGACCACTAATCGAGGCCTCCGAAGCCGCGGGCACACCCTTGTCGCCCACCTCGCTCCGTACGGCGGCCCGCCCACGTCTCCTGCTTCGCCACGGCCAGCGCAGCGGGCAAGTCCAGGCCCAGGTCCAAGTCCAGGTCCAGGTCCAGGACGGTGATGCCCGGCAAAGCGGCCAAGTGCTCGGCGGTGCCGGGGCGGTCTCGGTCAGCTTCGACGAGCGCGCACGAGGGGGCGTAGAGGAACCAGCCGGTATCGGCGTGCGCACGGTGGATCAGCCGGAAGGCCAGCACGTTACCCTCCCCGGCCGCCGCCATCGCCGACTCGTCCAGCACGATGGCATCGCTTCGCTCACGGGCGCTCCACCCGCGCAAGACGCCGGTCCAGCTCATCATCGAGCTCGCTCTGCTCGGCCGAGTCGGCGCGTACCCGTTTCATGGCCGCCGGCGCCTTCCTCGGAGGCATGGGCGGCATCCTGTGGACGGTGAACTCCCGCACCATCGGCCAGCGCCTCGTCCCCGACGCCATGTTCGGCCGCTACAACGCCGCGGCGCGGCTCTTCAGCTGGGGCGCGATGCCGCTCGGCGCCGGCCTGGTCGGCGTACTGGCCGAATGGCTCGGCATCCGCACCGCCTTCGCCGTCTTCACCCTCGCCACCCTCCTGACCATCGTCCCGTTCCTGCGCACCGTGACCCCACGGGCCCTCGCCGCAGTCGACGCGGCTCCCGCCCTCGACTGACCTCCGACGGGGACCGCCAATCCGGGCATTCGACGGACCTGCCTGACGGGTCGGCGTGCGGATGACATGGCTGTTCGTCACTCGTGTCGGCACCAGCCCGTCACGTCACTGCCTGTCGATGTGGCCACGAGGTCGTTGGGGCCGCACCGCTGACGAGCAGAGGACACGCCTCCGCCGGCACTCCCCCGCAGACCATCGCTCAAGGGAGGTACGTCACTGCCGGGAAGGCCGGGGACGGCCCGTCGAGCAGGTGTCCCCGGCGGTGGCGCAGGTGCTCGTCGAAGAACGCGAGGGGGTACGCCTGCTGGATCTTCACCGCCTGGTCGGGATCGAGGGTGCCGATCACTTCCTGAAGCTGCTGCCCGCTCCATCCGTACAGCTTCGCCACCTGTGGGAACAGTGCCTCGTTGTCACCGTAGGAGATGTGGGCGGCGCCCTGCGCCTGGATGTTCAGCCGCCAGCCCCGCAGGTGCGACCAGAACGCGGCGGCCTCGGGATCCGTGGCCCGGGTGAACTCGGCGGACATCATCATGAACGGCCGGTGCAGGTCGCCGGTCAAGGGCGGGTTCATCTGCATCGGGGCGTCGAGGCTCAGCCCGGCCCGGATACGCTCGTCCGCGAGCGTGGCGCAGGCGGTGGCCGTCCCGCCCTTCGACCAGCCGAACGCGCCCATGCGCCGCGGGTCGAGGGAGCCGAGGAGCCCGGCCGGCAGCTCCTTGTGTTCGACGTCGGGATTGCGCCCGGCGGCGAGCTCCTCGACGCAGTCGAGGACGAAACGCAGGTCGGCGGCGAAGTCCCCGGGGAACGTCGGTGCCGGCCTATCGCGGAGCGGGACGGCGACGCGGCCGTCGGGGAACTCGGTGTACGTGTCGTATTGGTGAGCCACCGTCACCACCGCGTACCCGTGGCTGGCGAGCTCCTGGACCATGACGGTGTGGTCGCCCTGGTGGCTGCGCGCGCCGTGCGAGAACACGACGACGGGCAGCCGCCGGCCCGACCGCCGTACCGGAGCACCCACGTGACCGGCGGTGAGCGGTCCCAGGGAGGCCAGTTCGCTGAACCCCACGTCGGCGAGGAACGCCTGGAATGCGCCGGCCGGCATCCAGGGCGCCACCGGGTACCGCTCGACGTTCCGGGCGGGGTACCAGAGGGTGGCCATCAGCTCGCGGAAGTGCCCCGGGCCCGCGATGCCGTCCGGACGCGACCGGTCGACAAGGTGCAGCTGGACCATGCCCACCGGGTACGGCCCGGTCGGCCCGGGCAACACGAGCCGCGACGCGGCGGGGGTGGGGGCGGGGGCGGCCTGGTCGGCCCACGCGGGGCCGGCAGCGGCGGCAAGCGGCAGAGCGGCACCGGCGGCCAGCGCGGCTCCCAGTATGCCGCGGCGTGTCATGCCCTTACTGCTGATGAACGACGTGGTGGTGGTCATGGAGCCTCCCGTGGTGACGGATCGTCAACCGTGCCGCGACGGGGTGTCCGTGGGCACACAGGAACGCTGTCACGCGACCCTCCCGCGCAGCATCCGCCCACCGTTTGATTGCGACGTGAGGGCATTGGCCCACGGGTTTACACCCTGGGGCTGACGCAGTCACCGCTCGAGGCCGTCGGGCTGCCGGCGCAGACGTAAGCGCTGGAAGCGTCCGCGTGACGGCAGTGCGCGGCCCTCCCCACCCCGGCAGGCCCCTGAAGACCCCGCCGGGGCGGCGGGCGACGACACGGGTACCGGGGCGGCGGGCGGGCGGCGGAGGGGTGAGGGGATCAGTCGGTGTCGATGCCACGCGCGGCGAAGACCTCCGCCGCGTCCAGCACGGCCAGGACGCCGTCCTCCACGAAGGTGACCTCCCGCAGGTTGGGCAGCAGGGCGAGGTCGTCGAGCGAGCGGACGTCGAACAGGTCGTCCTCGCCGTCCCAGGCGGGGGCACAGTGCCTAAAGACGTCCGCCCCGGCGTCGAAGCACAGCTCCTCGACGCGGGCGAGGAGCTCGGCCGGGATCTCCAGGGCCTCGAAATGGGCCCGGGACTCCGCCAGCGCCTCCGTATGGAGGCCGTTTGCCAGGACGTAGGACGCGGGGTCGCCGATCCCCCGCTCGGCCAGCCGCGCGGGCAGGTCGTAGACCGGGAGGAGCGGCTCGAGGCCGTACATGAGCTCCTCGATGACAAGCAGCTTGAAGTTGAAGTCGCGGAACTGGCTCATGAGGCATGAGTACCACGGAGGTACGACACGGCTCCTCCGCCCGGCCCCCGCCGGTCCCCCGGCCTGGCAGAGGAAGACGGCGGACCGGGCCCCCGGCCCGGCCCGGCCCGGCCCCGCTCGGCCTGAGCGGGGCCGGGCCAGCCCCGCTCGGGCCGCCGTGACGGTCAACCCTGCACAAGCGCATGTCGTGGCGGACGTGGAGGCGGTGCAGCTCCAAGGCAGCGACCTGAGTGGTGGCGAGTGGTGGTGGCGAGGGCGCCGTCGAGGCTGCCAGGGCGGGGACGTCCGGGCAGGCGTTCAGCGAGGAGAAAGGTGTCCCGCGGGGCGAGTTTCCCAGCAAGGGCCACCGTGATCAGGGCGGGGAGCGCTGAGAACTCCTCACGGAATGACTCTTTGGGGTCGGTTCCTCGTCGTGGGGTGGTGTCGGGCAGCAGGCCGTCCGTCATGCTGATGACGGCCGGGATCCTGGCCCGGTAGGCTAGTGATCTTCGGCTGGCGCAAGCTCCCGGAGTCCCCAAAGGCGAACGCCCGTGATGAACCTCGATCAGTCCCGCGCACGACTTCGTCTCGGGGCCGCGCTGGGCGGCCTGGCCGTCACCTTCCGCGGGATGACTGCTCGCCCCGACGAGTTCAACTGCGAGTGCCACTGGGGCAGCGCGGAAGACCTCGCGCAACTCAAGGTGGCGGACACGGAGCTGGACCTTGATCTCCTGCAACGCGCATGGCAGGCCACCGACTGGACAGACAAGGCATCCGTGCTGCGCCGGATCCTGCCCCAGTTCGCCTCGGCCCTCGTCAGCGGCGTCATCGAGCCCCACTTCGGCATGGAGAGGGTCGGACTCTCGTTCGCACTCGCCTCCTGGCAGGGGTGGCCTGCCGAGCAGACCGCCGCAGTGGGCGAATTCCTCAATGCCTGGTGGGCGTACACGCTCACGGATCCGGATCCCGTCGTACCCGCACATGACCTCCTCGTCCTGAATGCGGAGGCCACGGGCACCCTGAGCCCGTGGCTCAACACCTGGGAAGCACTGAGCGGCCCTGTGGCCGACCGACACCTGGCCGCGGCGGCAGCCCACTGGGAGTACGAACTGCTCGGCGACCAACTTCCCTGGCGAGCCTGGGAGAACGAGGAGGAAATGCGCGCCGAGCTGACTTCCTGGCTCGTCCGCCACGCGCCTGCCCGGCTCCGTGCCCATGGCGCACCGGAGGACCTCCTTCACCGGATACGGCTGCTCGGTGTCACCGGACCCGACCGCTGGGAGGACCCGCACTGGCCCGGCCACCACTACTGACCCACCAAAGCGCACGATGCTCTCCGGTCACCGCCCAGTTATGTGGGCCTGAACAGGCAGCGTCACAAGATCTGCGAGAGAGTCCCTTCGCGTGCCTGACCCGCCTCAGTCGCCCCACCTGGATCGAGACAAGGCCTGCCCGCCGTCTCACTCAATCCGAGGCACACCCGGTCACAGGCCCCGTCCTGCCTCACATCGGCTGAGACAGGACAGGTCAGCTGTGACAAGCGTCGCCACCAGATGACTGCGCGCATCCCAGGACGAGGAAGGCTCCGTGAATGTCGTCGCGGATCTCCCAACGGATCCGCGGGCGGCGGAACCCGTGCAGGAGGGCGAAGGCACGCTCGACGCGGGCGGCCTACTGCGCCTGTCGCCAGGGCGCTCCCTCAGCCGTCCGTGCGGGCAGCGCCACTGGTTCGTGCCGGAGATCCCGTTCAGCTGGAACAGGATCTGGCAGCGGGCGCACATGACCGATGACGGCATGCCGAATCCACACTTGCCTGCGGACTAGCAGCTACGTCGAACCTGTCAGCCATGCCGTCGACCCTACGCGGCCGCCACCCTTCGGCCAGACGGCACAGTGGCCTCACGAAGTATCCGACGCAGCCTTGAAACGGCCCGTTCACGGAGCACCGCTCTGGCCTCGGGGACCTCTGGACACCCGAGGGCAAGGATCCACGCCCCGCCGGCTCTGACGTCGGGGTGCGCATCTTCGAGAGCACACCTCCCTACCTCGTACACCTCGCTTTCGGAGATGGCGGCAGCCCACTCCTGAAATGCCCCTGGACGCAGTGCCGGTTCAGGTTCACTCCGGGCCCGATCCTGAAGGACCGCAGGAGTCTTAGACGAGTCGAGAAACGCCTGCGCCAGCAGCTGGAGCGCAGCCCGACGGGGGTCTTCGTGGGGGTCGGTGGTGGCACGGTCGGTCAGGAGCGGGAGCGTGCCCGGCGATCAGCAGCGGGGCACAGTACGAGCTCTGGGTCCGCGTCACCGGCCCCTGACACAGGAACCCTGGTGCGCCGTTTCAGCCCGGCCCGTACGGCACATCCCTCGTCGTCCAGCGGCCAAGGACACCGGTCTCCGGTTCGCCCGGAATCGGAAACCCGGGTTCGAATCCCGGCGAGGCCCACCGCGCACCCCTTCCCGCGCGCAGCCAGGAGTGCGATCACGAGCCGGGGCTGCATAGCCTGGGACTGTAGATCTAGCGGCTGGCGGCACACGTCACCGCTGTGACCTGGGGCTCCCGGATCTGTCTCACCACCTGTCGGGGTTGATCAGTCTCACCACGGTGGCGGATCCCCAGAGCTGGGCTCGTCACTCGTTTTCGCCATCGAAGTCGTAGGGCGGGATGGTCCATCGCAACACCATCCCGCCCGCCTCGTCAGCTTCGAGCGTGACTGGATGGACCTGTCCGGGGTCCCGTTCACCGCGGTGTCTGATCGAGCGATCGCCTTGGTCCCATTCGATGCCGAGCAGCGCCGGCCAGCGGGCTCGCCGACGTCACATACTGGGGCGACCGGTACGAGGACAGCGGCAGGGGAGCGCCTTGGGATGGTGCCGTCGCCTCCGCGGCGGCCTGCCGGACTACCGCTCGGCCGGTGTCTTGGGCTGCTCGGAGATCCGGCCTGTTTCTCGTGTGTGCGGGTGGTTCAGGTGCGGGCGAGAGCGGTGAGGATGCGGTGGCGGGGGAGGGTGCGGGCGGCGACGAGGAGGAGGCGGTTGGCCGTGCCGGGCACGACCGTGGGGCGGCTGCGGCGGCGCAGGGCGCGTAGGGCGGTGGCGACGACCTGTTCGGGGGTCTGCACCAAGGCGGCCGGTGCGTCGTCGTGCGACTGCGACTCGGTGGCGGTCATGCCCGGGCAGAGCGCGAGGACGTGGATGCCGGATGCCCGGTGCTCGGACCAGAGTGCCTCGGAGAAGGCGGTGACGAACGCCTTGGTGGCGCTGTAGACGGCGAGGTCCGGCAGCGGGGTGTGGGCAAGGGTGGAGGAGACGTTCAGCAGGGCGTCGCCGGGGCGGGCCTGGGCGAGGAAGGCGTGGGAGAGGGTGACGAGGGCCTCACAGTTGAGGCGCAGCATCTCGTGGGCGTGGGTGAGTGGGGTCGTGGCGAAGGGGCCGGTGGTGGCGGTGCCCACGTTGTTGACCAGGAGGTGGACGCGTCGGTCGGCGAGGAGTTGGGCGGCCTTGTGGAGGCCGTCGGGGTCGCCGAGGTCGGCGGCCAGGTGGTCGTGGCCGGGGCCGAGTTCGGCCATCAGTGCTTGGAGTCGCTCCTCGTTCCGGGCGACGGCGATCACCCGGTGGCCGCTCGCGGCCAGGTGGTGGGCGAAGGCGCGGCCGATGCCGGCGCTGGCTCCGGTGACCAGGGCGGTGGGGCGGTGGGCGGTGTCGGACGGCCGGGGTGTCGCGGCGGTCGGCCGGGTGGTGGTCATGACGGCTGCGTCTCAGTTCGCGGCGGGTCGGGTGGCCGGCTGGAAGCGGAAGGAGACGGCCTCCATCAGGGGCTTGCGCTGGGTCTTCTGGACGGCGGCGATCCGCCACCGGCCGTCGGCCTCGCGCACCACCGTGTACGTGGCGAGCTTGCCCTGCTTGCCGTCCTGCTCCAGGGTGCCGCCCTTGCGGACGTCGCCGCGGGTGACGACCACGGCCGCGTCGGTGCCGCAGAAGCGCAGGTCGGTGATGTCGAGGATCAGCCGGGTGCCCTTCAGGAAGCTGTCGAACAGGGCCTGGTGAGCGCGGCCGATCTCCTCGCCGCCGTGGTAGACGGTGCCGACGTAGGTGACGTCGGTGGCGTCCTCGGTGAAGCAGGCGCCGTACGCGGTGCCGTCGCCGTAGGCCCAGGCTGCGGCGCCGCGCTCCAGCAGGGCGCGGATCGCGGCCGCGTCGGTCGCGCGGGGGTCGGTGGTGTGGTGGTTGGCGGTCATCGTGCCGTCCTCCGGGGTGGGGTGTGCGGTGGTGGTGACGTGCAGGCGCGGGGTGCCGGTGTGCGGGCGGATCCGGTCGGTCACTTCTCGGCCTCGGGCATGGTCGCCGAGTCCCAGAGGAAGGAGAGCCGCTCCATCACGTTCTGGCGCTGGGTGTTGTGGAAGGCGGCGATGCGCCAGCTGTGGTCGCTCTGGCGGACCAGCGTGTAGGACTGCGTCTTGGTCAGCTCGGACGGCTTCTTGGGCGTACTGCCCTTGTAGGTGTCGCCGCGGCTGGTGACGACGGCGGTGTCCGGCCCGTAGAAGCGGATGCCGAGGACGGAGTCGGTGAGCTTGGTGTCCTTGACGAATCCGTCGAACAGGGCGCGGTGGGCGTCGGCGATGTCGCGGCGGCCCTGGTAGTGGGTGCCGACGTAGGTGGTGTAGGTGGCGTCGACGGTGAACTGCTCGCCGTACGTGGTGGCGTCGCCCCGGCCCCAGGCGTCGGTGAGAGCGCGGATGGTGTCGCAGACGGCACGGTGATCGTCGGTGGTGGGCGTGCCGGCCGGGGTGGCGGTGACGGCGGGGGTGACGGCGGTGCAGTCGGTCTGGCCGAGGTTGCGGACGTCGGACGTGGCGTCCAGCCAGAAGTACCCGCCGGCCGCGGCGACAGCGAGGGTGAGGGCAGTGATGCCGAGGGCGCGCTTTACGGTGCGCCGACGGTTGGTGCGCCGGTCGTTCCCGGTGCTCGTCGGGGCGCTCTTCAGGTCGGTCGGCTCGCCCGTCGGGTCGGTCGCCTCGGTGGTGGTGACGGTGCTCATGGTCTCCCCTTCCATGATAACTTCTTTGAAGAAGTTACTTCTTTGAAGATTTCTCTTCATTGAGGAAGAGATTAGGGAGTGGAGGAGCCCATGTCAACGCCTGCCGTGCCATCCGATGCGAGTGAGGTCTACCGCCGGTACCTGAGCGCCGTGATGCTGCACGGCCATGCCAGCGCCAAGGCCTGCGAGCTCGGCGCCACCGACCTCTACGCGCTGAACATCCTTCAACTGACCGGCCCGATGACCCCCGGCGAGCTCGGCACCCGCACCGGCCTCACCACCGGGCCGACCACCCGCCTCATCGACCGCCTCGAACAGGCCGGCTACGTGCGCCGGGCCCCGGACCCCGGAGACCGCCGCAAGGTGATCGTCGAACCGATCGGCAAGCCCGCCGACCTCGACCGGGTCATGGCCCCGGCCCGGCAGCGGATCGGCCAGCTCCTCAGGGGCTACTCACCCGAGCAGCTCGAAGTCCTCTTCGACTACTTCGCCCGCGCAACCGACGCCTACCAGGAAGCCGCCGAGCAGCTGCGCACCCACAACGCCGACTGAAACGCCGACGCGGCGCCGTTGCGCTCTGCCAAGAGCGGCGGGCGCGACCGGGCGGTGTTGGTTGGTGGGCATGACGGCGTGCGGCGTCTCCTTCGGAGGCGGCTCACAACTGACCCAGATGCCTCCGGGGCATCCGGCTCGCGGAAGCCCGATCGACCGCGCTCTTTCAGCTCGCCACCGAGCTGCCCGCCGCCGCCCTCGCCCGCACCCTCGGCATCGACATCGACATCACCGTCGCCGTGAAATGGCAGCGAGCCGCCGCCGGGGACTGGGGGCCTACGCGGCCGAAGTCAGCCGCCGCCACCATGACGTCTGAAATCCGAAGACAAGGGAGCAACACAGATGCTGCTACGTGATGTTGAAGACAGCGACGTCGACGCATACGTCCGGATGCGATGCGACCCGGTCATGATGGCCGAGCTGGGCGGACCGCTGCCTCGCGAAGGCATGGAGGCAAAGGTCCAACGTGATGTTCAACGGGTGGCAGCGGACACCGACTGGACAAAGATGATCGTGCCCGAGGAGGCCGAGCTGGACGTGGTCGCGGGAACCGTGACCTTGTGGCCCCACGACACAGACGGCGAGCGCATCTCCGAGATCGGCTGGATGGTGCTGCCGGAGTACCAGGGACGGGGACTCGGAAAGCAGGGCGTCCGCACGCTGCTTGAGCTGGCCCGCGACGACGGCCGGTGGGGGCTGATACACGCATTCCCCGCAACAGCCAACGCCCCGTCCAACGGCATCTGCCGCACCCTCGGCTTCCGATTCCTCGGCAAGCAAGACGTGCCCTTCGCCGGTCGAGTCCTGCAGACCAACCACTGGGCTATCGACCCTTGCACCGACCTGCCCTGAGGCGGACGAGTCGCTTGTAGCAGCAGACGGCGGCAGCGAGGCCGAGGAAGGCCAGGTAGTTGCGGGGGTGGCGTTCGTAGCTGTGGTTGAGCGGGCGGTAGCCGGTCAGCCAGGCATGATCCGCTCGATGACCCACCGGCGGCGCCCAAGTCGCTCTCAGGACTCGACACCGCGTGATTCGGGGCGCCGGTCAGGCAGCGTGGTCGAATCCGAACCCGATGCTGTAGGACCAGACAGTTTGGGCGCTGAGGAGTGGGGCCTTCCAATTGCCGGTGCCCCGGTAGAGCGACATGTCGCCGTTGCTGCGGATGGCGAGCAGGTCGGGGCGGCCGTCCTTGGAGACGTCTCCGCTGGCGATGAGGTGACTGTAGGTGTTCCAGCCGCCGCCTACGCGCGTGCGAGGGGCGAACGTGCCGTCGCCCTTGCCCAGGTAGCTCCACAGAACGCCCGCGGTGTCGCGTGCGAGGAGATCTCCGGCCGGGCCTCCTGCGATGTTTCCGACGGCGGTGATGTCGTTGTAGACGCCCCAGCCGGCGCCGAGCTTCTTGCGGGCGGTGAAGGGGCTGGTGGCGTTGCCGGTTCCGGGGTGGAGCCAGAGAACGCCCGCCTTGTCAGCGGCGAGGACGTCCGGCCTGCCGTCTCCGGTCAGGTCGCCGCCTCCGGTGATCCGGCTGTAGATCTGCCAGCCGATGCCTACCCTGATGCGGCTGTAGAAGCCGCCCTTGCCGTTGCCGGCGTGGAACCACAGTGCCCCGGAGACGTCTCGGGCCAGGACGTCGCTCACGGCCGAGCCCCCGAGGTTGCCGACCGCCTCGATCCGGTCGTAGGCCTGCCATCCCGGGCCGATGTACTCACGACGGTAAGCGGCCATCTCCAGCTCGCCGCTGTAGTACGTGCTGTCGGTGCGGTACAGGCGGCCGTCTTCGGTCCGCTGGAGGAGGTCGAAGGCGCCGTTGACGTTGAGGTCGTGCGCAGCGGGCCGGCGGACGAGCTTGAAGGAACCAGATGCCTTGAAGTCCAGCGGGGTGCCGTCAGCCGTTTCCGTCGTGATCGTCCAGGTGTAGTCCCCGTCGGGGACGTCGCCCCTCTCGGCGTCGAATGTGTCCCAGGAGAGACGGAACGTGCTCGAACCCGAGGCAGTCCCTATGTGGTCGGTGGTCGTGTGACCTGTGCGGATGTTGCGGATGACGATCTTGGCCCACGTACCGCCCGACAGCTCCCAGTCCAGCCAGATGTACTGGCGGTTGGTCATGTCGATGACGGGCGGCACGCTGTGCCGGATGAGCGTGACATCGTCCTCGGCCGAGGCGGCCACGGCTGCCGGGCTGCTCACGGCGCTCGCGCCGGACGTGACGGCCAGGATGGTGGCGAGGGCAGTGACGAAGCGCCGGGTGGCACCGGGACAGGGCAATTCGCTTCCCCCTCAGACGCATCTGGTGCACCGTGCACCACACTCCTATGACGCATGAGAAGTCGAAAGGTTGTACAGACCTGCACGGCCAATCGGCTTGCACTGTCGTTCACCTGGCCAGCGGGTCGACCGGTGGCCATGGAGAGCCCAGTTGCTCGGCATCATGCGAACTTCCCCGCCTCCCAAGGGCCGGCTTCATGTGCCCGCCCGGCAGGAGGTGGTGCGGCGTTCAGGCCGCCCTCGTCGATCTCTTGCCTGGGCGCGAGCCACCCGACCGGCCACCGGCTCGACCTTGACTCGGCTCGCGTTCTCTCTGCAGGGCAGTGGCCAGCACTGCACGCCGCCCGGCCTTGTCGAGGAGCTCCTGCACAAGCCGATCGGGGCGGAGCCAGATCCCCGTCAGGTGGCGATCTGGCGCCGGTTGACCCGCATGGGAATCTCGGACCCGACCGCCGGCACCGGCGGCCAGCTGACGGAGGCCGCCAGGTGGCTTCAGCTGACTGCTGTGTCCGCAGGATGACATCGCGCCGTCCCGGCGACCTCCCTCGCCGGGACGGCCCCGCAGACCTGTTGGAACCACGAGGGGTGACCGTGGTTGCGTAGCAATGCGAAGGCCCTCGGTTCACCGTCGAACTGGGCGCCGCCATCGACATCGCCGTGACCCGCGGCCTCCACAAGGCCGGTAGCTGGTATGCCTCCCATGTGCTCCACACCTCCGGCTGTGGAGCACAGCGCTTCCTGTGGCCCGTGAGCGCCAGGACCTGTCGTCAAAGTGATCTTGGATTGTGGATCATGGCGGGGATACGCTGCCATGAACTGTCCGATGCCGGGGGGAACTTGTGCAGCCGATGCTGCCAAGAACCTTGCTGGGGCGGCCGCGTCTCGATGACCGGATGGTGCTCAACGGGATCGTGTGGAAGTTCCGCACCGGGATCGCCTGGCGGGACGTGCTCGAGCGATACGCGTCATGGGCCAGTCTCCACACCCGATTCCGCCGGTGGGCGGCGGACGGCACGTTCGAGCGGATGCTCCAGACCGCGCAAGCGCAGGCCGACGCGGCCGGTGACATCGACTGGCTGGTGTCGGTCGACTTCACCATCGACAGCGCCCACCAGCACGCCGCCGGAGCCCGAAAAGAGGGGGCTCGGAGCCCTGCCCTCGGACGGTACCGAGATGGTCTGACCAGCAAAATTCACCTGGCCTGCGACAGCTCGGGCCGTCCGCTCGCGTTCGTACTGACGGGCGGGAACACCAACGACTGCACCCAGTTCACCGCTGTGATGGATGCCATCCGGGTCCCCTGAATCGGGCCGGGACGACCCCGGATGCAGCCGCACCACGTCATCAGCGACAAGGGCTACAGTTCCAAGGCGATCCGCACTTGGCTACGGAGGCGGGGCATCGCGCACACCATCCCCGAGCGGGCCGATCTGGCCGCGAACCGCCACCGTCGGGGAAGCGCCGGCGGGCGCCCGCCCGGCGTTCGATCGGGACTTGTACATGCGGCGCAACGTGGTGGAGCGGTGCTTCAACCGGCTGAAGCAGTGGCGCGGCCTCGCCCCCGCTACGACAAGACCGCCGAGTCCTACCAGGCAGCCGTTGCTCTCGCCGCGCTCTTGATGCGGGCGTGATGTCCCGACGACGAGCGCCTGGTCCTCAGAGATGAAGTTCGGTCTCCCAGGCTTCGAACGGCGGCTCGACCCGATAGCTCCGGTCGCAGCGCGCCCGAATCCACTGCGCGGCCCGGTACTGCGCATCCCCGTCATTCAGCACCATGCCGTTTGCGTCAACCTGCAGCACATTGCCATAGATCGCGAAGACCATCTCCAACGATGAGCCGGAATGAAAAACGGTCGAGCGGTAGTCGAACCCATCGAGCAACTCAAGGTCGATGGTGCCGTTCGCCAGGTAGAAGGCGAACAGTCGAAGCGAAGCGCGCACGTCGACAGGAAGATGTTCCACGCACGCATCATGCATGACTTCCGCACCGTCTCGGCAAGATGTTTTGACGACAAGCCCTAGCGGGCCGGAGGCTTCCCGCGCTGCGTTGATCAGGGGTGCCCTACCCTGACGGAGCTTCGACCGTTCGAGCCAGGGGTGGGGATCCATATGGCAACGCGCACGACCGACGACACGGAGCCGGGGCGGGAGCGGCGACTGTCGGGCCGTCAGGGAACGGGGCGGCTCCGCCCCCTCCTCTCACCCGTCACCGCGCTCCTCATCGTCGGCCTCGCTGCGGGCTGCTCCGCCCTGGGGAGCTCGCTGCGCGTCGTCTGGGAGGCCCCTGTCGACAGCAGCGCCATGAACTACGGCAACGGGGCCTGGCTCGTCGGCGACATGCTCGTACGCAGCCGTTATGACGCAGTCACCGCCTTCGACGCAAAAACGGGGAAGGGCCGCTGGGAGTACGCCACACCCGGACAGGAGCACATCTGCGCCGTCAGCCGCCGGACGGCTGACTCCGTCTTGCTGATCGCCCGGGGGCGCATGACGGACGCAGGCTGCTCGACCGTCGCCGCACTGGACCTCACAACCGGTCGCGAGCGATGGCACACGCCCCGTACCCCGGGAGGGGACCTGACCGAGACGTTCACCGACATGGTCGCCGTCGGTGGCGGGATCGCCGTCCTGCGCGACGCCGACGACATGTGGGCCCTCGACGACGACCTGCGAACCCCCAACGCCCGGCCCGCCGTCTCCGGAACAAAGGCCCTGCGCGCCTTCGACCTGCGGACTGGCGCCCCGCGCTGGACAGCGGCCGTACCCGAGATCTGCGTGCCCGAGCAGGTCGCCGCCGGCGAGCGGCAGGTCGTCGCCGTACTCGCCTGTGGCCGCAGCGAGTTGCGACTCGCCGCGTTCGACCCGGCCGACGGCCGCCAGCGGTGGACCGCGCCCCTCGGCGGCCGGACGACGCCCGCAGCGGACGGGCAGTTGACCCTGCTGTCCGCCGAGCCGGCGGTCGTGCAGACCGGCGGGACGACGGAGGGCCAGCCAGGCGCCTTCCTCGCCTTCGCCGCGGACGGGAAGGCCGCCGGCCGGATCGAGACCACCGGCGTATACGGAACGGTCCAGGCACACACGCCGGCCCTCGTGGCCGTCGTGGACGGGCGGCTCTATCTCGGTGCCGAGAGCAGGGAGCGCGAGGCGTACCGGGACCGCGTGGTCGCCTTCGACCTCACGAGCGGCAGCCAAGTCTGGCTGGAGGACGTGGCCATCGCGGGCGGTCTGCGCGCCCTCGACGTGACCAGCGGCCGGGTGACCGTTCTCGCCGACCGCGGCTCCCGGCACGACGGCCTCGATGAACTGCGGGTACTCGACGCCGCCACCGGCGACGAGAAGGAGAGCATCGACACCGGTGTCGACGTGGACCGGGCACAGGGCGAGCTGGCAGACCTGCTTGTATACGAGGACCTGGTCGTCGCCGTGCGGCAAGATTCAGGGGCGCGCCCCTTCTCGGTGTACGCGCGCAAGTAACGGATCAGCCAGGACGAGGCGGGATCGCTTCCTCCACGGTTGTCCGGGTGACGATCGTCCCGCAGGCCTATCCGGGCGGACATCTCTCCCGCGCGGTGCGGCGACGCACCATGCTCCTGGGAACCGGCGCCGCGCTGCTGCCTGCCGTCACGCCTTCCGCAACGTGAGCTCGGCTTTGTCCGAGGAGGCCTTCCGCGGGTACCACCTTCCATGGACGGTGGCCTGCCGGTTCTGCCACGAGGATGTCCGACGCATCCGCCTCAGCCGAGCAGTAGCCTTACTCAACCGGCCGCCAGACGTCTGTCCGGTGTGGCGGCCCGGGTGGGGTATGTGATCACACGATCCGCTCGTTCTCCGCCTTGGACAGGGCGTGGCGGGTGCGGTTCGATTTCCGTCACCGCGCGCCCCGCAGCTGCTTCAGCATCTGCGCGGACTCGCCGGTGACCGTGTCCACTCCCGCTCGGTCCTCCGGGATCAGGCTCTTGCGCCGGGCGGCCCACGCGCCCTGCGCGGCGGCCAGTTCCGCGACTCGCCCGATGTCGCCCGCCTTCTTAGCCCGGGCGATTAGCCCGGAGTAGGCACCCACCACGTGGCTGATGCCCTCCAGGGCCACCTCGTACGCCGTGCCGTCCTCAGCCGACCACGAGGCCGTCCCCATATCGGCCAGTACCGCGTTCTGCTCCGTCACCATGCTCCCCTGTCCCTGTCTGTCACACACGGGCCGTGACGGTCGACCACCACGGGACGAACGCCCCGACTCTGCCAGAAAGCGCCGACAACGCCCGCGCACTCTTCGCGCCCTCTCCCCCGGACAAGGCCCGAGGCGGGCCCGGATGATCGACGCAGAGCCGCATGAACCGGGCGAGCGGGCACTCCTGGTGCGCCTCGGTTCCGTCACCTCGTGCTCGACCCCACGAGCACATACGGCGCCCCCTCCCAACGCCCTATGCCGAGCTCGCCGTCTCACACCACGGCTGGCCGGTCGCCGAGATCGTGCCGCTGCTCCGCGCGTTCACCGACCGTACGCTCCACGGCTTCACCGACGCCGACCTCGCCGAGCAGGCGGAGGCGATCAGCAGTGGCGCACCGTACGAGCTCCGGGGTCCGCGTCACCCCGCAGGTCAACAGGAGGTGCGGTTTCGCATGGACAGCATCGATGCATGGTGGGCCAACTAGTACGTCTCCTGGAGGAGTAGGGATGCCCCGGCCCCGGTGGTCCAGAGGGGTGTCGTTTGGCCTGGTCACGGTACCTATCAAGCTCCAAGCTGCTACGGATGGGCACGACGTGTCCCTACGCCAGGTGCACGTCGAGGACGGCGGCCGGATCCGGTACCGCAAGACGTGCGAGATCGACGGCCAGGAGCTCCGCGAGGACGAGATCGGCAAGGACTACGAGGCCAGCAAGGGCCACGTCATCCTGATCACGGAGCAGGACCTGGCGGAGATGCCGCTGCCCACCGCGAAGGCCATCGAGATCGTGGCGTTCATCGATCGGGCCTCCGTCGACCCTGTCCAGTACGGCGCCGGCTCGTACTACCTGACCGCCGACGGACAGGTAGCCGCGAAGCCGTACGTCCTTCTCCGCCGCGCGCTCGAGCGCAACGAGAAGGTGGCGGTCGCCACGGTCGCCAAGTTCGCGCTCCGCGGGCGCGAGCGCCTCGGTCTGCTCCGCCCTCTCGGCGATGCGCTGCTGCTGTCCCGTCTGCACTGGGGTGACGAGATCCGCTCCCCCGCCGAGCTCACCCCGCCGGAGACCGAGCTGACCGACGACAAGGTGGAGGGCGCGCTCGCGCCGATGGGCACGATGCTCGTCGAATCGATCGACGAGCTGGACGTCACCGACCACTACACCGAGGCGCTCCACGGGGTCATCGAGGCCAAGGCCGAGCACCGGGCACCGAAGCCCGCCGAGGTCGAGGAGGCGCCGGCAGGGCAGGTCGTCGACCCGATGGCCGCGCTGCGGGCGTCCGTCGCCAAGGCCAAGAAGTCGCGCGGCAAGACGGGGGCGCATGCCACCGTCCACGAGATGCCCGCGCCCAAGAAGAAGGCCGAAGCGTCCAAGAAGACCGCCGCGAAGAAGACAGCGACGGCCAAGAAGGCGGCTCCGAAGAAGGCGGCGTCGCGGCGCCGGAAGTCCGCCTGAGAGGGCGAGGCGAGGATCATGGCAGCGAAGCAGACTGTGCACCACGTGACACCGTCCGGCGAGCGGGCGGCCGCCGCGGGCGTGAAGTGGCAGGTCGAGGGTCGAGAAGGCCGCCGGATGCTGCACGAGCCGCACCGGACGCAGAAGGACGCGCTCGACGCCGCACGCCAGCGGGCCAAGGAGCACACCCCCTCGCAGGTCATCGTCCACGCCCAGGACGGACACATCCGCACCGCGTACACCTACGGCGCCCCTACGGCATCCCCAGGCGAACGCGGTCGCCAGGCAGGACGCGGAGGCCTCTTCTAGGCCTTGTCCGGGCGATCACGAAGGCCGGGCATTCGAGGGCTAGAGAGGACCGCTTCACCGCTTCTGCGGCGGCAGGACACTCCTGCCCCGGCGTGCTGGTGTGCCACGATGGCCTCCAGGAGGCGGGATGCAGTATGTGGGGCTGGGGGCGCTCATCGCGGTTTCTCTGGCGGTATCGATATGTGGTGTGGTCGAGCTTCTCACCGGGTGGATTCATCCCTGGGAGCGAGGCCGGGTCGTGCGCTCTGTGCCCCATGGGCTTGGTCAGGTGCTGACGGGGAGCGGTCTCTGCTGTTTCTTCGGTGTTTTCACCCTCACTCCGTCAGGGAACGCCCTCCCCACGGTCACGGCAGTGGGCGCTGGGCTCTTCCTCACCGGAACCGTCCTGGTCGGTGTGTCCCGTGTTCCAAGCCGCTAGGGCCTGTCCGGCGGATAAGTGTCCGGCGGATCACGTGACTGCCTCGCGCTCGGGTCACCGGTCTGGGCGCGGGCAGGGTGGCCTGAGGGTCCCACCTGGGCGATCTGGCACGACGGGAAGGTATTCCGGTGCGGCGCACCAGAGAGCCCGACTAGCCTCCCTGGCATGCCCCTTGAGATGAACGACACCGTGCGCAGCCTGCTTGACGTGCCGCACCCGGCCGTCTTGTCCACCCTCAACCCTGATGGCAGTCCGCAGAGTTCGGTGGTCTGGGTGAGCCGCGACGGCGGCGAGCTGCTGATCTCCACCGAACAGGGCCGGCGCAAGGAACGAAACATACTCCGCGACCCACGCGTCGGCCTGACCGTCTTCGACCTCGCCAACCCCTACCTGTACGTCGAGATCCGCGGCACGGCCACCGTTACCGAGGACGCCGACCGCGCGGTGGCCGTCCGCATCGCCGAGGAATACCTCGGCCCGGGCGGCGGCAAGGAGTACCTGGAGGCCCCGCCGGAAGAGGTACGAGTGGTCGTCCGCATCACCCCGACCAAGATCCTCGGCAACGCCACCAAGACCGCCTAGATTCTGTCCGGCGAGTCATGGACGGAGCGATAAGCGGATCGCCGCGACTGTGACGTTGCTGTGGAAGACGTAGGCCTTCTTGTCGTAGCGGGTGGCGACATCCCGGGAGTTCTTGCCGGTTGATCGTGCGCTCGACCTCATCGCGGCGTTTGTAGATCTCGTTGTCGAAGCCGGTGGGCCGGCCGCCCTTGCTGCCGCGGCGTTTGCGGATGGCCCGCTGGTCCTTCGGTTTCGGGGATGGTGTGCTTGATCTGGCGTCTTCGCAGGTAGCAGCGGTTGCGCCGTGAGCCGTATGCCTTGTCGCCGTCGAGGTGGTCCGGCGGGGTGCGAAGGTGACCGCTCCGCGGGCGGGCAGCGCGGATGCGCTTCAGGGCCTCGATCATCTGCGGTGCGTCGCCCCTCTGTCCGGGCGTAACCAGGAAGGCCGGCGGCCGGCATCCACCTTCACCCGCGAGATGGATCTTGCTGGTCAAACCGCCCCGGGACCGGCCGAGTCCTTCGTCGGGGTGGTGGTGCCGGGGCGTTGTCCCTTTTCGGGACGGGTGGCCTTTTCTTCCGGGCCCCGGCCGCGTGCTGATGGGCCCGGCAGGACCTCGAGTCAACGCCGACCATGCTCCAGTCGATCCAGCCCGCGAGGTCGGCGTCGGCCTGGACGGCACGCAGGATCCGGTCCCACGTGCCGTCCGCCGACCAGCGCCGGTGCCGTTCGTGGACGGTCTTGGAGGTGTCGAAGCGCTCGGGAAGGTCCCGCCGCGGTATGCCCGTTCGGACCTCGAACAGGATCTCCTTGATGACCTTGCGGTGATCGTTCCACCGTCCTCCACGCTGTCCCAACGCCGGCAACTACGGCTCCAACCGGACCCACTCGGCATTCGTCAGATCACCCCGCCCCACGCCGGGAACAACGATCGACAATCCGACAGTCACATAGTCCGCCGGACGCTGCCTAGCCGATACCTCTTTCACGACAGCGCCCAGACCGGGGCACACTTCGTGAGCAAGCCGAGGTCCTCGACCGCCGCGACAACGCCCCCGGCCAGGCCGAGGGCGGCGGCCACCACGCCTGCAAACCAAGAGCCCCCGCAAACAGCACGCCTACGAAGACGACCCCGCCCTGTCACCGCCCACGAGGCTTTGACCCCCGCCAGCGGCGCGCCCACGGGCCAGAGCGCCGCCACGCTCGCCAAACAGCACGGAGGCACACCCCGCGCCTGGGAACGCCTTCTCGCAGCCGCCGCGGCAGTCCAGAACGACGGGGCTCCGCACCCGTGACGACGCCCTCCCCCGAGTTCGAACCAGTGCCGCTACGGGTGGTGCTGCCCGGAGGTGGCCAGGAGGCCGTGAGGCGCCTGTACGCACAGAAGACAGCTACCCGACGGGTAGCTCTACCTCGTCTTGGCTTGGGGCGACAAGAGACGGGCACGGTTCCGGAGAACATGAGCACGGAACCGGGGTCCGGCTCGGGTGAGGTTCCCTCAACCAAGGGCGACCTGATATGAGTTGATCATGACTGCTGAAACTCTTGACCCGATGGAGCGCCTGCTCTCAGAGCGGGCTTGTGAGCGGCTGGTCGTCGAGTTCGTCCACCGGCTCGACCTCGGGGACCCGGGGTCGGTAGCGGACCTGTTCACGCGGGACGGCACCTGGGAATGGCCCGCCGGCGACCGCCGCATTGCGGGTCACGATGCCCTGCGCAGCTACTTCGGCAACCGGCCCGCAGACCGACTGTCACGCCGTATATGCACCAACATCCTGGTTACCGTGACCTCTGCGGACACCGCCGCCGCCACCACCTACTTCACCACGTACCGTGTCGACGGCTACAGCGAGGGCCTCATACCGCCGCGACCTCCGGTTCAAGTGGGCCACTACGAAGACACGTTCCGCAAGGTCGAAGACACCTGGCTGCTCACCACGCGGACTCTCTTCCTCTCCTTCGCCGGTCCCACGGAACGCCTCGACGGGCCCGGCCAGTCATGAGAACGGCTCCCAGCCGACCGGCCGTCAAGATGCCTGCGCCACGGAGCGTGACACTCCACAGAGCATGATCCAGAACCCCGCTTCGGGAGACGCTGGAGTGATCCCTGGATTCGAACAGGCTCTGTGCGGAGACGAGCCGGACTCCCTCTGTGCAGGGCTACTTCGAGCCATGCGGCTGTTGATCCCGGCGATCAGGTACGGAGCGCGTGGCCACGCCTGCCACACATGCCTCCTGCGATAGCTCCCGGATGGAAGGCCGTGGGGCCCCAGGGGCCGGGGGCAACACCTCAAAGGCGTAACACCCTGTCACTAGCCGCGCATACACAAAGATAAAAGCCCGCGGCGGTCCCTGCCCGAGCAGTTCCGCGACCACGGTGACCGCATCGCCCTGCCGCGTCACGCTGACGAAGCCCTTGGCGGGCTTCGAGGGAGGGAAGACCTGGGCGATCTCCGTATCGGGAAGGCTGCCGTCGCCCGCTGCCTCGCCCAGCCGGTCGCGGAGTCTTTCAGCGTTCTCCCGCAGGTTCTTGCGCGCCTGGGCATCATCACGCGCCGGCTGCGTCTCCAGCCAGATCCACACGCCGACGACGGCCACGAGCAGCAGTCCCAGAATGGTCAGGCATCCGTTGAGAAGGCAGCCACCCGGCGTACCTGTCCGGGCCTGTAATCGTCTCGCCATGGGCACAGCGTGTACCGCAGGCACACGACAGGCCCATCCACTCCCCCAGTCGTGACCGAAATGCCTCATCATCAGCGAAGTACCTCGCGAGACCTCACAGCGGAATCTCATCGGTATGCCATTCGAACAAGCCGGCCTCACCGCCTGAGGCGCATGTCTCAGACAATCGGCGCTCTCAGCCGCGGGGAGACCGTCCGCTTCCGCTGCGCCACGCGATTCCGATACTCCGGCGGAGGCAGACAGCGCGCCCACCTGACGATGACGGCAGAGGGCGCCTTCGTCTCGACCGTCGACGACACCGTCTCGAAACTCCAGCTGGACCCCCAGGCGCCAACCTCAAGATCATCGCTGAGCTGTCGACGAGCGTGTGTGACGTCGCCGGGCGCCGGCTCGATGCCTTGCTGCCAGCCGGGGAGCAACTGCTTCTCCAGCCGGTGACGGCCAGACTCTCGGACGGCGGCGAGGAACGCTCCGCAACCAGGAACAGGGGCCAGCGGATCACGTCGGGCGTGTGGACGAGACGCGCCGCAGAGCTTGAGCCAGAGCCCTGAACGGTTCTGGCACAGCTTTCGTGCAGTGGTGTCGAGGTACCCGTCCCGGTGCCCAGCCAGGTACACCGGAGCATGCCCAGCGGCAGGGCGGCTCCATGAGGCCGGACCTCGCGTGGCCCGGGGCCGCAACTGAGATCATGAACTTGTGTCCGAGGAATCGAACCTGCTGTCAGGCCTTTGGCCGCTCTCGCCGGCCGGCGAGACGGAATGGTTGTTTGAGCTGTGCGGCGACGGTTTGACCGGGTTCATGCCACCGGCGATGCCCGATGCCGCCTGGGTCCTCAACGCCATGTACGAGCACGAGCACGGGCCGGGCGACGTATCGCACCATGAGCACCGCCAGGCACGTCTGGCAGACAGGAGCGCCCCGCGCGACATCGTCGCGGGCATCGATCTCGACGCCGTGGGCACCGCTACGGGAGGCGGCCTGGGCCGCAGCGAGCACCCCGGCCCCGGCTGGCGACGGCTGCGCTGGGCGGAACTCGCCGGGCGGACCGGTGACCCCATCGTCCCCGACGGGCTGCTGCCCTCCTACCGTTGCTTCCCCTCGGCCACGAAGAACGGCAGCTGGCCGCTCGGCATCGCCCCACCCACCGAGGGGAGCCTGGACCGTGAGACGTGGATCCGGCTGATCGACCTCCTCGCCGCGCACAGCCCCGCAGGCCCGGACACCCGCTGCCTGGCCTACTACAACCCGTTGACGCTCGGGGCCGTCGACTTCGACAACCTCCATGTGCGGGTGGGGCGCCTCGGCGACGCCGAGATCCTCTACGACATGTCCGAGGCCGAACTGCCCGACTTCAGCCCCGCCAACCTCTGGGCCGAAGACCGCTCATGGGTCCTGTGCACCGACTACGACCTGTGGGCCACCAAGGTCGCCGGGTCTCCAGCCCTCATCGAGGCGCTGCTGAACGACACCGGTGTCGAGGCGGTACGGCTGCCCTGGGCTACCTGAGGACGAGCTGCACCATCCTGTCCCCGCCCAGCGGCCTCGTGATCAGCCTTCCCTAGGTTGTCCCCCGGACCGGGCGAGCCCTCTTCGAGCCGGTGACGCCCACACGGCTCCCCTGGACCCACCCGGCATCGTGGTGCCAGCCCGCGTACTGAGCCCGGCCGGCCCAACGACGGCATGAGGAAATGCCGCGTTCGTGAGACCAAGCCGACGGGCGTCTGTCTGAGAAAGCGGAAGAGTAGCTGGCCAGAAGGCAGGACCTGTGGCACGAGCGGCGAGCCCCTACAGATGGGGTATCTCAGATCCCGTGTCGGAATCACATGGTCGGTGCCGGATGGAACGCGGAGGTGAAAAAGACCGCGAGACCTCCTTCGGCGAGCCATCGCCCTCGTGGCCGAGGCGCGCGTGAGCGGCAGCCCACCGGGGGTCAGGAAGACGGGCGCGGCTGCGGGCGGGTCGTCCCCGGGAGGCAGGTGACCGCCGGGTTGTATGTGGTGAACTGGCCCTTGGGATTCTTCTTCCACAGCCAGAGGTGCAGGGCGTAGTGGACGGGCTGGCCGGGGAAGTTGCCGCGGCTGGGGCCCTTGAAGGGCACCCCGAACATGTACGGCCGGTCGTCGTCCGTCTTCAGGTTCTGGTCGCGGTCGTAGACCAGCCACTCCACGCCGGCGAGACGCTTGCCGCCCTTGCCGTCGTCCTCGTAGAAGAGGGCGGTGGGCTGGGCAGGGTCCGTCGAGTTGTCGTAGACGTGGTTGAAATGCGGGTAGCCGAGCGCGCCCGTGCCACCCGCCCGGTCGAAGACGCAGTACTGGTCGGGCTTGTAGCCGGCCCGCACACCGTTCGCATGCTGCTGGTATGGAGCGGTCACCCGATAGGTGACCGCCTTGTCCGCCGCCGCCCTTCCTGGCTCGGGTCCTGCGGCGGCGGGCGTCACTGCGAGCGCGGTGGCGCCGGCCAGGACCAGGGCGATCGTGCGGGCCATATTCGGACTCCTCACCAGCGGCGGCGCTCGGATGCGCCACTAGCCCTTCCCCCACCCGCCTCGCCCATCCCACGATGAGGACATCCGTCGCCCGCCCGGCCGCACCCACGACATCTCCGCCGTCCGCCACGACCACGTCCTGGCCCACCTGCGGGCCGCCGGCCTCGGGACGTCGACCTACTCGGCTTCCGCGGCCTGGACAACGACATCAGCGACCCCATGACTCTCTGCTCGTCCTGACGAACCTCGAAGTCAGCAGCTGACGATGACCTTCTCCGCGACTCACGCCCACGACCAGCACGAGCACCCCCAGTACCGGTCAAGCCAGCCCTTTGGCCTGGGACTTCAAGGCGGCAGAGGCTCACTGGCCTGAGGGTGGGTCGTGGTCGCCCGTGGCGGGTTGGGCAGGAATGCTTGTTCAGAGCACCGAGCGGATACGGCGGACCAGGATCGAGCCCGCGAGGGCCAGGCCTCCCGCGAGGGCGTAGAGGGCTGCGTATCCGCCGAGGTGGGTGACGACCGGGGCCGCGATCACCGGGGCCAGGACCTGGGGCAGCGCATTGGCGATGTTGATCACGCCCAGGTCCCTGCCCCGGTCCTCCGCGGTCGGCAGTACGTCCGTGAGCAGGGCGAAGTCCACCGCCGTGTACACGCCGAAGCCGAGGCCGAGGACAAGCGAGGCGACGACCGCGCCGGTCCAGGTCTGCCAGACGGCGAGCAGCAGCGTGGCCGCAGCGATGACCAGCCCCGACCGGATGACGTAGGACTTCCGGCGGCCGCTGCGGTCGGAGCGGATGCCGCTGATCACCACCGTGGAGAGCAGGGTGAGCGCGTTGAGCGCCGTGAGGATCAGTACGCCGGTGTCCGCGTCGCCTCCGTAGCGCACCGCGTCGGTCAGGTAGTAGAGCAGGTACATCGTGCTGATGGAGTACGACAGGTTCATCAGGAACCGGGTGAGCCAGGCCCAGCCGAAGTCGGGGTGGCGGCGCGGGTCGATCCAGAAGCCGGCGAGGAAGGTCCACCACTGGAAGGCCGGCCGGTCAGCGGGGGCGAGCACCGAGTCGCGCCGCATCAGGACGTACGGCACGGCCGCAAGCACCGAGAAGCCCGCGCAGGCCAGGTAGCCGGCGGTGATCCCGCCCGCGACCGTGGCCAGTGCCGTGCCGACCAGGATGCCGACGACCTGGGAGACGCCGAGCCAGCCGCCGACCATGCCGCGCTGTCGGGGCTGGACCTGGTCGGGGACGGCGGCGGTGAGTGCGGCGAAGGCCGCGTTGAGGGCGAGCTGGACCAGGCACCAGCCCGCGATCACCGCCGTGACGCTCGCCGCCAGGGAAAGAAACACCAGGCCGGCGGCCCCGCCCGCCACCCCGGCGACCACCCAGGGGATCCGACGGCCCGCGCGTGCCGTCGTACGATCGGACAGCGCTCCGAAGACGGGGTTGGCGACCATCGAGACGGCCGCCCCCAATCCCGTCACCAGGGCGAGAGTGGACGCCTTGTGGTCGGGCGTGAGGTGCTCGGCCTGGCGCGCCAGGAGCAGTTGCAGCGGGCCGAACCAGCCGACCCACACCCCGAGGTTGGCGAGGGACAGCGCGCTCACCCACCGACCGCCGGGCGCAGTGCCCGTTTCCCCGGCTACCGCGGCCTTCGGCTCGGCAGTCATCTGCCGCTCTTGATCAGGTCGCGGTACCAGGCGTAAGACTCCTTGGGCGTCCGCGCCAGCGTCTCGTAGTCGACGTGGACGAGCCCGAACCGCTGCCGGTAGCCCTCCGCCCATTCGAAGTTGTCGAGGATCGACCAGATGAAGTAGCCGCGTACGTCGGCCCCCTCGGCCATCGCCTGGTGCAAGGCGCGTACGTGGCCGTCGTGGTAGGCGATCCGGCGCGCGTCCTCGACCCTGCCGGTGCCGGAGTCCGGCCCGTCGCCGTACGAGCAGCCGTTCTCGGTGATGTACAGGGGCGGCAGCCGGTCACCATAGCGCTCGCTCAGCGTGGCGAGCAGCTCGCGCAGTCCGTCCGGAACCACGGGCCAGTCGAAGTCGGTGCGTTCGTACCCCTCGATCTCCCGGAGGGCAAAGGGGAGTCCGGAGGGGATCTCGATTCCGCCGAAGGCGGAGGTGCCGGCCGGCGTCGGCGCGCCGACGAGCATCGGGTTGTAGTAGTTGACCCCGTACCAGTCCAGCGGGGCCGAGATCGTCTTGAGGTCCTCCGACACCGGGCCGGGCAGGAGGGAGTCCAGGCCGTCCGGGTAGGTGCCGGTCAGGATCGGGTCGGCGAAGAGGCGGTTGGTGAGCGTGTCGTACAACTCGGCGGCGGCACGGTCCTCGTCGCTGTCGCCGGCGGTCCAGACGGGGCTGTGCGAGGCGGCTATGCCGATCTGGCGGGCACCCGCTGCGCGAAGGGCCTGTACGCCCAGCCCGTGAGCCAGGAGCTGATGGTGGGCGGCGGGCAGTGCGTCGAAGACGAGCTGCTTGCCGGGGGCGTGTTCGCCCAGACCGTATCCGAGGAGGGTGACTTCGGCGGGCTCGTTGATGGTGATCCACATGGGCACGCGGTCGGCGAGGCGCTGCGCGACCACCGAGGCGTACGCAGCGAACCGCTCTGCGGTGTCGCGCTCCAGCCAGCCGCCCCGCTCCTCCAGGGCGAGCGGGGTGTCCCAGTGGAAGAGGGTGGGCACCGGGGCGATCCCCGCGGCGCACAGCTCGTCGACGAGCCGGTCGTAGAAGTCCAGCCCCACGCGGTTGACCGGACCGTGGCCGTCGGGCAGGACGCGGGACCAGGAGACCGAGAACCGGTAGGCGTCTACGCCGAGTTCGCCCATCAACGCCACGTCCTCGCGGTAGCGGCGGTAGTGGTCGGTGGCCACCTCCGCGTGCGAGCCGTCCTTGACGCGTCCCTGCTCGCTGGTGAAGGCGTCCCAGGAGGAGGGGCCCCGGCCGTCGGCCGTGGGCGAGCCCTCGATCTGGAAGGCGGAGGCGGAGACTCCCCAGAGGAAGCCGGCCGGGAACTCGGGTACGGGCGCTGTCATGCGGACTCGCTTCGGTCGGGGGAGCGCGAATCCCTCGACACGGGTGCGGGGAGGCGCTGTCGGGCGGGCTGCTCAAGGCACTTTCGGGTCCCAGGGCCTGCCCTGTCAATGAAAAGTGAACAATCCTCAACTTACGGCAGGTGAGGCCGCCGCCTCGTCGTCCCGCCCCGGACCCAGCGGGCCACCATCACCGGAGAACGCTCCCGCGCAGGCCGACGGGCCGCCGGACCAGCCCCCTGGACGGCGGCGACCGTCGGACCAGAACACCGAACGGCACGGGCCCGCACGAGAAGACCAACCGACCGCCGCCATCGACCCGCCAACATGGACCCCGCCGCCATCGACGTCGCCCCGCCGGTCCCACCGTGACGCTGTCGGTCGGCCCGGAGGGGTCGCCGCCGTGACTCTGCTGAGCCTGCCCCTCGGGGACCGGGCGGAACGCCACTGGTCGCCCAACGGATGCACGAGACAACCGACGACCAGTAGCCAGGGCCACCGGAGACAGATTCCGCCGCCTATCGGAGTTGCCGCAGTCACCATGGCCCGCCAGGTCACCTCGGCTCTGTCTTCCCTCAGTTGGATCCGCAGGGCGTGCTCGGTACGTCCGGGTGACAGTGGGCCTGGGAGGTCAGAACGGCGTAGCCGTTGAGGTGGACGCTTCGCCCGGGCAACGCTCCGTGCGACTGAAGTTCGACGACGAATCCGGGTATTCGAGCGGACGGTTTCCGCCCTGCTGTGCGCGGGCTCTCCAAGCACCCCGGACTCACAAATCGGGGATCTCCCCGATGGCGCAGTCGGACGCGGCCGACGACCATGCACCGCATGGTCATACCCACCCTGCCGACGCCGACCGGGTCTCATCCGGTCGGCACCACATCGGTGTACCTCGAAGATGTCTCCCGCCCGGACCCGTGGGTCGCGGACGTGCCAACGCGCGAGCTGATGATTTCGATCTGGTACCCGGCCGCACGTTCGTCCGGTCCGCGCGCCCGCTACCTGACGCAGGCCGAGTCGGCGGAGATCCTGGCCGGTCAGCCGGCAGCCATCGCGCCCGACGCGCTGAGTTCGGTGCGCACTAACGCCTTCCCGGACGCCCCTCTCGGCCCCGGGCTGCGGCAACTGCCACTGATCGTTCTCTCGCCCGGCTTCACCCGACCCCGCGCCACGCTCACCTCGATCGGCGAGGACCTGGCCAGCCACGGTTACATCGCGGTCGCGATCGACCACACCTACGAGACCGCGGCCACCACCTTTCCGGACGGCCGGGTGGCCGCCTTCGCCCTCGGCCGCGGGTTTGCGCGCAACGCCGAGTTCTGGCACAAGGTGAAGACTGGCCGCGCCCGGGACGCCTCTTTCGTGCTGGACGAGCTGCTCGGCAACAACCCGCCGTGGGCAGGCCCACCCGTGCTGGACCCGGACCGGATCGGCATGGCCGGACATTCCGCGGGCGGCGCGGCCACCATCGCGGCGATGCTTGCAGACGAGCGTATCCGCGTGGGGATCAACGTGGACGGCAGCACCGCCCCTCTGATCCCGCACACGGGCCTGGACCGCCCGTTCTTGTTCTTCGGCCGGGACGGCCAGTACTCTCCCGGCGACGGGCCCGCTGCGGACACCTGGGCCCGAGACTGGCCACTACTGACCGGCTGGAAGCGCTGGCTGGTGGTGGCGGGCGCCAAGCACCCGTCCTTCACCGATCTCGGCCTGCTGGCCGACCAGTTCGGTGTGCCGAGCGGCGCGGCCACCTCAGGCCTGCGCACCATGACGATCACCCGCGCCTACCTGCGCGCCTTCTTCGACCAGCACCTGCGCGACGCCCAGCAGACGCCGTTCGACCACCTGAACGCGGACCACCCGGAGGTGCGATCCTGCCTGCCGCCTGACCGTCCGGTCGGCCACGGATCGCGTTAGGACCTGTCCGGCCGATCATGTGGGGGCCGGATTGAGAGATCGCGCGGGAACAGTGGGAACGTGAAGGGCCGGGGTGGCGCCGCACCATGGGGGCCGGTGATGGCCGTGACCGTGTGTTCGTTCGCCTGGTGGATGAGAGCTACCGGGCTGCTGTGGCGGCGGGGCCAGCGTTCGCTCTTCTGTAGTTTCAAGATCGGCCGGACGGATCCGAGGGCTTGATCGCCGGTGTAGTCGAGTACACGGTGGGCGGTCACGACTACGAGCTGCCGCCACAGGGGCCAGTGAGCATTTTCAGAGTGCCACTGATCGGGTGACGCGGCCACCGTGACACTGTCGGCCGGCATGTCGAGCCACGCTCGTACCGGTTCCTGCGCTGCGGGCGCTCGTACCGCGAGTGGAGCCGACCTTCGCCGGCATGCACAACCTCGACATCTGGTGCGCCCGGACCAAGATGGAACGGATCGAGGCCCTTGTGGCCGACCAGCTCGGGAGGGCCAAGCGCAGGAAGCCCTCGAATGTCATGGAGAACGCCGCGGCCGGGACGACATTCAAGCGTTCGGGAGACTCACCGGCATCGCCGACGGGGAGCGCCGGATCATCGCCGCCCCGTCGCTCGCGGTGCCGATCGGCGACCTGTTCCCGGATGTCGATCGCGCCGTCCTGGAGCACGAGATCCGCGAGCTGCTCGAGTGGTACGCGGACACGCTGCGGCCGGACCACCGGCAGTTGCTCTCGCAGTTCCGGTTGGTCGATATGGCGCGCGAGGTGGTCGATGTGGGCAGTGTGGGCACCCGCTGCTGGATCATCCTCATGCTCGGCAGGGACGAGAAGGACCCGCTGCTCATCCAGGTGAAGGAAGCCAAGCGATCGGTACTCGCCAAGTACGCCGGAGGGACACGCCGTGTCGGGTGCCCCGACACGGTCAGGAGTACCAGTCGGCCTCCGTCGGCCGCGCCCGCCGGGGCACATCCCGGGCGGGCATGGGCTTGCGTTCGCCACCCGCGAGCAGCGTGCTGGTCGGATCGCCGCCGAGCCTGCCCGGGAGCGTCACCTCGACATCGATACCGCGAGGCGGGTCGGTGGGCAGGATCCCGGTCAGCACCGTCGTCTGGGCGTGGTGACCATGGGCGATGGCGGCGGCGACCTGTTTCCCATCCACGAGGAGCTCCAGCTCCCGCGTCCCGCCCATCCGCAGGCCCACGGTGACCGAGCAGCCGGCGTGCTCGCAATGAAAGTGATACTCGCGGCCCATGGTTGCCTCCCTGAAGCGCGCGGCCACAAAGCCTCGTCCCTCCATCGTGGCACCGGGTGGCGGCTGCGCCAGCCCTGGATCTCGTTCCCGCGGTCGTCACCCGCCGCGTCGCCTCTCCCAACCGACCGCACCACCGTCGCAGAGCGGAGGAGGGCGCCGGCGTCGCTCCCTCGACCGATACCGCCGCGTCGACCGCCTGCCACGACCCGGCGGCCCGACACGGCAGCCAAGGCCGGCGCGCCCGCCAATTCGTCGACGCCGCCCCACAGCGCAGGAGCGCTCGGATTCGTCGTTGCTCCGGCCGAGGTCGAGGCGCCAGCACTCGGTGGCGCCCCGGGCCGCCTACCGGCCACCAGGGTCGGCTGCTCACGGCCCGTCTGGGTGCTGTGGTCACATGTCACGTCGGCATCAGGGGTGGGGCGAGGGGGACCGCGCTGTGCAGGACTGGGTTGGTCCTGTCTTGCCAGGTGGTGATGCTCCGCCACTGCTTCACGTGGCGGATGCCGATCCACGACGTCGCGGTGCCTTCAGACCGTGTGGTCGAAGGCTGGTGAGCGGCCTCCGGTGCTGTTCTGCCAGGTCCGGTCGTTGCGGACCATCGGCCTGGGTCCGTTCCTGGACCCAAGGCTCTTCCATGGACGCGGTGAATCGGGTGCCGTTGTTGGCGTTGCCGCCCGTGACGCCGACGGCGAGCGGCCTGCTCTGCCTGGCACGGGACAGGTGAGTCCTGTTTGCCGGCCAGGCTGCCTGGCGGTATCGGCAGGCGATCGTTCGGCTTGACGCAGTTCCTGGGGCCGGATGCCCCGGAGCTTTCCGCGTGCCGGTCGGCCGCCTCACTTATGGGGCCCTGCGCGGGGCCGTCGTTCCGCGGGATCTAGGGACGCGATTCAGAGACTGGCCGGTGAGCCGGAAGGGGTTCCGGCGGGTTCTGTGCGCCGGCGGGCCAGGAGGGTCACGGCCAGCGGCACGATGATCAGGTCGAGGGCGACGTGCCACACGCTGAAGGGGTTCGTGTGGAGGAAGAAGTAGCGGTAGATGCCGAGCAGACCGCCGATCGCGGGGAGCACGGCCGCGAGGTGGAGCGCGGCAGGCCATCGCCTGACGATCGCGATTCCGATCATGAAGTACACGGCGCCGAATCCGGCGGCGCCCAGCACGTTCGCCTCGTGCTGGTAGACGGCGAGTTGTGCGAGGTGGGTGACGCCGGACAGCAGGAGCAGGCCCGCCAGCACCCTGGCGGCCTGCGGGAGGGTCGAGTGTGCCTGGGGCGGTGTGGTCATGGCGGGTGTTCCTTCCGGTGTGCCGGCGGTTCCGGTAGCGGAGCCGCTCGGCCGGCTTCAGGGCACGAACAGTACGGTCACCTGACTATTTAGGGAAGGTATGGTGACCTGACCATGTCGAGGAACCCGCATTCCCCCGCAGACACCGGTCAGCTCGCCGACAACCGTCTGGAACCGGACTCACGGCTCGGCGCGCTGGCGCGCCGGCTCGCCGCGATTGTCACCGACCGGGTGCAAGGCGACCTCGCCGGCGAAGGCATCACGGATCTGCGCCCCGCGCACCTGCGGATCTTCGCGGCGCTCGGCCATGACGACGGGGCCCGCGTCACCGAGATCGCCGAACGCCTCGGAAGCACCAAGCAAACCGTCGGCCCCCTGGTCGACGAACTGGTGGCAAAGGGCTACCTCCACCGCCGGCGCGACCCGGCGGACGCGCGAGCAAAGATCGTCGACTTCACCCCTGGCGGAATATCCGCCGCCGAGGCCGCCCGGCGCAGCGCGGAGAACATCGACCGCCAGTGGGCCGACCGGATCGGCGACCGGCGCCTGGCTGAGTGCCGCGCCACCCTCTGGGAACTGGTCAACGAAACCGCGGACCCCACAGGGGCCCGCTTCTAAGGTTCGACCGTCGGATGTCACTCCCCCGTCTGGAGTGATGCAAGGGTGACGGCTGCCTTGTAGGACTCGGCGGTCCTGTCGTATCGGGTGGCGATGCTGCGCGACTGTTTCAAGCGGTTGAAGCAGCGCTCCACGACGTTGCGGTGCTCGTAGATCTCGCGGTCTAAGGCCGGCGGCCGGCCGCCGTGGCTGCCGCGCCGGATCCGGTTGCGGCCCTGACACGGGGGCTGCCAGGGCCCACGCGGGGCACCCGGATCTGTTCCATCACGGCGGTGAACCGGGCGCAGACGTTGGAGTTGCCTCCCGTCACGACGAACGCGTTCCGACGGCCCCGGCCGTCGCAATCCAGGCCGATCCTGCTGGTCAGACCACCTCTGGACCGGCCGAGGTGCGCGAAAGCCGGAGTTGGACGAGGGCGACGAGGTGGTCTGAGCACAGCCCCCGTCGAAGGTGAGATTTCAGGCTCTCAGCGCGGGTCCCTGCGCATGCACCACGTGCGGGGGCCGTTGTCGGGGAGCTGAACATCGGCTGCGACCTTGAAGCCGAGGCGCTCGTAGAACCGCACGTTCGCCTCGCTTGAGGTCTCCAGGAACGCCGGACACCCAGCGCGCTCGGCCTCCTGGATGCCGGGCATCAGCACCGCACTGCCAAGGCCCTTCCCCTGAGCCTCGGGGGCGGTTCCCACGGTTTCCAGGAACCATCCCTGCTCCTGGGACCGGTAGGGGGCCATGGCCGCGTCCGCAGCTGCGTAAGCGGCAGCCCGGTCGCCGCTGAGTTCGCCCAGCATCGGCCCGATTTCAGCGAAGGCGGGCGAGGGATCCTGGCCGGGAACGGCCCATACAGCCACGGCGCGGCCTTCGTCGGCGACCCAGACCCGGCCGTACACCATGCCGATGCGGGTCAGGCACAGCTCCTGGAACCGCCGGATCCGCTCCTCGTGATCGTCCGCTGCGATCACGTGCCGCGTGTAGGGATAGTCGGCGAAGGCGCGGGCGAGGGTATCGACCGCGGCAGGAATGTCGGCGTCGGTGATGGGACGCACGACAGGGGGCTTGGGGTTCTGTGCCATGTTCACCGAGCCACCCTGCCACCGGGTGAATCCCTCGCCAAACCATTTTGCCAGGGGACAGCCGGCGGGGGGGCGGGGCCTTTGTCCCGGCCCGGTCAGGAGGGGGATGGGTCAGTCCGGAGTGATGCCCGTGAGGACGGCGAGAACGGCGAGACGGATGCGGTTGTCTCGGCCCGTCTTCGCCATCAGGCTCGCCACGTGCGTCTTCACCGTGGTGACCCCGAGATGCAGCCGGTCGGCGATCTCCTTGTTGGACAGGCCCACGCCGAGCAGGCCGAGCACCTCCCGCTCGCGCGGGGTGATGGCCGGTAAGGGGAGGTCCGTAGGGGTGTCGGAGGGGGAACGGGCGTGGAGAGCCTGGGCGACGAGTCGGTTGAGGATGTCCCGGCTGAAGGGGGCCTCTCCGTTGGCGGACCGGCGTACGGCATCCAGGATTTCGGTCGGTGGGGTGTCCTTGACGAGGAAACCGCAGGCTCCGGCCGCGAGCACCGGATACAGATGGTCGTCATCGTCGAACGTGGTGAGGGCGACGACCCGGGTGGCAGGGCGCGCCGCCAAAATGCGGCGGGTGGCCGTGATGCCGTCCATGCCGGGCATTCGCAGGTCCATGAGGACGACGTCGGGAGTGAGGCGTTCAGCCAGTCGTACCGCCTCTGCCCCGTTGGCCGCCTCGCCCTGGATCTCGATGTCCTGAGCCTGCTCGAAGAGCATGCGCAGCCCCATGCGGACAAGCAGCTGGTCGTCGACGACGAGGATGCGGATCACAGCTTGGGCTCCATGTCGGATGTGAAGGCGGGCAGTTCGGCCGTGAGTCGCCAGCCGCGAGCCGCGGGGCCCGCATCCAGCCGGCCGCCGAGCAGGTCCACGCGTTCACGCATGCCGATCAAGCCGTGTCCGGATGGGCCCGGGGCCGATGGCCGGGTTCTTCCGGCCCCGTCGTCATGGATCGTCACGTGTACGGCGTCATCGGCCAGCCGGACGGCCAGCTCGGCGTGGGCGCCGGGCCCGCCGTGCTTGGCCGCGTTGGCCAGGCCCTCCTGGGCCAGGCGGAGGACCGCGAGGCCACGTACCGCGTCAAGCCGTGCGACACGGGGATCCACGGAAGCGGTGACGGCCAGGCCGCTCTGGCGGCTGTGTTGCACCACAGACTCCAATGCCGCCGACAGCGCCCCGGGCGAGACCAGGGAACCGGTGTCGGAACCGGTACGGTCCGGGGCGCGCAGTACAGCCACCAGGCGCCGCAGGTCGGTCAGTGCCGCGCCTGCACTGGAGTGCAGGTCGTCGAGGACTTCGGTGATCCGCGGGTCGGTGGTGCTGGTGGCGGCGACGACATGCCGGGCGACACCAACGCGCAGCACCATGGAGGAGACGTGATGGGCCACGAGGTCATGCAACTCGCGCGCGATGGTGGTGCGCTCCGCTGCGCGGGCGGCCAGCAGCTGTTGTTCGGCGCGTAGTTCCTGCTGTTCTGCGTACTGACGGGCGTGCACTGCGGCGTCGCGGGTCACGCGTACGTACGCGCCCAGGAGCAGTGGCAGGCCTGCGACGATGCCCATCTTGTAGAGCACCGGGAGAAGTTCGCCGGGCAGGTCCTCAAGACGGTTCACAGCGACGGCAAGCGCCAGCGCCGTCGTTCCGGCGGCCAGGCGGCGCCCGGACTGCCGAACCGCCAACTCGAAGAGAGTCACGGCGGCCAGCACCTTCAGCGAAGAGACGGTGCTCGCGCCCAGCGCGTGTGCGACGACGAGCAGGCCCGACTGCGCCAGGAGAGCGCCGAACGCCCACTTCCCCGCGGCCAGGCACAGCACGACCCCGGCGGCGGCAAGGCCCCAGTCCTGTGCTCCGGACGGCCGCTGGAGCAGCAGGAAATCGCCGAGCAGTACGCCGGCGAGCGCAAGGACCCGTATGACGGCGAATCTCCGGTCGAAGGCAAGCTCGATCCAAGATCGGTTCACGCGGCCCACGATAGGCGGGCGCCCGTGCTCCTTGGGTCCTGCCATGGGAGGAGGGCAACTCCTCCTACCGGCCGCGATGTCCGGCCCGAGGAGGGAGTCGTGCGCCCGGCACGGGCTGCCAGTGTGCTCGTCATGGATACGAACACGAACACGGATACGAGTACCGGCACGAACGCGAAGTCCGAGGCCACGGGGCGACGGGCCCTCCTCGGTGGTGCAGCGGCCCTGGGTCTGGCGAGCGCGGCCTTCGGCACCACCGCCCACGCGGTCGGCGCCCCGTCCAGGTCCCGCAAAGCGGTCGGCCGCTTTGCGGGGAAGTCGGTGCTCATCACGGGTGCCACATCGGGTATCGGCAGGGCGGCGGCGAAGGCGTTCGCCGGGGAGGGTGCCCATGTCGGATTCTGTGGCAGGCGAGCCGACTTGGGGCGCCAGGTGGAACGGGAGATCCGGGACGCGGGCGGCGAAGCCACGTACATCCAGGCCGATGTCCGGATAGCCAACCAGGTACAGACCTTCGTGGACCGGGTCGCGAGCCGTTACGGCGGCATCGACGTGGCCTTCAACAACGCCGGCATCGGCGGCGGCAAACTGCCCCATGAGATGAGCGTCGAGGAGTGGGACGACGTCCAGGCCACCAACGCCCGAGGCATGTTCCTCGCGATCAAGTACGAGATCCCGCACATGCTCAGGGCGCAGCGCGGCGTCATCATCTGCACCTCGTCGTCAGTGGCCGAACAGGCGCGGCCGAACGGCGCCGCATACACCGCAAGCAAGCGGGCGGTGCAGGGAATAGTGAAGTCCGCAGCACTCGCGTACGGACCCAAGGGAATCAGGCTCAACGCCCTGCTGCCCGGCACCACCGACACCCCCTTCGTCCGCCCGCCGGGCATCCCGGACACGGAATGGGCCAGGTACAAGCAGGCATGGGGGCCGCTCAACGTCGACGGTCTCGAACGGATGGCCGATGCCGAGGAGATCGCACGCGCGGTGCTCGGGCTCGCGTCCGACGACTTCCCCTACATGACGGGTGCGTCGGTCACCGTGGACGGCGGAAGCACCACGGGCCGGAAGATGATCCAGCCGAGCGGTATCTGACGTTGGGCCCTTGACGCCCTTGACCGTTGCGGCGGTCATCGACGGACACCGATGCGGGTGGCGAGCCAGGTCGTCAGTGCGGCCACGCCGATGCCGATCGTGCAGTGGAGGGCGGAGTCGAGTCCAGCAGGGCTGTCCCGGGACCGGAGAGATCGGTGGTGATTTCGCCCTCGGCCACTCCCCCACCGACCTTCAGGTCGATCCTCTCCGCCCACGTGGGCCTGTGCATGATCACGCTGTCGTTCCCCGACCTGTTCGGGGGCTCCGAGATCTCACCGGCGGTACGTGACGCGGTGATCGGAAAGGTCACCGGGGACGAGCTGGAAGACACCCGGATCGGTACGGCGACCGTCCTCGCCCAGGCTCTCGTCGGCACCCTCACGGGGACTGCGCCGTCGAGCACGAGCGACCTCGACCGGCTGACCCGCGCGCTGCGGCCTCCGGGGCCGGCCCCGGAGGCGTAACCGGCTTCAGAGGTCGTGTGCCGTACCGCCCTGCTGAGAAGCCGAGCCCCTTCGGGTGATGGGACAGGCACCCCTCCCGGCCCCGACAGGCGCGGAGTACGCCGCCGCGCCCGGCGTCGCCGCACCGAGCTGGTCCAGGATCTCGTCGGCGAGCAGATCCTGCGGGCCCTTCAGCGCATCGGCGGCCGCCCGGTCCGAAGGAAAGACCAGCTCGGCCGCGATGTTGTCCTGCACGATCCGGGCGAGGTTGTCCAGGGCCACGAAGACCGGGTCCGAGAGCGCCTCGGCGGCCGGCAGGTCGATCAGATGGGTGGCCACCTTCGCCGGGTTCATGCACGGCCCGATGATGATCGAGTTCTGGTTCAGTTCGGACGTGGCCCACTGGGACAGCACGACCGTGTACAGGTCCTGCCACGCCTCCTCACCGATCCGGGCCCGCCACTTCCGCAGGACTCCCTGCACACCCGCGATCTGGGCCTCGGCCGCGTACCTCATGTTGGTGCGGATGCCCGCATACACACTGGAGGAGAAGTCCTCGAACGACCGGATGTCGAAGGACCGGGCCGCGGTGGAGACCTCGATGAACGAGAGTGCGCCGTCGAGCACCCGCGCGCACGAGACCACCATCTCCGGCGGGATGCCGGCCTGGTCGAGTTGCCGGCGGGCGGCGGCCAGCGTGTCGGCGTACTGCCGGAGTGGTGTGATCCAGTCGGTGGTCGCGGTGTTCTTGAACGCGACCATGGCGAGGTCGTGCGAATCGATGCGGTCCGCGCCGGGGACGTTCGGAACCCTGTCGCTCAGGTGGGGCGCGATGATCGAGAAGACGCCGAGCGGCACATGGCTGACGGACTTCGCCAGCTCGAACACCTCCCCGACGGGATGCAGCGACTCCTGCGTGCCGTCGTGGACGAGGGTGAACCTTCCGCCCTTGGCGTCGTTCTGGACCACGAGGACGGGACTGAGCTGCGCGATCAGATCCGACTTGAGCGCGGCGTAGTACGACCGCATGCCGCTGTTGACCGCGACGATCGCGTCGCGGGCACGACCGCGCCGAACGGCCGGGTCGCCGGCGGGTGCCGCGCTCCCGTCCTCGGCCGCCGCCGCTGAGACCGCGAGGCCCGCCATGACGCCGGCCGCGGTGGTGTGGCCGAGGAAGCTTCTGCGTGTGGTCATTCTCCGCCTTCCGTAAGGGCCCACTCGCCGGGCGAGGGGCGGGGAACACGAAGTGGACGGCGCGCGGCCCGCCCTCCCTGCGGGGAAGGCACCGACGCGCCGGTGTTCCCGGCAGACGGACAACGATCCCGAGCACCCGCGCGCATCGGGTTGTCGCGTATCGGGTGGTGCGGCGGCGACCCCGTACCGGCGCGCGGCGCCCGCTCGGCCGGGGGGGGGGGAACCCACAGGTCGTGTTCGCTCTCGGCGGCGGGTTCCTCGGCGTCGGCGGGCCCATCCGCGGTCGTCAGGGGACAGCCCACTACAGGACGCGTACCGCCGGAGCTGGTGCTGGTCCCGTCGCTTCCCCCAGCACGACGGGCCGGTGGGTGGCCGAGACCGCGATACCGGAGTTGAAGGAGAAACCGGGCACGGCCCGGTGCTCGACTTCTCGGCCTGCCCGGTGATCGTGCTGTACGTCAGGCGCGCGTGAGACATGGGCGGGACGTCGGCTGTTTCGGCGCTCCGGTCGCGTCGGGCCGGGTCAGTCCGCAGCGGGCCGGAGGAAGTCGGCGCCGACGGACCGGGCCGTCTCCTCGACCGCGTCGCGGTCCTTGTCCGCAGCCGTGAACAGGACCGTGCCGATGCTGCCCTTGTCGCCCCACAGGCACATCGCCCGCAGCGTGCCAGTGGCCACCTCGGTGTACCTGAGGCACCGCATCCAGGCGCCGTGCGGGCCGGCCTCGGCTCGCCAGGTGTCGTGGACGCTGCCGACCTGCTCCGTCTCCTTGGTGAGGATCCCGCCGTCGTACAACCACGACTCCCGCATCTCATGGAAGTCTCCCGTCGTCACGGCCACCAGGTACTCGGCGGCGGCGTCCGCAGCGGCGTCCTCGGCGACGTACACCCGGGCCGTCGACCCTTCCTTCTCGCTGTCGGGCACGGCACCGAACGGGTCGAACTCCTCACGTAGGTCGAAACCTTGCAGCCCCCGGAAGGTGTCGTGAGCGACGATGTCGTAGCGGGGGTAGGACAGGGAGGAGGCGTACGCCGCGGCGCCGACGACCAGGAGGAGGGCGATTCCGGCCCCGGCGAAGGCGTACTCGCGCGCGGTCACGCGCGGCACAGGCCGCAGCTCCGGCGGCCCGAACCCGTCCCCCCCGGCACCCGCCTCTTCGTCCGGCACGGCATCGGTAACGGGGGCGGTCATCCGCTCGGCAGCCCTCTCGCGGGCGGTCCGCAGCTGTCTGCGGAGACCGAGGAACGGCAGGCCCAGCAGCAGCCCCACTCCCGTCGCCATGGCGTATGGCACCGTCGGCAGGACGGTGATGCGCAGGACGATCAGCACAGCGACGACCACACCTGCGGCAAAGCGGTATTCGAGGCCCCGGCGCAGCAGCAGGCGCGGCCAGGTCCGTCCGGTGGCGGCGAGAGCGGCTGTTGTCTCGGCAAGCACGGCGAGCCGCAGATCGTGCGGGGCTGCAGCGGCCCACTGTGCGGCCTGAGCGGCGGCAGCCTGAGGCGTGGGCGCTTCGGCGAAGGCACGGGCCGCGTCGAACGACTGCACCCGGCGCACCGAGATCCTGTCCTTGGCGCTCGTGGAAACGGAGCTTCCCGCAGCCTCGGCCCGCAGCAACTCCGGGGAGTACGGCGCGAGTTCTCGCAGACGGGCCAGGAGCACGGGGCCCCGGGCATGTCGCCCCGGCCGGTCCAGGGCGTCGGTGCGGGTGCAGAGTTCCGCGTATCCGGCGAGCAGGCCTATGTCGTCAGGGAAGGAGTCCAAGCCCTGACGGAAGACTCGCTCGGCGGAGTCGTCGTGGTCGTCGTCGTCCTCGGCCATATGGGCACGGGCCAGTGCGAGGAGGAGCCCTGCGTCAGGCCCGTCGGTGTCAAGCGCGGCCCGAGCGGTGGCCCGTGCCTCGGTCGGCCGGCCCGCGGCGACAAGCGCGTCGACCCGCCCTCGCAAGTCGTCACGCACGTTGTCCTTGTTGTCGTTCAAGAGTCCCCACCCCTGGTGCAGCAGGCCGGACGAACGCGGCCGCAAGCGCCACTATCGCCCGGACCGGAACCCTGGTCAACCAGAAATCTCCCCCTCTGACCTCCCCTTTTACCGCACAACAGGATGCAATCGGACGCACTTCGGGGGCCCGTGCCGCTTGAGCTCCGTCAACCCGGACGGTGTGCAGGACCGCGGGTGGAGTTCGGCGAGGGTGCGTTCGACCTGGCCGAGCCATGACACATCAGCAGCCATTCTTCGAATGACCGTGCAACCTTGAACGGCTTTCATCAGTCCTGGGGTTGTGGCGTGCTGACGTCACGACCGCATTCTTCGGAAGGAATTCTCTTGAAGGGATCCAGCGCCGTCGGCCGGCGTCACGCCGCCGCGATAGCGGTCGCTCTCGCCGCCACCGGCGGTCTGACGGCTCCGGCCCTCGCGGCCGGGCCGGCGGTTCCCTCCGTCTCCGTACAGGCGCCGATGGAGGCGGAGGAGGGGGTGATCGCCCCGCTGACCGTTCCGGCCGATTCGGTGCTCATCAGTGCCGGGCGTACCGGGATGCTCACCCGGTCGGGTACGGGCAGCGGTACCGTCCACCGCTGGACGCGGCACGCCGACGGTGTGACCACCGTCCTGCCGGGCAGGGCCTATTGGGGCAGCCCGGGCGAGGACCTGGTGGTCACCCAGGCCGGTGCGGTGTTCACGCTCACCGACATGGGCGGGGCGGCGGAGCCGGTCGTGATCGACACGTCCGCGTTCAACACGGCCGCCACCCTCTACCACCTCGAGCGGGTCGTGGGCCGCACGCTGGTGATGACGGCGACGGTCGACGGTGTCTGGCAGCACCGGCTGGTCTCCTGGGAGGCGGGCAAGGTCGTCGACCGGAAGGTGGCCGTGCCGGACGGCGACGTCACCTGGCTCGACCACGCCGCCGGGGCGGGGGCGCTCGCGGTGGTCCACCGTCGGGCCGACCACTCCTCGCGTTCCCTGTCCGTGGTGGACCTGGCCACCGGTGCGCTGACGGAGACGTACGCCCTCAAGGTCGAGACGGACATCGCGTCCGTCACCCTGACGCCGACCCATGTGGCCTGGGTGGAGAACCCCTACTCCGTGGACCGCAGGCTTGTAGTCGTCCCGCGGGGCACGAACCAGGCCCAGCCGGTCACACTGACCTCCCCGGGGTACGCCGACGGCACCGTCCTCCAGGCGCTCGGCGACTGGCTTGCCTACGTCAAGCCGGGTGGCGGAACCTCCATATCCCCCAACGGTCTGCACCAGCTCACCGTCCGCCAGGTGAAGACCGGCGAGACGTTCCCGCTCCTCGACCACGCCACCTCGCTCGTCCCCGACGCGAACGGCGACCTGCTCGCCGTCGGCGGCACCCTCGCCCACGGCGAGGGCCTGTACCGGATCGCCCTCGACGAGGCCACCGGCAAGCCCGCCGTCACCCTGGTGCGCAGCGCCGGACTGCCGACCGCCCTGACGGTGGTGAAGGAGACCCTGCCGCCGACCGGCACCTTCGACTTCGACCGTGCGGGCGGCAAGCTGAAGGCCGGCTGGACGCTCAGCCGCTTCAACGCCAGGGTGTCGCTGACACTGACGCACACCGATTCGGGACGCACGGTCAAGATCGGATCCGGCGAGCCCAGAGAGGGCGTCACCGCCTTCCCGCTCGTCTGGGACGGCCGCTACAAGGACGGCCTTCCGGCGCACAACGGCGCCTACTCCTGGACGATGAAGGCCGAGCCCGCCAACGGCATCGGCTCCTCCCTCGTCCGTACCGGCGCCTTCACCCTCAGCCGCGCGCCGCGGCTGCACGACTTCGACGGCAACGGTTCCCCGGACGTGCTCGCCCGCCCCTGGACCGGGTACCTCACGGCGTACGACGTGAGGCAGACCTGGGGCCTTTCCGCTTACCAGGAGCCGTACGAGCTCCCGGTAGGCGGCGGCTGGAACGCCTACGACCGGATCCTCGCCGCCGGCAACCTCGGCGGCACCCGCGACAGCGACCTCGTCGCCCGCGAGAAGGCCGGCGTGCTGTGGCTCTACCAGGGCAAGGGCAACTACAAGGCACCCTTCGCCCCACGCACCCGGATCGGCGGCGGCTGGGGAATCTACAACCAGCTCGCCACCGGATCCGACGTCACCGGCGACGGCCGCACCGACCTTCTGGCCACCGACAAGTCCGGCGTGCTGTGGCTCTACTCCGGCACCGGCAACACCACGACACCTTTCGGGGCCCGTAAGAGGATCGGCGGCGGCTGGGGCGCCTACAACCAGCTCACCGCCACCGGGAACCTGGCGGGCGGCCCGGCCGGAGACCTCCTCGCCCGCGACCGCACCGGCGTCCTGTGGCTCTACCTCGGCAAGGGCGACGGCACCTTCGCCTCCCGGACCAGAATCGGCGGCGGCTGGGGCGCGTTCAGGAACCTCATCAACATCGGCGACGCGGACGGCGACGGCCGCAACGACCTGCTCGCGCAGGGCGAGGACCGCGCCACGTACGACACCGTCCTGCACCTCTACCGGGGCACTGGAGACTGGAAGACGCCGTTCGCCCCTGCCCAGACCAACAACGTCGAACAACGAGCCTGGATCGGCGACCTTTTCTAGGATCCGACGAACCCGTCTGCCGGCCGCGCGGCACTCTTGCCCGCGGCTGGCATTGTCCGCGCCTGGATCCCTCCACCGGCGACGGCGACATCCTCCACATACCGAGGTCGAGGTCACCCGCCAAGACCCGGGCCAGAAGGGCTTCAAGGTCATCCGGCGGCGCTGGGTCGTCGAGCGGACCTTCGGCTGGCTCATGAACCACCGCCGCATCGCCCGCGACTACGACACCCACCCGCACCGCTCCGAAGCGACGATCCGCCTCGCGGTGATCGACCTGATGAGCCGCAGGCTCACACGAGAGTCGACTCCGAATCGGAAGGACTCATAGCCGCCGGGCCACGCTGACCCGCGCGCCCTCGCCCCTCATCGCCTGCGGCCAGCGGCCAGCGATGACACCCGCCACCTCGCGGCAGGCGCCACAGGCGTTCTCCCGCTCCGGCAACCACCAGCGGTCGGACAGCGACATGCCGGCTTTCTGGATTCCGCACAGCGTCGTGTCGAAGACGCCGAAAGCGTGGGGGGCGTCGGTGGGAAGGCCGTCCGCGACGGCCCTCTCCCCACGCATGTCCATGGGCAAGTACGGCGGCCGCGAGACCCAGAATCTTGTCGATCGGGCCGGATCAGTGGGCCTGTTCATCTCTGAGGACGACACGAGACACCTGCCGCTCCGGCGACAGCGATGTCCCGGGGCGCTCGCGGTCGCAGGGTGGTCAGTCTCCGATGCCGGGCTGCTTCGCGGTGGCATCGTGTCACGAGGCACCCGATCCCCCGGTTTCGCTGGATTCGTACAACCATCCGCACGCTCAAGAGTCATCTAAGGCGAGTGCGCCACAGGCGTATTCGATCCGTTTCCAGGGGGACCCACATGACTCACCACATATCCCTGCGTGCCCGCGTGCTGCCGGTCGTGGCCGCCGCGGGGATGCTCGTGCCCGTCGTCGCGGGCGCGGCGCCCGCTTCCGCCGCTACCGCGCCTCGGGTCAGCTGCACGTCGGGCAAGGCCGGGCTCGCCGCCAAGCTTCAGAGGGACATCACCGCCGCCCTCGCCACGCGCACCGGTACCGTCGCCGTCGGCCTGCGCGACCGCACCACGAACACGACCTGCACCCTGCGCGCCACGACCTCGTACGACTCGGCCAGCATCGTGAAGGTGACCGTCCTCGCCACGCTCCTCTGGGACGCCAAGAAGACCAATCGGTACCTGACGTCACGCGAGTCCAACCTCGCCACCGCCATGATCACCAAGTCTGACAACGCGGCCACCACCTCCCTGTGGAACCAGCTCGGCGTCGCCAAGGTGAAGGGTTTCCTGGCGGCCGCCGGCATGACACGGACGGTGCCAGGGTCGGGCGGCTACTGGGGGCTCACCCGGATCAACGTCACCGACGAGCAGCGGCTCCTCTCGCTGATCACGGCCAGGAACTCGGTCCTGAGTGACAACTCCCGCGCCTACATCCTCCAGCTCATGGGGCGCGTCATCACCTCGCAGAGGTGGGGGACCCCGGCCGGCGCGCCCTCCTCCGTGTCCAAGCACGTCAAGAACGGCTGGCTGCAGCGCTCCACGCGCGGCTGGCGCGTGCACAGCATCGGCACGTTCAAGGGCGGCGGGCACGACTACACCATCTCCGTGCTCACCGACGGCAACAGCACGATGAACTACGGCGTGAACACCATCCAGGCCGTGGCCAAGGTGATCCACCGGGATCTGATCCCGACCGCGCCCGCCGCGTCCCGTTACACGCCGACCGCCACGCCCAAGGAGGCGTACATCGCGGTGCCCCAGGCGGAGTCACCTTCACCCGGGATCAGCACGGCCGCCCCTGCAAGATGAGCGCCATCGTCACGCCGCACATTTGATGATCGCCAATCGCCTCGGCGGCCCCCGCGCCGAACGGCAGAACAGCGGTCCGCACCGTAACCTCGGCTGCCAAGGCGCAGCCGACCGGTGGGCTGAGCCGGTGCGCAAGATGCGCGTGGTCGGGGGCCAGGCCCATGGCCGCGACCAGCGGGCCGAGGGCGAGCCGGCGGGCGTCGCCGGAGGGGAGGGCGGTCGGGTCCAGGGTGCCGAGGCCGGCGGCGGCAACCACCGCCGGTGATCAGCGCCCCGCGAGCCCATCCACCATCCGCTACCCGGAGCTAGACCCCATCTGGGACTTCGCTTTCGACGACCACAGCGAAATGACTCGCCGGCTGCCCAGCGGGACGAGCCGACGGCTGCCGCGCAACGGCGAGGTACGGAGGAGGAGTTCCGTACCCGGAATCGCCGGAACGAAGCTCATTGACCTGGCGTCGCGGCCGGGGTGGACGGCGAGGACGTCCGCTTCCGCCGCGCACGACTGTCAGGCCGGGCGCGCAAGGTACGCCAGGCCGTGCGCGCCGGCCTCGCCGAGCTTGGCGATGTCCAGCCGGGCCAGGCGATCCAGCGTCTCCAGGTCGACGACATCGACGGTGGAGGAGATGACGCAGGCCACATAGGCGAGTCGGCCGTCGGGAGACGAGGTGATGGTCAACGGGAACCGCCCGACCGCGAGTTCACCCAGGTGCTTGCGGGTGTCGGCAGCGAACACGGTGAGACGGCCCGGTGCGTGGCGTCCGAGTCGCGACCCCGGATCGGGTGCCATGCGTACTTCGCCCGCGAGCAGCTTCCCCGTCGAGGTCAGATGCACCGGCAGGACGATGTCTTCCGTGGGCAGGGTGTCGACGACAGACGCGGTGCGGGCGTCGATGATCCGGATTCCCGTGGTCGGCCGCCCTTCGGCTGCGGCGGAGAAGTCGCCGTAGGGCGCGGCGACGAAGGCGTGAGCGCCGTCGGCGGAGACGGCGAGTCCCTCACTGCCCGGTACCTCGACCTTCGAGGCGAGGACGCCCCGTTCGAGGTCGACGACCGACACGAACGGCGCCTCCTTGTTGGTGGCGTAGCCCGTCCTGCCCGCCGGGTCGATGGCGAACCAGTGCGGGCCGGGCGCGTCGGTGTCGATCCTGCCCACAGGCCGGCGGGTCGCCGTGTCGATCACCACGACACCGCCGGGCCGGTTCGCGGCGCCTTCCACGCTGACGTAGATCCGGCCGCGCGCCGGGTCCAGCGCCAGGCCGTGCGGCCCGTGTTCCGGGCCGATGTCGACGATCTCGACGACCCGGCGGGTGTCGGGGTCGATGACGGCCAGGTCGGTGCGTCGGCCGCCGTTCGCGTGGTAGTAGCCCGAGCGGTACGTCAGCGTGCACCACAGGAGCCGGTGCGTCGCGTCGAAGCACAACTCGTGCGGCTCTGACGGAACTTGTACGTGGCCGAGGTAGCGGTCGGATGCGGCGTCGAAGAACGAGACGGTCGGCCCGCTCTGGCTGACGACGGCCAGGACATCGCCTTCTCGACCGGTACGAGGGGACTGGTGCACAGCGGCTCCTTGGGATGGGGCGGAAGGAGGGATGCCGCGTGATTCCGCGGGCGTCTCCACTCTCCGTGCCGCAGAGCGCCACATCAATGCAAAGATGAGCATCCAATCATTGCCTCAGATGCAAAATTGCAGTTCAGGAGCGATTGATGGATCTCAACCTGCTGCGCGTCCTGGACGCCTTGCTCCAGGACAACAGCGTGACCCGAGCAGCGGAACGCCTTCGTACCTCGCCCGCGGCGGTGAGCCGCACCCTGGCCCGGCTCCGCCGCGCGGTCGGCGACCCGCTGCTCGTCCGGGCCGGCCAGGGGATGGTCCCGACCCCGCGCGCCCTGGAACTCCGGGAAGAGGTGGCCGCGTTGCTGCGCGGCTGCGACAACGTCCTGCGGCCCGGTCCCGGTTTCGACGCCGCACGTCTCCAGCGCACGTTCACGGTGCAGGCCGCCGACCTGCTCCTGGTGGGACTGGCCGCGAACCTGACCGAGCGGATCCACGCGGAGGCCCCGCTGGTGGACGTCGTCTTCCTGTCCGAGGCGGTCGAGGGCGGCCCCGGGCTGCGCCAGGGCTGGGTGGACGTCGAACTCGGCGTCCTCGGGCACCTGGACCCGGAGATCCGAACCCGACAGCTCACGCGGATGAGGCCCATCGGCATCGCCCGCCAGGATCATCCTCTCTTCGACAAGCCGATCGACGCCCGTCGGTTCGCCGCGGCCGACCACATCGGCATCTCCCGGCTCGGCAAGCGCCTCGGGCCCATCGATCACGCGCTGGCGGAACTCGGACTACGGCGCCGGACCGCGATCGTGGTGCCCAGCCATACGAGCGCGATGATGCTCGCCCGGGACACCGACCTCGTCGCGCTCAGCCTGGCCGGCTGGCTCCCCGACACCGTCTCCGCCATGGGGCTGCGGACGTTCGCCATCCCGCTCGATCTGGCACCCATGGACCTGGGGATGGCCTGGCATCCCCGCAACTCGTCCGACCCGGGCCACAGTTGGTTCCGCGAGCACCTGGCTGCCGCCGTCCTCGCCCCGGCAGGACTCGGCGACGCCGAGCGCTGATCCGCGGCCTGCACGAACCTGCACCCGGGCAGGGCCTCTGAGGATCCGCGGCCCCGACCCCATGCGCGGGGTCAGGGCTGCGTCAACGATTCTCGGCTTCCCCTCATTCGGCACCCAGGGCTGTGTGTCGCGCAGCCTCCCGGCTGCTCCCCCGGCCGGCACGCGTCAGGCCGAGTGCAGAAACGAACGTCCGTCGGAGACGGCCTCGGCCGCTGCCGACTGCCCCACCTCGGGGTACGTCATCGTCGCCGACGCCACCGCAGCATCGCGGCACGTTGCTGCGAAGACTGCGCCGACCTCGACCTGACGGGGCCTCAGCCGTTGCTTCCGATACCGCGATCGGGCAGGCTCATGTCCCCCGTCGCGGGAGTGCCGTCGGCGATCCCGTAGCGCAGGAAGACGGTCCCCGCCGGGCCGGCCACCGGGGGCGCGAGGAGCGTGACGTTGGTGGGCACCGCGCCGTCGTCGAACACCTTCTTCCCGACGCCGAGCACGATCGGGTGCAGCCAGAGATCGAGACGGTCGAAGAGCTTCTCGCGCAGCAGGGTCTGCACGAGGTTCAGACTCCCGACGACCTTCACGTCCTCATGCCGGTCGCGGATCTCACGCACCGCGTCGGCGAGATTCGGGCCCAGCTGTGTGGACCCGGCCCATGGGAGGTCGGGCCTGCCGCGAGACGCCACGTACTTCGGGATGCTGTTGAAAAGCGTGGCGATCTCGCTGTCCTCGCCGCCGTCCTGGTGAGGCCAGTAGGCGGCGAAGATGTCGTACGTTCGCCTGCCGAGCAGGAGCGCGTCCGTACCCTCGTACGCGGCACCGATCTGCGCCCCGGCAACCTCGTCCAGCAGGGGCGCCTGCCAGCCGCCGAACGGGAATCCCACCGGGTCCTCGTCAGGACCGCCGGGTGCCTGCCCGACAAGGTCGAGGGTCGCGAACAGCTCGATGGTGATGAGGCCCATGGCTTACTCCCGATGAGTCGAATGTCTCCGTCAAGAGATAGGCCTTGCCTGTCGGCCGCCGATTCATCGACGCGACGCAACCCGGCTCGCCAGGTCGAAGGTTGGGCCGTCCGGCCTAAGCGGGCGGCATGCCGGCCGAGGCCCGGCCGGTGGCTCGGCTGCTGTCGCTCCACCGGCCGGGCCGAGCATCAGGAGACGGGGGGATCGCCGGCACTCGCGCGCTTTGCCTCCGGCGACTGCGTGCCCGATCTCCGACCCGCCGTTCCGTCCTTGGGAACGCTGAGGAAGGCCGTGGCCAAGGCGGTGTCACGCGGTGTCAACGCGGTCGGCGTGGGCCCGGGAGCAGGCGCGCCGGAGCCGTCACAGTCCCGTGGCGTCCCTGGCCTTCCTGAGCACCGAGTCGAGCGTGGCCATCGCTCCGTCGCGTCGCCTCGCGCGCGCCGCTCGTTCCTGCGGCACCAATGCCTCGGCGACCTGCACGGCGTAGGCGTCCGGGTCGCCGAAGGCAGCCCGCGGGTGCTCTCCCGTTTCCGCGCAACGCGCCGTGACCTCCTTGATCGCCTGGAGCACTATCGCCCGGTCCACGCCCGGCTGCATGGCCAGCCGTACCTGGAAACGCGCCATCCACTTCTCGCGGTCCTTTTCCTGTGCCGCCTCCGTCGTCAGGTCCTTCTTCGCCACGTGCTCTCCCAGGTGATCAGCAGCCGTCCGTCATGAAGCAGGACGCCAAGTGGTCGACGTGGGTTGCGTGAGCGAGATGCCTCCCGGATCGCCATGCGGGCGATGCAGCGGCACTGGGGCACGCGCGGGCACGGACGCCGTAGGGCGGCATTCCTTTGGGAGACGGTGAGCTCGACCGTACGGCCGAGGACCGCGACCACAGTGCGGGACTCATCACCGCCGGCGCCTGTTGCCGTGGCCTCGGCGAGTGACCTGCCACCGCAACTGCACGCCGCCCATCGGGCGAACAGCCTGGACGCGCCAGGGGGCGATGCCCGTTCGGGCCAACGCCACGCGCTGCGGCCGTGGGGCGCTCGTAGCGTGGTGTGAGGGGATGCTTACGCGGCAGCGAGGAGGTCGTCTGATGAGCAGTCGCAGCATGGTGGCAGCCGGTATAGCCCTGGCCATCGCTTCCGTCACTTCTGTCGCCGCGTTGTCCGGCGTCGCTCATGCGCAGGATCTCGATTGCCGGAACTTCCTCTACCAGGAAGACGCCCAAGCCGAGTTCAACCGGGACACGCGCGACCCTCACCGGCTTGACGAGGACCAGGGGCCCGATGATGGCATCGCCTGCGAAGCACTGCCCAGGCGTACCAGCGCGGACACGGTGCAGCCGCTGAGCCCGAACGCCACTGTCAGCCCGTCGGCGGCCCCCGTCGTTCCGGCCCCCATCGCTCCCGCCCCCGTCGTTCCCGCCCCCGTCGTTCCGAGTCTCGGTACCCGGGCGGGCGTCGGTGGCACGTCAGGTCCCTCGGCTCTCAGCCTGGGCATCGGCCTCGCCCTGGCTGCCGGTGCCAGCGTGGCCGGCGGCCACCTCACGGCGCGCCGCCTCACCCGCGGATCGAAGCGGCCGTAAGCGGGAGAACGACATGAACGCCCGCGCCCCGGCCATCCGGACGGCCGGCCTCCGCGCAGAGCGGGCACGTGCTTCCTCCCCGATGCCTGTAGGGCGTTCCCCGGCCTCTCCCCCTGTTCCAACGGCAGGAACCGGTGACCCGGATCGTCCGTGATCCCGGCTTCCGCGAGCCGAGGCACCATGACCCGTACAAACGGCCCCTGTGTCCTCATACACGGTGGCGTTTTGCGTACGACCAGGTCACCGCGCTCATCAGGGCGGGAATGGCGAACAGCGGGGCGAAGGCGAGCCACCAGACGGTCAGTGCCGTGCTGCTCGACATGTACGTCTGGCTCTCGACGGTGAAGGCGACCACGAGTTGCCACAGCGCCACCAGGACCAGGAGACCCGAGGCGGTCCACGCCAGTCCGGCGAGAGCTCGCGGGCGCAGCGGCTGCCACCGGTCGCTGACGAGGAGCAGCGGAAACAGAGCGGCTGCCTCGGCAAGGACGGAGAGGCCGACGACGTACGCGATGCCCCATCCGGGGATGTCGAAGACGTCGCGCAGCACTTGGTCGCTGTAGCCCACGTAGACACCACAGGCCATGGCGATACGCCACAGACCGGACGGGACCGCGCACAGGGCTATGGCATGGGCGGCGCGGCGAGCCCAGACGGGCGCGGGTACGGAGGCAGGGAGAGGAGTGGTGGCTGTCGTCATGACGTACATGCTGTTTCGTACGCGGCTGCCGCACATCGTCCGCCACGGTGGGCTGCCTCCCCCTTCCGGGGGACGGGACACCCGCTGCGGCAGGAGCTGGAGAGGCCTCCGGGTCAGCCGAAAGGCTTGCTTGTCACGTCTGGCGGCTGCGCGGCGTTCAACTAGGCCAGGACGGGTAGTGATGCCAGCCCACGGACGAGTCGGGTGTGCCGCCATTCCAGCTGGTCCGCCGGTACGGCAAGACGGATGCCGGAGAATCGAGTCAGGACGGCTCGCAGGGCGATCTCCGCCTCGGCCTTCGCCAGGGGCGCGCCGACACAGCGGTGAATGCCGTGGCCGAAGGCCAGGTGGGCGGTCGCGTTCCGGTCCAGGTCGAGCCGGTCCGGCTCCGGGAACCGCTCTGGGTCTCGGTTGGCTGCCCCAAGCGCGACCAGGACCGGGACTCCGGCCGGGATACCGGTACCGCCGAGCTCGACGGCTTCCATGGTGAACCGGAAGGTGGCCGTACTCACCGCCGAGTCGAAGCGGAGCAGTTCATCCAGCGCGGCAGGCAGGTCGCCGGGATTCGCCCGAAGGCGCTCCAGCGCGACTGGGTGCTGGAGCAGGGCCAGAAGTGCGTTGCCGAGGGCGTTGGTCGTGGTCTCGTGGCCGGCCACGAGCAGGAGCACCGCCAGGGAGACCAGCTCCTCCTCGCTCAGGTGATCGTCTCCGTCGCGGGCGGCGATGAGCCGGTCGAGGAGCGAGCTGCCGGGGTCCCGGCGCTTCGTGGCGAGGAGGCCCGTCATGTAGTCGGCCATCGAGTGCGAGGCGGCGTCGATGACATCGGGCTCTCCTGCCGCGAAGAGCTGCGCGGACCAGCGCTGGACATCGGGCCGGTCCGCCTGCGGGACCCCGAGCAGCTCGCAGATCACGATGACCGGCAGCGGCACGGCCAAGCCGGCCACGAAGTCGAACGGCCCGTCGGCGGGCCACTGATCCAGCAGCTCGTCGGTGACCCGGGCGATGAACGGGCGCAGCTCCGCTACAGCCCCGGTGGTGAACGCCTTGGTCACCAGTTTGCGCAGCCGGGTGTGCTGGGGCGGGTCGCTCGCCAGCATCGTGTAGGCGACCGCGGGGTGCAGACGGCGCCGTGACCCCTTGCCCGCGAAGAACGCGGCCGTATCCTTCGAAAGGCGAGCGTCGCCGAGGGCTTCTCTGGCTTCCGCATAGCCTGTGACCAGGTAACTGGGGCGCCCGCCGGAGCCGGGGACGGGCCGCACCGGGGATATCGAGCGCATAGCCGCGTAGGCCGGATAGGGGTCCTGGAGGAAGCGGGGCCCCTGCGTCGTGTCGGTCATGTCCTCAGGCTCCGACGCGCTCTGGTCGACCGTGGGCAGCGACACGCCCGACACGGCTCGAGATCGTCAATCTGCGACACGATGGAACGCCGAACTCTGCCCGGGGTCAGTGAGTCGGTTGTCCCGCCGCTTCCCGCGGTCTCGGCCGGCCTCTCCCACCGCTCACCGCTGACCGCTCACGGCTCACGGCTCACCGGCAGGCCGTCAGCTGGCCTTGCCTCGCCCGACCGCCACGTCGGGGCGGGGATCGCGAGCGAGCCGCTCCAGGCGCCCGCCCGGCGGCACCGCCAAGCGCGCGCTTCGACGTGACCGGTGCGGCTGTCGGGGTGCTGTGCGACCTCCTGGGTCACCTGTGCCCGTAGGTCCTTGCCCGACATCCGGTACCAAGCGGAGCAGGCACCTCGACGAGCTCCCGGTATCCGTTGCCGGAGATGTTGGAGAAGTGGGCGAAGACGTCCGGGCCACCGTCCTGGGCGATGAAACCGAAGCCCTTCTAGGCGTTCAACCCCTCAACGATGCCGCCGGCCATACCGCGTGTCCTTCGAACGTGCCGGGGCTACCGGCCGGAGTGCGGTGCTATGCCATCCCCCTGGGGGGAAGGCGCCCGGCCGCCGTCCGTCTGGGGTCCGAACCGTTCAGGCGGCACGGAGCGCCTCTGCGCAGCTGGAGCATTCCCAGTCCCGCTTGTCGGCAGGCAGCCACGGCACGTCCGGGCCGCTGGGCTGATAGGACAATCGCTCCATGTCCTCGGCCGGCATTCCGCAGAGAGTTCGGTCACCCGGTTCCACGGGCACGACATGGACCGCCTCGATGCGTGCCGCAGGATCGCCGGGACCGAAGTCCCCGGCAGCGATCTCCTTGCGCAGTTCCTGCACCACCATGATCTCCATGCCACCACCCTCGGCTCCCACGACAGTCAGCGCATCCCGAAGGACCCCACACCACACGGAAAGCGACCCCGCGCCACCTGCGGCAGGGGTCAAGCCCGAGATGCCCGGGAACGCAGCGCCAATGGCTCACAGACTCCACGTGGCGCGACCACCAGGAGGGCAGGTACGCACCGCGTGACATCGACCGCATGGGGGCACCCTGCGCATACACGCCGGGCTGTCTGCGTCCAACGGATCACGCACTCCGCCTGACCACTCAGACCTGCCACCGACCACCTCCCGCCGGCCCTGCCCGACAGGCGCCCGGCCCGCAGTCCAGCGAGGCAGATGCGCCGACCGAACTGTGCGGACGAGCACACGCTGAACCGGGTCCGAAAGCGCCGACCGGGCTACGCGCTCTGGCATTCCACGGCATGAGCCCGCGTAGGCCTTCGATTCCAAGACGTGGAGGCGTAGGACCGCCTTCGACTTACCGAAGCTCCCGCTCCACCGATCAGTTCTGGACACAGCGCCCGAAGACGCCGCCAGAAGTGGTCGGGCCGCCGCCCCGCACGATTCGTGAACCGCCGATGCGCGCGCCGATACGTATACAGGTCACCACGAGCCTGAACTGCGGCGCCGCAGTCGGCTGACGACGGCGTCGTCCCTCCATCCTGGGAGGTCATCGTTCTCGAAGACCAGGGCCCCACAGGCTCCGCGGTCCACAGCACCGTCTCCGGCGCTGACCCGCGCCGGCTCCCGAACCCCTCGCACAGCGCAGCACAGACGACAGACAGGATGCGGGGCCCCCGGGGTTTGCGACCCGGACGCCCATGGCTTTCCGGGCGCCCATAGGCTCGCAGCCGACGACGACAGGAGATCTTCATGTGGAAACGTGCCCTGGACCGGGCCGGGGTCACGGAGCCACGGCTACGGCGGGACTACACCGAGCAGCGGCGGGCGGTGCGGAGGTTCACGACGGCCGAGTACGCGGCCGCGCGGCTGCTGCTGCCCTCCGCTCTGGTGCCACACGTCGTGGCCGCAGTCGCGTTCATGCACGACACCGACGACCGCATCGACCGCGGGACACACGATGAACGCGCGGCCGCGCTCACCAAGTGGGACGGGCTCGTGCGGAAAGCCTTCGCCGAGGGGGACTCCGCGCTGGGTGTACTGCGTTGCCTGGTACGCACCGCCGAACGCCATCCGGATCTGCGCGCCTACGTGGAGGAGTTCCTGGACGGCTGTGAGCTCGAGGTGGCGTGGCGGAGCATCGCGGACGAGGGGGAACTGGAGCGGTACGTGGAGGGGTACTCGCTGCCCGCGTTGATGCTCACGGCCTGTCTCCTGGCACCCGCGGACGAGGAGGCGCGGGTGGTGTTCACCGGTGGGTGCCATCGGCTCATGCGTGCCATGCAGCGGATCGATTTTCTGGAGGACCTGCCCGAAGATGTGCGAGCGGGCCGGCCCGGTGTACCTGCGGAGGCGGTTGCGCGCCACGGTGCGGATCTGAGCCGGCCCGGTGCGGCGCTGGGCAGGCTTGTCGTGGAGCAGGCGGACCTGGCCGCCGGTGACCTGGCTGCGACGGGCTCTCTCACTGGTGTGGTGGATGCTTCGTACCAGCCGTTCATGCGGGCCCTCATCGGTGTCCAGCGGCTCCGCCTCGAGGCCGTACGCCGCGCGGGCGCGTCGTTGGCGACGCGGGCTTCCGGTCCCCCGCCGCTGGTGGCCGCCGCATTGCTGTTGCGGGAGACAGCCGCACGAACCCGGCTCGTTGTGTCCAGGGCGTCGAAGACCCGGTGAGCCCCATGAGCCAGGGCCTGAAGGGGTGTCCGGTCGATCAGGGCGTATCAACGAAGGCAGTGTCCTGTTCGGAGCCGGGCGAGCGGACACGTCGTCCGATTCGTGCGCCGGCACGCCGCGACCAGCAGTGCCCAGTCCTCCAAGAGAGGACTCCACGCCCGGCCAGGACGAGGGTGCGAAGATGCGTTCGTGATGACAGATGCCGAGTACGGGTTTCGAGATCTGGTGGGCAGACAGCCGTCAGCAGATCCGGCTGAAGCCGTCCGATTCTCGGTATCTCAGGAACGACTTCACAGACTTCATGGGACGTTTCCGTCCCAATTGGCCATCCGAGGTGGGTCAGCCCGTTCGTGATCCCGGGCCCCCGACTCTCGATGAGGTGTGGTTCGCGCTGCGACCTGATGGCCCGTCGGCCAGCTCCCCGTGAGTTCTGGTGAGGTGGCCGACTGTCGTGGCGGGAGCTAGTGCCGTGACCGCAGAGGTTCGCCGGGTTGCCGGTTGGGACCGTGGCCCGGTGCGCTCTCGAACTTGGCGTCGAAGTCGGGGTCGGTGGATTCCTTCCAGGTCTTGGTGCGCTGGAAGGTGATGCCATGCCTCTTGAGTAGCATCCGCAGGACCTCGCGGCCGATGCGAATCACGCGTCCGTGGACTTTGCGTAGGTAGGCGGTGAGCTTGCGGATCGACCATCGGGTGAACGGCCGGCCGAGCTTGACCGGGCGGTTGGTGGCCGTCTGGATGACGAGGGCTTCGTCGTCATCGCTGAACAAGCGGGGATGGCCTCCCGTCCACCGAGGGTCCAGGCAGGCCAGGCCGATCTCGTTCGAAGCGGTGGATGACATCGCGGACGGTGTCCTCGTCGGCGGCCACGAGACAGGCGATGACCGGGACGGTGTTGGCTCCCGCAGAGGCCAGCAGGATCATCGCCCGCCGGTAGCGCACGCTGTTCGTGCTGCCCCTCCGGACGATCTGCTGCAGCTACTGGCCCTCGTAGTCGGCGATCCTGCTGACTAGAACCCGTGGTGCCACCACGTCTCCTGACGCTGGATCGGGTCGATCGATCCCACCCGATCGCATCGGCAGCCAGACAGGACACCCGTGAACCGGTGAACCTTCCCGGTCGCAGCACAATCGTGTTGACCACCCCGGCAGGCAGTGCTTGAGTCGGCGCGTGGACAGTATTTCTGCCAACCGGCGGTTCTGGAATCAGATCAGCAGCGCCTACCAGCACGAGCACGACCCGCAGATCGGCGCAGCGCCCCGACTGTGGGGCACATACGCCATCCCCGACGCGCACCTGCACGCCCTGGGCGACGTCACCGGCAAGCGCGTCCTCGAACTCGGCTGCGGCGCCGGCCAGTGGTCCAGGGCGCTCGCCGCCGAGGGCGCCACCGTGGTCGGGCTCGACCTGTCCGAAGCCCAGCTCACCGCGGCAGCTCGCGCGATGGGAGCGGCCCGCTACCCGCTGGTGCAAGGCACCGCCGAACACCTCCCGTTCGCCGCCGACAGCTTCGACCTGGTGTTCTGTGACTACGGCGGGCTTAGCTGGGCGCCCCCGCACCTGGCCGTCCCACAGGCCGCACGCATCCTGCGCCGCGGTGGGCGCCTGGTGTTCAACGTCGCCAGCCCATGGTTCGAAGCCTGCTACGACGAAGCCGCCGGCCGCGCAACCACGACGCTGCACCAGGATTACTTCGGGCTGGACACCATCGCCGAAGGCCAGGGCGCGGTCAGCTATCAGCTCACCTACGGCGGCTGGATCAAGGTCCTGCGTGGCGCTGGTCTCGTCATCGACGACCTCATCGAGCCGCGGCCCGAATCCGGAACAGCCAACGGCTACAACCAAACCGACCCGCCTGACTGGGCACACCGCTGGCCGGCAGAAATGCTCTGGGTAACCCACAAACCGTAAGCACCGCCGCACCGAGACGTGAAGGCATCCCCTCCCCGGTTGGCCCTGGAAGGTCCCCCACGGGCCATCCGCCGACCAGCGCTGGTGCCGCTCATACACGGTCTTCCACGGACCGAAACGCGCAGGCGGATCCCGCCAAGGCACCCGTGCGCTGCCGGTACAGGATCCCGTTGATGATCCTGCGGTGACTGGCCCACCGGCCGCCGCGCAGCCCTGACTTCGGCAGGCGCGGCTTCAGCCGGACCCACTCCTCATTCGTGAGATATCCCCGTCCCATCACCGTGCCAACGACACGCGCCTAGGACGGCCTCTTTTGACCCCGGGGGAACGGCTTCGTGTGGCCCCACCGAGGAACGGTTTGAAGTGGCCCCACCTGGCAGTCGGTACGGCGGGGATGCACTCGTTTGGAGTAGTGCGGTATTGACCCGGGTTCCAGCCCAGGATCACGCTGTGCGAGTACTTGATTACGGCCGTGCCAGGAGGCCGGATTCTGCAGCGTGTTGAGTTGTTCGAGCGGATCCGTCGCGACCGGAGGCTGGAGAACGCCTCTGTTCGTGAGCTGGCCCGCCGTTACGCGGTCCACCGTCGGGTGGTCCGCCAGGCCCTGGACAGCGCTTTGCCGCCCCAGCGCAAGGAGCCTGTGATGCGCCGGTCGGCACTGGATCCGGCAAAGGGCTGGATCGACGAGATGCTGCGGTCGGATCTGACCGCGCCGCCGAAGCAGCGGCACACCAACAAGCGGATCCTGGACCGGCTGCGCGACGAGTACGGCTTCACCGCCGTCGCCTACACCACCCTCAACGACTACCTGCGGGACCGCCGGCCTCAGATCAGGGAGGAGGCGGACCGGGCCCGGATGATGCACGAGGGCATGGTTCCGCAGTTCCACCGGCCCGGCGAGGAAGCCGAGGTCGACTTCGCCGAGGTCTGGGTGCGGGTGGACGGCAAGCCGATGCAGTGCCAGCTGATCACGCTGCGGCTGTCGTATTCGGGCAAGGCGGGCCACCGGGTGTTCTCCACGTCGGGCCAGGAAGCGTTCATGCAGGGCCACGTGGACGCCTTCCGGATCCTCGGCGGTGTCCCGACCAGGCACATCCGTTACGACAATTCAAGCTGGCGGTCTCCCAGGTCTGCTTCGGCCGCTCGCGGGTGGAGTCGCAGAGGTGGGTGGCCTTCCGGTCGCACTACGGATTCGACGCGTTCTACTGCAGGCCCGGCATCGAGGGCGCCCACGAGAAGGGCGGGGTCGAGCACGAGGGCGGCCGGTTCCGTCGCTCGCACCTGGTCCCGGTCCGGGAGTCCCGGCCCGCTTCGCGGAACTCGGATGCTGGCCGTAGCGGCCTCGAAGGCCGGCGCTTCACCCGCCTGTCCTGCGGTGACACGGAGGACCAAGGGACGTGCTTGGCTGTCGCTGACGAGATGGACTTTCGTACTCATGCCACCGCGCGAACGACCGAGCGCATGGCCGTCGGGCTCAGCCTGATCCGGAGCCCGATTTTCCTGGCTCCGGCGGCGTGCTGGTGGGCGCGGCAGACGGTGGAGTCCACCGAGACCGTCCAGCCGATGCCGTCAGCTTCGTCGGCCGCTGCGAGGAGCATGGCGACGATCCGTTCCCAGGTGCCGTCCACGGCCCATCTGAGCAGCCGTATTTGAGCGGTCGGCCCCAGGTCGTCAGGAGTCCGTCTGCGGTTGCGCCCTGACGGTAGAACGGCGATGGGGCACTCGTGGCTCGAAGGCCCCACTGCACGGACAGACAGCCGTGTCGGTCAGGAGCGGTCCTGCCGCTCGGGGAGGCCTTGAGGCGTCGGCGGCGGGAGGTCCGGACCATTCTGTGCCTGGGCGGGCGTGGCCTGGCGGGTCAGGTCCGCGGCCGGCAGCCTGCCTGTCGTCAGATGGGCGGTGGCGGCGGTCCTGTCCGCAGAGGACTTGGAACCGTACTGGAGTCGGCATCGGGGCGCGACACCACCGCCTCCTGCGGCGCGTGTCCGGCGAGGGCGAACGTCTCGCTGACAGTGGTCGACCACCCGGTGCTGCTCCACGACGCCGACGGCTGGGTGCCGGACTGGCGACAGGAACCTCACGACAGTCTGCGTTACCACGGGGGACGGCGGCTCGGCGGGGGCGGGCCGAGGTGATGAGGTGATGAGGTTGTCGATTACCGGCCCCGGAGGGGCGCTACCCAAGGCCGGTACGAGGGACTCTGGAGGTCCGACGAGCAGGACCTTGGAGGCGCCGCCAGGGAGACGTGAGGCAGCCAGGGGGTTCAGGCGGCGGGCAGGGAGACGAAGACCCGTTCCAGCAGGGTGTACAGGGAGTCCCGGTCCTGACCGCTGAGCCTGTCCAGGCCCTCCTGCGTGGTGCGCATCTTCGCGCGGATCACGTCAGCGACGCGCTCACCCTCGGCTGTGAGGATGACGTTCTTGACGCGCCGGTCGGAGACGCAGGCCTCGCGGCGCACCAGGCCGCGCTTCTCCAGCCGGTCGATGATCCCGGTCATGTTGGAGGCGTCGCAGGTCATGGTCTCGGCCAGGGTGCGCATCGCGGCGGGACCCCTGCGCAGCACGGTCAGGGCCTTGCCCTGGCTCGCCGTGAGGTTCTCGCTCGCCGCCGCGACGGTGAAATCGCCGTAATAGACGCCGAGCGACACGGAGAGCAACTCCATGAGCTGGGCCGTGTCGACGCGGGGAGCTTCTGTCATGGGGGCACTCTAGCCAGAGATACTTGACTACCTCAAGCATTGACCTCTACCGTCTCCTCATTACATGAAGTACTCAAGCATCAAGGTTGTCAAGTAATCGCCACGAGGAGCGTCCCTGTGACCGTCACCACGTCCCCCACCTCCCGCGCCTCCGAGATCCTGTCCCGGCCCGTCGCGCTGAACGGCCTGACCGTCCCGAATCGCATCGCGATGGCGCCGATGACGCGCATGTTCTCCCCCGGCGGAGTCCCCGGCGAGGACGTGCGGTCGTACTACGCCCGACGCGCCGCCGCGGGCGTGGGCCTGATCGTCACCGAGGGGACCTACGTCGGCCACGAGTCGGCCGGGCAGAGCGACCGTGTGCCGCGGTTCCACGGCGAGGAGCAGCTGGCGGGATGGGCGAAGGTCGCCGAGGCCGTGCACGCGGCCGGCGGCACCATCGTGCCGCAGCTGTGGCACATCGGTATGGTGCGCCAGCAGGGCCAGGAGCCCTACGTCGACGCCCCGGCGGTGGGTCCCTCCGGCATCCGCCCCGACGGCACCGAGGGCACGGGCAAGGCCATGACCCAGAGCGACCTGGACGACGTCATCGGCGCCTTCGCCGAGGCCGCCGCGGCCGCGGAGCGCATCGGCTTCGACGGCATCGAGCTGCACGGCGCCCACGGCTACCTCCTCGACCAGTTCCTGTGGGCGGGGACGAACCGCCGTACCGACGCCTACGGCGGCGACCCCGTGGCCCGTACGAAGTTCGCGGCCGAGATCGTGACCGCTGTCCGCGAGACCGTCTCGCCCGACTTCCCGGTGATCTTCCGCTTCTCGCAGTGGAAGCAGGACGCGTACGACGCGCGGCTCGCCCAGACCCCGCAGGAGCTGGAGGCGATCCTGACCCCGCTCGCCGCGGCCGGCGTCGACGCCTTCCACGCCTCCACACGCCGCCACTGGGTAGCCGAGTTCGAGGGCTCGGACCTGAACCTGGCGGGCTGGACCAAGAAGCTCACCGGCAGGCCCACCATCACCGTCGGCTCGGTCGGCCTCGACGGCGACTTCATCCACGCCTTCGCGGGCGAAGGCGCCCCGGTACAGGGCATCGAGGACCTCCTCGACCGCCTGGAGCGGGACGAGTTCGACATGGTCGCCGTCGGCCGCGCCCTGCTCCAGGACCCGGAGTGGGCAGCGAAGGTCCTGGCGGGGCGGACCGACGAGCTCAAGCCCTACGACGCGGCCGCGGTGAAGACGTTGAGCTAGGGCCTGCTTCAGAAGTGGATCAAGTGGCGAGGGCAGCTTCGGCGAGGGCCGTATGCTGCTCTCGCATGAAGGATCTTGGTAGTCAGATCGCATACTGGGACGGCATCGGCGCGACGAAGACGTTCACCCATCCGGTAAGTCTCAGCTGGCTGGCAGGGGTGAATCCGAACGCTCGGGTCTTGGACTACGGGTGTGGATACGGCCGTGTCATGGCGGAGATCAGCGATCACGGCTTCTCCGATGTCTCCGGCGTGGACCTGTCTCCGACACTGATCGAACGGGGCCGTGAGTCGCGGCCTGACCTTCGCTTCGAAGTCCTGGACTCTCCGCCGGACCTGACCTACGCCTCGGCGAGGTTCGAAGTCGTCTTGCTGTTCGCGGTACTGACGTGCATCCCCGACAACGATGCTCAGCAGGCACTGGTCGCCGAGCTGAGCCGCGTTCTGGCCCCTGGGGGACTGCTCTACGTCAGCGACGTCGTCCTGCAGGACGACGAGCGAAACCGCGACCGCTACGCCGCCCATGCCCAGCAGTTCGGCACACCGTACGGGGTCTTCGCCACGGACGATGGCGCGGTGTGCCGGCACCACGACATCGCGCACCTGCGCGCTCTGCTGCCGGATTTCGACATGGTGCAGGAGCGCAAGATCGAGGTCGCCACGATGAACGGCCACCGGTCCCAGGCGGTACAGATGCTGAGCCGTAAGCGGTATTGATCGCAGCCACTCGTTGATGACGGCGATGGTGACGATGGCCTCGTAGCGGACGGCGAGCTTGTCGTACCTCGTGGCCACGGCCCGGTGGCGATTGAGGCGGACGGCGTTGGGCGCGAGCCGTACCGCCTGCCAGAGTGAGCAGTCGTCGATCCGGCTCGTCACGGGCAGGCTGCACGTCTCGCATGCCACGTTGGAGTCGCCTGCTCCGTAGAGGCCGCAGCAGTAGCCGCCGGCCACTCCGGGATCAGCAGGGTGCCCGTTCCCGAACTCCTGATCAGCGTGGGCCAGCAGGGCGACCCGGGCAGCGGGTTGGTCAGCTCGGCGCCGCATCCCCCACACAGGAAGACGGACGATGCCCTCCGCCAATGAAACAGAGGGCATCGTCGGAGCTCCGTGGCACACCGGCCACGGTGCTGTGAATCCACTGCGGGCCCAAAGCACAGTCACGCCGCCGAGAATCACCGTTCGAATCCCCGGCGGGCTCTAATGCCTCCCCAAGTGGTCGACATCAGTGTCCAGGCGTCCGGAAGCCTGGACGCCAGAACGCCACGACGGCCTCGTTGAACGGGTCCTTCGGGGGGTGCAATGAGGTGGCGGCCGTGTCGCCCAGGACGGCCGCGATCGGGCGCCACTACGAGGCAGCCGGATCCTGCCGAGCGCCCAGGCGCTCCAGCAGGTCGCGGGCCCCGTCTCAGCCTCTCGCTCGGCACCGCACCACGGACCGAGGCGAGTTCGGCGCGTGCCTGCTCGGCAGCTCCGCATGCTCGGCCAAGGCCCGTTCCTTCGCCATCGAGCACGTCGACCACTGGGTCGCGTTCTTCGGGGTGGACTCCACCGTCTCGGGAACCAGCGCGGGCCACCTGCTCGTCCGTCACCGTCCGAGAGCCACCGGAACGCGGCGTGTCACCCAGGCCGGCGATGCGGAACCGCGGTCCGCGCTCGCCCCTCGAGTGCGGCCCGCTCCTCGTCCGACAACGTCGACTCGGCGTTCGACCGGAGCGTCATCGGCCCCACACAGCCACCTGAGCCGGTCAGAACGCGAAGGCCGCCCCGTCGTTCAGGGTGACACCCATGGCGCAGGTGTTGGCGAAGGTGTACTGCCACGACGTGCGGGACCCTTCCCATACTCCGTCCAAGGTGACGGTGACGGGGTCGAAGTGCTGCGGGCACATGCGGTCCGGGGCCGGTGAGGCCAGCAGCCCCTCGAAGGCGCCACCCTGGGAGGTGGCCTTGAGCTCGGTACAGGCGGCCTCGGGGGCGGGGTGCGTTCCGCCAGCGGTCGGCGCGCAGCTGAGCGTGACCGCGCGCAGGACGGTAGCCGAACTCGCGTCGGCGCCCTTACTGATGCTCAGCACGACGGCCGAGGGCGCATACAGGCTTTCGGTCCGGGCTTCCGCAACACCGACGGTGCCGACGAGGCAGAGGAGAGCGGACGCGGAGACCGCAGTGAAACGGCGAAGCATGATGGGGACTCACTTTCGATTCGAAGAGTTGAAGTGGCATCTACCTTCCGATCACCACCCCACTTGCGCTTCGGAGTGTGCCTGACACGCAGAGCGACCGCAGCTTCGCGGTCACTAACCGGACACGTACACCCACACGCCCGTGATCGAATGAACGTTCAGCAGCTCAGACCCGATGGCAGACGACTCCGCCCCTTGCCCGCACCCGCTCCCCCATGCCCCGCAGCGGCTGCCGGCCTGCACAAGGACGCGTCAGGTTTACCGACCGGTCGTTCAGTACGACCGATTAACGACGGTCACCGGCACGGAGGCCGGCCGACGGCGCCCTTCCTACCGGACAACTCCCATGCCTTGTAGTCCTTGCAGCTACCAGACGGCGGTCGGCCGGCAGCGACGACCACCTGGGAGTCGGCATCGAAGATGCTCTGGCAGATGCAGCACACCGGCGGGTGGCTGGAGACCTCCCACGGCGCGGTGCCCGTCGGTGCGCTGAGCGACGCCGCGGGAGTCAGCGGCACCACCCTGGCCACGCAGTTCAAGGCTCACATCGGTGTCACCCCGAAGAAGGTGGCTCGGATGCACCGCTTCGCACGGCTGACCCGGCCCGTGGACGCCCTGCGCCAGGTCGACCGGCCGGAGCACGCTCTCACGGCGGGCCGTTTCGACCAGGCCCACTTCAGCAAGGAGATCAAGGACTTCACCGGCCGCACCCCGACGGAATACCTGGCTCCGCGGTGCCGGATCCCGGCCGGGCGGGAGTTCCCGCCGGACGACGGTCCGATGTCTGCTTCTTGATCTTCTCCAAGCACAGCCCTTCCCGAGGCCCGCACAATCGGAGGCAACCACTCCAGAAGACTTGGTGGTTGAGCTCGTAAGTTCTTCAGGGGTCATGGGACCTGGTCGAGTACGGCAGGCCCTACTCACCTCTCGATGATCAGGGACAGGCCCGCATCGAAGACGTCGGTGGCGGTCAGGCCGACGCGGCGGCCGTCGTTCATGACGCGAGCCACGGTCGGGTAGGCCAGCTCGAACTCCTCGGTGGGCTGCGCTTCGGCGGATTCCTGCTCCTCGATGACGTGGCCGAAGGTGTAGTGGACGGCGGTGTAGATGACGGTGGCCGCCTGCGGCAGGGCCAGTCCGCCGTCTTCCAGTGCGCGCAGCCCGTATTCGGGGATGCGGGCGAGCGTGGGCGTGTTCAGCGGCCGAGCGCCCGCCACGACCCGGGCGCCGTCGGGGTAATTGAGCATGGCGCGGCGCAGGCGGCGCAGCACCTCGTGTAGCCACGGCCGCCAGTCCTGGCCGGGTGGCATCGGCGCCAGTTCGCCGAACTCCTCCCGCAGCATCGCCTCGGCCATGGCCTCCAGCAGCTCGCGCTTGTCCTTGAACCGCCAGTAGATGGCCGGCGCCGTGACATGGAGGCTGGTGGTGAGCTTACGGAAGGTCACACCGGCCAGCCCTTCCTGCTTCAGCAGTTCCAGGCTCTGGCTGACGATCCTCTCTGCGTCCATGGACACCATCGTATAGCGGTGTTACATTCACCTCGATATAACGGCGTTATAGAGAGGTGCGTCATGAATCAGGCACTCGTGGACAGCATGTGGACCTACCTCAAGGCCGGACTGGCCACGGACGTGGACGCGCTGGACCGGCTGTACGATCCCGAGTTCCAGAACGTGCGGGTCGACCAGGCAGGGCAGACGATCACCCTGACCAAGGACCAGTTCATGGACCGCTTCCGGGCGCTGCGCGAGCAAGGGCAGAAGATAGGTGAGTCCGTCGACGACGTGACCTTCCCGGCCACCACCGACATGGGCGACCAGGCCGCGATCATGATGCGGCGGGTCCAGGACGGCGAGCCGGTGCTCTACACCTTCATCTGGCGGATGACGGACGGGCGTCCGACCACGATCCTGCGCGAGCTCACCTTCGACCGGGACATCAGCTACCTGCTGAGGCTGACCCGCTAGCCGGCCCCGTCGGGAGTCCCTCGCAATCTCGGCGAGTCCCGGCGAAGATCCTCCCGGAGATTCCCTTCGATTGCCCGTGTGTCCCGCCCGCCAGATCACCCTGTTCGCTACCGAACGCCGGCGGATTAGGCAGATCGCCCACTCCCACACCGCCCCCGTACCAGCTCGTGATCCGAGTCCGGATCGTATTGGATGCCGCGCACGGCTACTCCAACGCGCGCATCGCCCAGCGTCGAGACGTGCACATCGACACGGTCCGGCTGTGGCGGGGTCGCTACGACAGCGAGCAGGGCGTCAAGAGCCTGGCCGGCCGGCCCCGCCCAGGTCGCCCGCCGACGTTCGGCCCACTGCAGCGGGCCGAGATCAAAGCGCCGGCCTGCCAGTTGCCGGCCGAGAGTGGTGTGCCGCTGTCGCGTTGGAGCTGCGGCGCTGGAGCTGCGGCGACCTGGCACGAGAGGCCGTCGCTCGTGGCATGGCGACTGCGATCTCGGCCTCCACCGTGCGCCGCATTTGGCCACCTACGCGCTCAAGCCCTGGCAGTACCAGTCGTGGATCTTCATCCGGGACCCGGCCTTCGCGGCCAAGGCCGCCCGCGTGCTGGACCTGTACGCCCGCGTCTGGGACGGCCTCCCGCTCGGCGCGGACCAGTACGTGATCAGCGCTGATGAGAAGACCTCCATCCAGGCCCGCCGTCGCTGTCACCCCACCCTGCCACCCGGTACCTCCCGGATGATGCGCGTCAACCACGACTACGACCGCGGTGGCGCGCCGGCCTACCTGGCCGCCTACGACGTCCACACCGCTCGTGTGATGGGCCGCTGCTCGGCCAAGTCCGGGATCGTCCCGTTCATGGACCTGGTAGAACAGATCATGACGAGCGAGCCATGCGCCTCGGCCAAGCGGGTGTTCTGGGTCGTCGACAACGGTTCCTCCCACCGCGGCAAGGCCGCCGCCGACCGGTTGGCCGAGCGCTTCCCCACCGCGGTCATGCTGCACACGCCCGTGCACGCCTCCTGGCTCAACCAGGTGGAGATCTTCTTCTCCATCGTGCAGCGCAAGGTCATCACGCCTAACGACTTCACCAACCTTGACCAGGTCGAGGACCGGTTGACTGCCTTCGAGCGTCGTGACAACGAGACCGCCCGACCCTTCCGACGGAAGTTCACCCCGGCCGACCTCGAGGACCTGCCGGTCCGGATCGAGCGGCACGAACAGAAGGAGTCGAACTCCCAGCAGCCCCTCGGCTGCGACCAACAGCCTGCCGTACTCGACCAAGCCGCTTAACCCTCGAAGGACTTACGCACTCGACCACTTAGGGAGAACCCCCATGGGCACAGTGATCATGCATAACGTGGTGTCGGTAGACGGCTACATCGCCGACGAGAACGACGGAGTCGGGCCGCTCCATGACTGGTACTTCAACGGGGATACCCAGCTCACCGAAACCGGCGCCGGAGACGGAGACTACGACCACTCCGAAGGAACAGGCGGCTTCAAGCTCTCGCGTGTCTCGGCGGAGTACGTCCGGCCAATGTGGGAATCGATCGGCGTGATCGTGATGGGCCGCCACCAGTTCGACCTGGTGAACGGCTGGGAGGGCAAGCCGCCCGCGGGCGACCACGTGGTCGTGGTCTCCCACCGGCCCAAGCCCGAGGGCTGGCACGCCGAGGCTTCGTACCACTTCGTCGACGGCGTGAAGGCTGCGATCGAGAAGGCCCAGGAGCTCGCCGGCGACCGAGTCGTCGCCGTGAGCGCCGGCGAAGTGGGCGGCCAGATCCTCGCTGCCGGCCTCGTCGACGAGGTGGCGATGGACGTCGCGCCGGTCGTGTTCGGGTCGGGCAAGCGCTTCTTCGGCAGCTTCGACGGGCAGCAGCCGCTGGAGGATCCCCACGCGGTCATCCAGGGCAACCGCGTGCTGCACCTGAAGTTCAAGGTGCGCCGCTAAGCGAAGCCACCCACAATCTGGTGGGTCCGGATGCTGAATTTGCGAACCAGGCTGGGTCGTCCTCGTAGGGCTGGATGACGACGAAGGGACGGTCCGTGCCGTTCAATCCTCTCCACACCCGATCGACCGCACTTCACCGCCTCGCCCTGTGTCGATGTACTTCTGAAAGTGTGCACCTGCGTACGGATGTACGTGCTCAGGACCAGGCGATTCAACGGAAGGCGTTGGCATTCTCCGAAGCCCACTGTTGGAACGTGCGGGCCGGCGTTCCGGTGACCTGCGAAACCGTGTCTCGTACCATCAGCAGCTCGTCGTTCACGTCTCCGCCCGTGACGTCGAGCACGGCGTCCGCGGCCTCGGCCCCGAAGACCGCGGCCATCTGTGCGTGGGCCTCCTGACGACTGATCTCGGCGAAGGGGATCTCCCGGCCCAGTGCTGCCGCGATGGCCTCGACCTGCCGTCGGGCGGTCACCGGCTCTGGACCGGTCAAGGCATACGTGCGTCCCCGGTGGCCAGGCTCTGTCAGCGCCACCCGTGCCACCGCCGCGATGTCCGCAGGGTGAATGGTGGGCAGCGCGGTCTCGGCGTACGGCGCGCGGACGGTCTCGTGGCCACGGATGGAAGCGGCCCACATCAGAGCGTTGGAGGCGAACTGTGTCGGCCGCAGGATCGTCCAGGCCATGCCGCTGGCCTTGAGCAGTTGCTCCACCGCCAGGTTCTCGCCGGCGGGGCCGAGGTGCGGGTGGGTCTGGACGGTGACGGACGACACCAGCACGACGTGCTCCACGCCCGCCTGCCGGGCGGCTTCGAGGATGTCGGCGTCCGAACCCAGACGCGACACAAGAAACAGCGAGCGCACCCCCTCCAGCACGGGCTTCAACGACGCCGGCTCTGTGAAGTCGCCCTCCACGGCCTCGACCCCTTCGGGGAAGACCGCGCGTTCGGCATCACGGGTGAGCCCTCTCAGCGGCCCGGCACCGCGTGCGTGCAGCTGCTTCAGCAGAGCACTGCCTATGTTTCCGGTGGCTCCGGTCACGAGGATCATGGGCGTGTTTCCCGTCGTCAGATGATCAAGTAGACGACACGCTAGAACCTCGATCATGCTTCAGGTCAAGAACGCCCGGCCAGGCCCTCGGCTGGCCACGTTCATCCGTACTCGACTGGGCACGATCACTCACTTGTACTCCCCCACACTCGGAGTGATCCCCCATGGCTTCGTTCACTTCTAGGCGGTGTCTTCAAAATGATCATCGCTGGTGGATCATGGTGTCGTGATACGTCGTCATGAGCTGTCCGATGCTGAGTGGGAGTTCGTTCGGC
>NZ_JBHJUO010000023.1:0-152045 GCF_042268445.1 Streptomyces sp. NPDC056169 | reverse complement strand
ATCTGGCGTTGATTTTTGGCACGCTGTTGAGTTCTCAAGGAACGGACGCTTCCTTTGTACTCACCCTCTCGGGCTTTCCTCCGGGCTTCCCTTCGGTATTTCGTGTTTCCAGCTTAGCAGACCCGGTTTCCCGTTTTTGCCACCCGCTGGAGCGGGCTGCTGGGACTGAAATTCGCTTTCGCGTTTTCCGTTCCCGGCGGGGTCAAACATTACCAGGCTTTCTCGGTCCCCCTGACCACTCCCCCGGCGAGCTGACGCACGCAGAGGTGTAGACCACTGGGGTTAGGATCTGGCTTGATAGGTGCTGCCGACCCGCGACTCAAGGCCGCGTTGGGGTCAGGCAGGAGTACGACAGTACATCCCACCGTCAGTAGAGGCAAATCGTTTCGGGTCAGTCCTAGGTCCGCCAAGTGGTACGTCTCGTGCGGAACTGGGACTTCTTATGACTTACGCTTCTGAACAGTACGCCGTCCAGGACAGGTAGTGACGGCGCCACACAATCTCCGCCCCTGGGAGGCTTCCCATGACAACCGTGACGTCGCCGCTTGCTGGACGCGCCATCGGTCTCGCCGCAGTTCCCGACCCGGTCTTCTCCGGTGCGATGGTCGGTCCCGGTACCGCCATCGATCCCGTGCGTGAGCCTTCGGAGGCGGTGTCCCCCATCGACGGGGTCGTCGTCTCCATGCACCCGCACGCCTTCGTCGTCGTCGACAACGAAGGACACGGTGTCCTCACCCACCTGGGTATCGACACCGTTCAGCTCAACGGCGAGGGCTTCGAGCTCCTCGTCAACAAGGGTGACACCGTGGCGCGCGGACAGGCCGTCGTGCGCTGGGACCCCGCCGCCGTCGAGGCCGCGGGCAAGTCCCCCATCTGTCCCATCGTGGCCCTGGAGGCCACTGCGGACTCGCTCTCCGATGTCGCCGAGGACCGCGACGTCAAGGCCGGCGACCAGCTCTTCAACTGGAGCTGAGTCGGTTCGTCCTCGTGACGACCGCGAGTTCGACATTCAACGCGGCGGCCCGGGCCGCCGCTCAATCGGAGACGGGTGAGATGGAGACAACGCTGCGAGGCGTCGGCGTCAGCCACGGTGTGGCGATCGGCGAGATCCGGCACATGGGCACGGCGGTTCTCGAACCGCCGGCCAAGCAGATTCCGGCCGACGAGGCGGAGCGCGAACAGGGGCGCGCCCGCCAGGCGGTGGAAGCTGTGGCCGCGGACCTGATCGCACGAGGCAATCTGGCCGGCGGCGAGGCCCAGGCGGTGCTGGAGGCCCAGGCGATGATCGCCCAGGACCCGGAGCTCATCGCGGACGTCGACCGCCGGATCGTGGTCGGCAGCACCGCGGAGCGCGGTATCTACGACGCGTTCTCGCACTACCGGGAGCTGCTCGCGGGTGCCGGTGAGTACATGGCCGGGCGCGTCGCCGACCTCGACGACGTGCGGAACCGGATCGTCGCCCGGCTTCTCGGTGTCCCGATGCCGGGTGTGCCGGACAGTGACGAGCCGTACGTGCTGATCGCGCGGGACCTCGCTCCCGCCGACACCGCGCTGCTCGACCCGACGCTGGTGCTCGGGTTCGTGACGGAGGAGGGCGGGCCGACCAGCCACAGCGCGATTCTCGCGCGGGCGCTGGGTGTGCCGGCCATCGTCGCGCTGCCGGGCGCCGGTGAACTGGCCGAGGGCACGCTCATCGCCGTGGACGGTTCGACCGGTGAGCTCTTCGTGGATCCGAGCGAGGAGAAGAAGGCGGAGCTGACGCAGGCCGCCGCCGCGCGGAAGGCCGCGCTGGCCTCGTCCAGCGGTCCGGGTGCGACCTCGGACGGGCACAAGGTGCCGCTGCTCGCCAACGTCGGCGGTCCTGCGGACGTGCCGGCGGCGGTGGAGGCGGGTGCCGAGGGCGTCGGTCTGTTCCGTACGGAGTTCCTCTTCCTGGACGACAGCAAGCACGCTCCGTCCGAGGAGAAGCAGATCGAGGCCTACCGCAAGGTGCTCGAGGCGTTCCCCGAGGGCCGTGTGGTCGTGCGCGTGCTCGACGCGGGTGCGGACAAGCCGCTGGAGTTCCTGACGCCGGTCGACGAGCCGAACCCGGCGCTCGGTGTGCGGGGGCTGCGGTCGCTGCTCGACCACCCGGACGTGCTGCGGACGCAGCTGACCGCGCTGGCGAAGGCGGCCGAGGGGCTGCCCGTGTACCTCGAGGTCATGGCGCCGATGGTGGCCGACCGTACGGACGCGAAGGCCTTCGCCGACGCGTGCCGTGAGGCGGGGCTGCGGGCGAAGTTCGGTGCGATGGTCGAGATTCCCTCGGCCGCGCTGCGGGCGCGCTCGATCCTCCAGGAGGTCGAGTTCCTGTCGCTGGGCACCAACGACCTGGCGCAGTACACCTTCGCCGCCGACCGTCAGGTCGGTGCGGTGTCGCGGCTCCAGGACCCGTGGCAGCCGGCGCTGCTCGACCTGGTGGCGCTGTCCGCCGACGCGGCCAAGGCCGAGGGCAAGAGCTGTGGTGTCTGTGGCGAGGCCGCTTCGGACCCGCTGCTCGCCTGTGTCCTGACGGGTCTGGGGGTCACCTCCCTGTCCATGGGTGCCGCGTCGATTCCGTACGTGCGGGCGACGCTGGCCAAGTACACGCTGGCGCAGTGCGAGCGGGCCGCTGCCGCGGCGCGTGCCGCCGACACCGCGCACGAGGCGCGTCTTGCCGCGCAGGCGGTGCTGTCCGGGGAGTGATCCCCGGCCGGCTGTCGGCGTAGTAAGGGAAGGGGCTTCCCGTCACTTTGGTGGCGGGGAGCCCCTTCTGTGTTTCCGGGTTTCCGGTCAGTGGTGGGCGGGCCACTCGTCGTCGGGGTCGGGGGCGAGGGGGAAGCCGGCGCGGTAGTCGACGTCCGGCTCCGGGGAGAGGGGTTCTCCGGTGCGGGCGTCGGTGCAGTAGGCGGCGAAGACCTCCGCCTCGGTGAGGGGGGTCAGGGTGCCGTCGGTGAGGCGCCAGCCGTGGAGGCGGTCGCGGGCGGCGGGGGCGGTGGTGCGGAGGACGAGGCCGCCGGGGGCCGCGAGGGCGATGCCGGCGGCGAGGACCGCGGTGAACTCGGCGGCGGTCGCGTCGTCCGGGGGTGTCGTGCCGTGGGCGTGGAGGACCGCGAGGAGTTGGTCGTCGGCTGCGGGAACGCTGCAGACGAGGTGGTGGGCTCCGGGTCCTGCCGCTTCGAGGAGGCGTACCAGCAGGCGGGAGGCTTGGGCGAAGGCTGCCTTGCCGATGTCCTTGCCGCAGGTCGCGCAGTCGCCCGCGGTGGCGAGGACGGTGGTCGCGTACTCCCAGGTGGCCTGGCGGACCGCTGTGTCGACGAGTTCCGGCAGGAGTGCGCTCAGGGGTTGTCCTGTGTAGGTGACGCGGGCTCCTGTGGTCGCGAGGTGCGCGGTGAAGCGGCTGCGGCTCGTGGGGTGGTCCGGGTCGATCGCCGTCTCCGCGCAGTAGGCCTCGTACTCCTCGGGGTCGAAGAGGGTGACCGTCGTGTGTCCGCCCTGGGTCGCGAGGGTTTTGAGGAGGGCCTCGATCTGCTGGAGGTAGGTCGTGTGGTCGTCGAAGACGAAGGTGCTGTAGCGGCGCATGGCGGCGAAGTCCTGTGCGTCGGCGAGGAGGCCGACGGTGCTGGGGACCTCGCGGCGCAGGGCGCGGCGGAGATGGGTCGTGGTGGTGCCGGTCCTGGTCATGTCTCCCCCTGGTGACAGTCCGATCAGTGCTCACTCACCGTAACCTTCACCACTGACAGTGACGGTTCGGTGAGGCGTCGGCGGACCAGGCGGTTCTGGGCGGCGCAGGTGGCGACGAGTGCCGCGCCGAGGAAGGGCCAGCCGAGCGGGCCCGTGGAGACGAGTCCCGTCATGAGGAGGGGGCCGGCGAAGCGCTGGGTGGACTGGGCGAGTCCGTGGACGCCGAGGTAGGCGCCCTGGGCGTCGTCCGGGGAGAGAGCGACGGAGATCTCCCAGGAGGCGATGGTGTGGATCATCTCGGCGAAGGTGAGGACGACGGCCGCGGTGATCAGGGCCGCGATGGAGAGGGCGGGGCCGGTCAGGGCTGATGCGGCGACGGCGAGGGTGCCCGTCGCGAAGAGGGCGGCCAGCGGGGTGTAGAGGCGGCGGGCGGCTTCGGTGGTGGCGCCGAAGCGGGAGAGCGGGACCTGGAAGACCACGACGAGGGCGCTGTTGAGGACCAGGAGGAGGGGTGCCAGGCCGACGGGGGCCTCGGTGGCGTGGACGATCCAGAGGGGCAGGGCGACCTGGAGGATCGAGTCGTGGAGGAAGAAGACGCCGTCGCCCGCGGTGAAGGCGAGGAAACCGCGGTCGCGCCAGGGGTTGGAGGGCTTGGCGGTCGCGGTCGCGTCGGTGGAGGCCGCGACGACGCGGGAGGCCGCGGGGGCGGGGGGTTCGGCGCAGCGGAGGGTGAGCGCGGCCATGACGAGGTAGGAGAGCGCGTCGCCGATGAGGAGGAGCTGGAAGGCGGTGGTGGAGCCGACGGCGAGGGCCGCTGCCGCGCCGAGGCCGCCCAGGGTCCAGCCGATGTTGGAGGTCGTGCGGTTGATGGCCTGGTAGCGGACGCGGTCGGGGCCTGCGACGCGGGCCGCGTAGAGCTTCGTGAGGACGTTGGTGGCGCGGTCGGGGAGGGCGCCGACGGCCGAGAGCAGGACGAGGAGTACGTAGTCGTCGGTGGTGAGGAGGGCCAGGAGGGCGGCCGCGCGGAGGAGTTGGGCGCCGATGATGACGCGGACGAGGGGGAAGCGGTCGGCCAGGCGGCCGCCGAGGGGGGCGCCCGCGATGCCGGCGGCGCCGGAGACGGCGATGAGGAGGCCCACTTGGCCGAGGCCGAGGCCGGTGACGTAGGTGAAGTAGAGGGCCATGGCGGTGGACCAGAGGCCGGTGCCGCACTTGTCGATGAAGCCGATGAGCAGCATGCGACGGCCGTCGCGGCCGCCGGGGATGCGGTCCTTGAGGGGTGGGCGGGTCGGACGGGTGGTGCGGCTCATGGGTCCCCCTTGCGCGTTCTTTTGTATTGATACATAATGTGTTACGTGGCAGCACAATATGTGATCGACGGGGCTACGGCCAAGGGGATTGCCGCTTCCGTGGAGCGGGGTGTGACCGAGGGCGGGCTCGCCCCGGGCGACGCACTGCCGCCCGTGCGGCGGCTCGCCGACGACCTGGGAGTGAGTCCGGGGACGGTGGCGACGGCCTACAAGGAGTTGCGGCAGCGGGGTCTGATCGTCACCCGGGGCCGGGGCGGCACCGTGGTCGCGGACGTGCCTTCGGTGGCCTCGCGGCGGCCTCCGCGCGTGCCGGGCGGGCTCGTGGACCTCGCCGGCGGCCATCCGGACCCGGCCTTCCTCCCCGTACTGCGGCCGCCTTCGGCCGTCGCCCCGGTGTACGGCTCCCATCGCGCCGCACCGCGCCTCCCCGCGCTCGAAGCCCTGACCCGGGACTGGTTCGAACGGGACGGGGTGCCCGCGGGGCACGTGACGTTCGCACACGGCGCGCTGGACTGCATCGCACGGCTCCTCTCGACGGAGCTGCGGCCCGGCGACGCGGTGGCCGTCGAGGATCCCGGCTTCCACCACCTGCTCGACCTCGTGCCCGCGCTCGGGCTGCGGATGGTGCCGGTCGCGGTGGACGGCGAGGGGCTCGTACCGGAATCGCTGCGGACGGCGCTGCGGGGCGGGGTGCGCGCCGTGGTGTGCAGTCCGCGCGGGCAGTGTCCGACCGGCGCGTTCTTCACCCGCTCGCGGCGGGACGAACTGGTCGCGGTGCTGCGGGAGTTCCCCGAGGTCCTCGTCGTCGAGGACGATCACAACGCGGAGGTCGGCGGGGCAGCGGCGTACACGCTCGCGGCGGCGGGGCTCGACCGGTGGGCGCAGGTGCGGACCGTGTCCAAGCACCTCGGGATCGACCTGCGGTGGGCCGGGGTCGCGTGCGACGCGGTGACGCTCGCGCGGCACGACGGACGGATGCTGATGACCTCGGGCTGGGTCAGTCACGTCCTCCAGGAGACGGTGACCGGGCTGCTCGCCGACGGCGCGGTACGGGAGCTGGTCGCCGCGGGCGAGGCGGCGTACGCGGAGCGGCGCGCCGCGCTGATCGGCGGGCTCGGCGCGTACGGGATCCGTGCGGTGGGGGCGAGCGGGCTGAACGTGTGGGTACCCGTGCGGGACGAGTCCGCCGTGGTCAACGGGTTGCGGACGCAGGGCTGGTGGGTCGCCGCGGGGGCGCGGTTCCGGATCGCCGCGCCGCCGGCCGTCCGGATCACGACGGCGACGCTGGCTCCGGCGGACGCGGTGCGGCTGGCGGCGGACTTCGCCGGGGTGCTCGGGGATTCGCAGGCCACGTACGGGGGGTGAGGGGGAGGCGGGGGGCGTGGTGCAGGTGTGGGAGGGCGTGCCGGTGCTGCCGGGGAGTTCTTGTCCTCCCCCGGAGCACCGGCACGCCGTCCGGCAGTACAGCGCTGCTCTTGGCGGGTGGGGCGTTCCCGTGACCTGGGGCGCATCGGGGCTGGCTCGAGGTTCCTTGCGGGCGCTTCGTGGGCAGGTCGGCGGGGTGGTGTGGCCCAGGTCACGGGAACTCCGGCGAACCAGCGCCCAGTGCCAGATGTGGAATCACCTATGAGAGATCGTTTCCGCGCCGGAGACCCGGCGGCGCTGGGCGAGGCGTACGACGAGCACGCGCGGGTCCTGTACCACTACGCGTTCCGGGTGTGCGGCGACCGGGCGGCGGCAGAAGACGTCGTCTCCGCCACCTTCCTTGAGGCGTGGCGCTGCCGCGAGAAGGTGCACGCCGACGGCGGCACCCTGCGGCCGTGGCTGCTGGGCATCGCGACCAACATCATGCGCGGTGCCGCGCGGGAGGCCCGAAGGCGGGACGCGGCCCTGGCGCGGCTCCCCGAGCGCGGTGTCCTGCCCGACTTCGCCGACGACGTCCTCGCCCGGATGACGGACGGGGAGCAGGTACGGGCCGCCCGCGCCGCGCTCGCCAAGCTCCGGCGCCGTGAGCGGGAGGTCTTCACGCTGGTCGTGTGGGCCGGCCTGGACTACGCCGCGGCCGGGGAGGCGCTGGGGATACCGGTCGGGACCGTCCGGTCCCGGCTGTCCCGGGCCCGTGAGCGGCTCCGCAAGCTCGCCGAAGCCGAACTGCGTGCGCTGCGGCGGCGACAGCGGTCCGCGGGACCGGCGGTCGGCCGTTCCTCGGGCCGGCTGCCCGCTGTCCCTCACGGCGTCCGGCCTTCCGTCCGAACCGCCGCCCCCTCCGTTCATCCCACCGTCCGCCCCGCCCTCGTGCCCCGAACGACTCCGGAGAACCAGGCATGAACGCCTCCCGAAAGACGCACTCCCCCTCGGACGAACTCCTGCGCGGTGAGCTGACGGAGCTTCTCCCGCCGCCGCCCGTGCCCGAGCTCGAACCCGAGCGGGAGCACGCCCTCCGGTACGCCGTCCTGCGCGACGCCCTGGCCTCCGGGCCCGCCCCGAGCCGCCCGCGTTCCCCCCGCGCCGTCCCCCGCTTCACCTGGATCGCCGCGCCCGCTGCGGCCTGCGCGCTCGTGGCCGGTGTCGTCGTCCTCGCGCCGGCGGAGACTCCCGCCGGGCCCTCGGACCGGGTGACTGCCGGGCAGCCGTCGGCCCCCGACGCCGGGCCGGTGCTGTCCCGCGCCGCGCTCGCCGCCGCCGCGGCTCCGGCGCCGGACGCCCGGCCCCAGGACTTCGTCTACGTCCGGAGCCTGGTCGCCTACGCGGGGCGCAGCGCCGCCGGGGGTGTCGCCACGCTGCCGCCCGCCCGTCAGCGTGAGGTGTGGCTCTCCGCCGACGGCAGCCGCAGCGGGCTCCTGAGGGAGGCCGGCGCGGCCGATTCCGTCCTCTCCCCGAGCCTGCCCGTGTACGAGCTGGACCACCGGGGGGCGTCGCCGCGGCCGTCCACGATTGAGGCGGCGCCGCCCTCCGTCACCCACCCGACGCATGCGTACGTGGCCACCCTGCCGACCGACCCCGAGGCTCTGCTGCGGCTGATCCGGGAGGAGACCCGCGAGGGCGGGGGCGATGCCGATCAGCGGGCCTTCCGCGCGATCGGGACCCTGCTCGCGGAGACGTGGGCTCCCCCGAAGGTGACGGCCTCGCTGTACGAGGCGGCGGCGCGGATCCCCGGGGTCACGGTCCTGCCGTCCGCGAAGGACGCCGCCGGGCGCGAGGGCGTCGCCGTCGCCCGTACCGCCGGCGGCGAGCAGACCCAGTGGATCTTCGACCGGGCGACGTCCGGCTTCCTCGGTGAGCGCACGGTGCTGACCGAGACCACGGACGCGGGGAAGAAGGGCACCGTCCTCGGCGTGTCCGCCGTCCTCGCCAAGGCCGCCGTGGCCCGGACCGGCGAGCAGCCGGGCGGCGCCGGCGTCTGAACTCCGCAGACGCAGACGTAGGCGTAGACATAGACGAAGACGAAGAGGCCGGTTCCCCGTCGGGGGGACCGGCCTCCTCGCGGGTGCGTCAGGACCTGCGGGTGGCCGCGAGGGTCTCGTAGAAGTGGAGGAGACCGAGGTCGTCGACCGAGCCGGCGTTGACGGCCTTCGCCAGCGGGGTGCCCTGGAGGAGGCGCTTCACGGGGACCTCGATGCGCTTGCCGGTGAGGGTGTGCGGGACGCCCGGGACCTCGATGATGTCGTCGGGGACGTGGCGCGGGGAGAGCTCGCTGCGGATCGTCCGCTTGATCTTGCCGATGAGCTCCTCGTCCAGGGTGGCGCCCTCGACGAGGTGGACGAAGAGCGGCATCCAGTAGCCGCCGTCCGGCTCCTCCAGGCCGATGACCAGGGACTCGCGGATCTCGGGAAGGCGTTCCACGGCCTCGTAGATATCGGCGCTCCCCATCCGGACGCCCTGCCGGTTGAGGGTGGAGTCGGAGCGGCCGTGGATGACGACGGAGCCGTGGTCGGTGATCGTGATCCAGTCGCCGTGGCGCCAGACGCCCGGGAACATCTCGAAGTAGCTGTCGCGGTAGCGGCTGCCGTCGGGGTCGCTCCAGAAGTGGATCGGCATGGACGGCATGGGGTTGGTGACGACGAGCTCGCCGACCTCGCCGATGACGGGCTTGCCGGAGGGGTCCCAGGACTGGAGGTCGGTGCCGAGGCCGGCCGCCTGGAGCTCGCCGATGTGGACGGGGAGCGTGGGGACGGCGCCCGCGAAGCAGGAGCACACGTCCGTGCCGCCGCTGACGGAGGCGATCCACAGGTCCTCGCGGACCTCGTCGTGGAGCCAGCGGAAGCCGTCGGGGGGCAGCGGGGAGCCGGTGGTGGCCACGCACTTCACGGCCGAGAGGTCGAAGTCACGGCCGGGGTGCACGTCCGCCTTGGCGCAGGCCATGACGTACGCGGCGGAGGTGCCGTACAGGGTGGCGCGGGTGCGTTCGGCGACGCGCCACTGGGCGCCGGTGTCGGGGTAGCCGGGGCTGCCGTCGTACAGGACGACGGTCGTGCCGGTGAGCAGACCGGAGACGAGGAAGTTCCACATCATCCAGCCGGTGGAGGTGTACCAGAAGAACACGTCGTCGGGGCCGAGGTCGCAGTGGAGGCCCAGCTGCTTGACGTGCTCGACGAGGATGCCGCCCTGGGACTGGACGATCGCCTTCGGCAGGCCGGTCGTGCCGGAGGAGTACAGGACCCACAGCGGGTGCCCGAACGGGACCTGCTCGTAGACCGGCTCGACGTCGGCGGCGACGAGGTCGTCCCAGGCCAGGGTCCCTTCGGGGGCCGGGGTGCCGAGGAGCGGGATGTGGACGACGGCGCGGAGGGTGGGGAGCTCGGCGCGGAGCTCGGCGACGGTCTCGCGGCGGTCGTGCTCCTTGCCGCCGTAGCGGTAGCCGTCGACGGTGAAGAGGACGACCGGCTCGACCTGCTGGAAGCGGTCGAGGACGCTGCGGGCGCCGAAGTCCGGGGCGCAGGAGGTCCACACGGCGCCGACGGCGGCGGTGGCGAGGAGGGCCACGACGGACTGCGGGACGTTCGGCAGGTAGCCGCTGATCCGGTCGCCGGGGCGTACGCCGAGCGTGCGGAGTTCGGCGGCGAGGGAGCCGACCTGGCGGCGGAGCTCGGCCCAGGTGGTCGGCGCGGGCTCATGTGTCTCGTCCACATGGAGCAGGGCCGTGTCGTGGGGTCGCTCGTCGGCGGCGCGCAGGGCGTGCTCGGCGTAGTTGAGGGTGGCGCCGGGGAACCAGTCGGCGCCCGGCATCGAGCGGTCGCCGAGGACGCGCTCGTACGGGGTGGAGAAGCGGAGGTCGAACCATTCGGCGACGGCCTGCCAGAAGGTTTCGAGCTCCTCGACCGACCAGCGGTGGAGCGCCGGGTAGCCCCCCTCGGCCGGGGCGCCGTGGTGCTCGGCCGCCCAGGCCTGGAAGCGGGTGACGGCGGCGGTGGCGATGCGTTCGTCGTCCGGCTGCCAGAGCGGTTCGGTCTGCGCTGATGTCATGGGGTTGCTCCCTGGCTGTACGCGGTGGCGTGTGTCCCGCGCACGTGCTGGGGTGTGCGCGCGACGCGGCTGACAGGACGATGCCATGTGATCGTCTTTCGCACCAGGTCTGCCCGCCCATGGTCGGGTAGTTGAATATGTGCTCCCACCACGGGTGAACGGCAGTTGAACGGAGCTCGTATCGCCCCTGGTGGGTGGCAGGGTGATCACCATGGACGGTCGTGAACTGGTGCGTTCGATCAAGGTGTTCGGTTCGGTGCGGGGCTTGCGGACGGTGCGGGCGGCGTGGCGGCAGCGGCGTACCGACGCGTGGGCGCTGCCGCCGAAGGGGGCGGAGCGGGCGCGGGTGCCGGGGCCGGCGACGGGGGCCGAGGCGCTGCCGGGCGGGGGGATCGTCCGGTTCGCGCGTTCCTCGCTGCGGATCTCCGTGTCGGTGGGCGGCGCCGTCTTCTGGGGCTGGGACGGGGCGGAGCCCCTGCCGTCGTACGCGCTGGCCGGCGAGGCGCCGGAGCCCGATCCGCGGGTCTCCCTGGAGCCGGACACGGACGGCGGGTGGCGGATCGTCTCGGAGCGGGTGACGGTGGCGGTCTCCCGGCACGGGGCGGTGGAGATCCGGACGCCGGGCGGGGTGATGCTGCGCCGGGACCTCCCGCCGCGCTGGTGGGAGCAGGTGGAGGCGGCCGGTGCGGCCGTTCGGTGGGTGCAGCGCAGCGAGGTGCCCGCGGACGCGCGCTTCTTCGGTCTCGGCGGGCGGGCGGCGGGGCCGCGGCTGCGGGACGGCTCGTACCGGCTGTGGAACACCGATCCCAAGGGCGGCTTCGTCCCGGGGGACGATCCGCTGTATCTGACGATGCCCGTGCAGTTCGTCGTCTCGGACGCCGGGACGCATCTCGCGTTCCACGACAACTCCTGGGACGGGCGGGTCACCCTCGCCGAGGGCGAGGAGGGTGCCGGGTCGGGGCACGACCGGCCGGGGACCAGCGAGGTCCGGATGGGGGGCGGGCCGCTGCGCTGCTGGGTGGTGGTCGGTACCCCCGCGCGCGTGCTGCACGGCTGGGCGGCGCTCACGGGTGCGCCCGCGCTGCCGCCGTCCTGGGCGCTCGGGCCGCAGCACGCGCGCTGGGGGTTCGGCAGCGCGGCGGAGGTGCGGCGGGTGGTCGCCGGGTACCGGGAGCGGGGGCTCCCCCTGTCCGCCGTGCACCTGGACATCGACCACTACGACGGGCACCGGGTGTTCACCGTCGACCGGGAGCGGTTCCCGGACCTGCCGGGGCTCGCGGCGGAGCTGCGGGAGCAGGGCGTCCGGCTCGTGTCGATCGTGGACCCGGCGGTGAAGGCGGAGCCGGGGAACGCCGTGTACGACGCCGGTGTGGCCGCCGGGGCCTTCGTCAAGGACGCCCGGGGGCGGGAGGTCCGCGGCGAGGTGTGGCCGGGCGAGTGCGCGTATCCGGACTTCACCGATCCGGCGGTACGGGAGTGGTGGGGAGGCCTGTACGAGGAGCGGCTCCGGCAGGGCTTCTCCGGGGTGTGGCACGACATGAACGAGCCGGTGTCCTTCGCTCCCTTCGGCGACACGACGCTGCCGCGCTCGGCGCGGCACGCGCTGGACGGGCGGGGCGGCGACCACCGGGAGGCGCACAACGTGTACGGGCTCACGATGGCCCGCGCCGGGTACGACGGGCTGCGCCGGCTGCGGCCCGACGAGCGCCCCTTCCTCTTCTCCCGCTCCGGCTGGGCGGGCATGCAGCGGTACGGCGGGACCTGGTCGGGCGACGTGTCGACCGGGTGGCCGGGGCTGCGGGCCTCGCTCTCCCTGGTCCTGGGGCTCGGGCTGTGCGGGGTGCCGTACTCGGGTCCGGACGTCGGGGGGTTCGACGGGAGTCCGTCGCCCGAGCTGTACGTGCGCTGGTTCCAGCTGGGGGCGTGGCTGCCGTTCTTCCGTACCCACTCGGCGATCGACGCGGGGCGGCGCGAACCCTGGGAGTTCGGTCCCGAGGCCCTGGAGCACGCGCGCGTGGCCCTGGCCGAACGGGAGCGGCTGCGGCCGTACTTCGAGACGCTGGCCCGGCTCGCCCGGATGACGGGCGCGCCGTACGTCCGCCCGGTGTGGTGGGGGACGCCGGAGGACCGGGGGCTGCGCGACTGCGAGGACGCGTTCCTGCTGGGCGACGCGCTGCTGGTGGCGCCGGTCCTGACGCGGGGCGCGGACCGGCGGGCGGTGCGGCTGCCGCGCGGCCGCTGGTACGACACGGCGACGGGGCGGGCGTACGAGGGGCCGGGGCAGGTGCTGCTCGACGCGCCGCTGTCACGGGTGCCGGTGCTGGCCCGGGCGGGGGCGGTGCTCCCGGTGCGGGGCGAGGGGGAGGAGGGCCGGGCCCTGGAGGTGTGGGCGCCGGCCGCGGGGCGGACGGGTGGCGGGCTCGTCGTCCGGGACACCGGGGACGGCTGGGAGCCGGCCGAGATCGAGCGGTACCAGTCGCGGCTCGTGGACGGGCGGGTGGTGGTGGAGCGGGTGACGGACGCCGGGGTGGAGCCGGTGGGGCTGCCGGTGCGGGTGCGGGGGCTGTGAGACGTGAGAGGGGGGTGAGGGCCTGTTTCAGCCGGTGAGTGCGCGCGCACGGCGGCGTCCGCCGCGCGCCGGCAGCTGCCGGTGGCGCAGCCTCACCAGGACGGCCACGGCCAGGAAGGCGCAGACCACCGCTCCGCAGACGGACAGGGCCACTCCCACGGCGTTTCCCAAGGGCATGGTCGCCATGGCGAGGACCGCCACGCCGATGCTCGTCGCCCTCACGATGCTCAGTGGCTTGTACGCGATGGCGTGCAGGTCATGGGGTTTCGCGTCGCCGCCTCGGTGGCCCGCGCGGACGACCTCCACCACGAGGGCGCCGGCGGCGACGAGCGCCGAACCGACCTGGGCCCAGACGAACGGATCCAGCAGGATCTGCAGGAACGCGGCCGTCACCGAGACCGCCGTCCCGAGGACCGTCGCGACGAACGCCTGGACGAAGTTATCCCGGGGCAGGACGTACGGCAGCCGCACATGGATCCGCGTCAGGCGTTCGCCACGTTCCCAGGCGGCCTCCGGGCCCTCCGTGGTACCGAGCGAGAACTCCAGGACGTCGTCGGCCGCGTCGGCCTCGACGAGCGGCCGGATCTCGGCGTTCTCGCTCACCAGCGGGAGCCCCGCGACCTCGAGTCCCTTCGGGGTCACGACATGCAGCCGGTTCTGCCGCACCTCCTGGGGGAAGGCGACCTCCGTCGACACCAGTACGGCGCCCCAGCCGAGCCGATCCACCCGGCACTTGCCGTCGAATTCGTAGCTCACCTCCGAGGACATCCCCGGGTGGGCGTCGATGAGTGCCACCACCGGCATGTAGCGGATCAGCCGGCGGATCCGCCACCGGTACCTGTCGTCGAGGTCGTCGCTCTCGGCCGCCTGCGTGAGCACGGAGGTGATCTCGTCCGTCTCCGGGCTCCACGCGAGGGCCTGGAGGCTCCGGGCGATCTCCCGTCCCGGCGCGGTGTCCGCGTCACCGTCCGGGGTGAGGAGCCGGTGGACACCCCGGGCGATCTGCAGCTTCACGTCGGTCGACGTGAGCATGTTGACCGGGCGGCCGTTGCGGTCCTTGAGGTGGAGGTCGTCCAGGAACCTGTCCTCGTCCCAGGGGACGAGATCCACGATCACCGGTGTCCGTGGAGCCGTCTGGACCTCCGCGCCGACGAGCGCGCTGAGCTTCGTCCTGACGTGGTGGCGCGCGACGCCCCGGTCGGGGAACTCCAGCCGGTGGGTGCGGGTCGTGATCGTGGCGGAGATCTCGTCGAGCTCCTGGAACATGCGCAGTTCGTCCCAGCCCGGGGCGGCGGGCAGGCCCCGCGGGTCCACGGTGGTCATCGCCGCGGGCATGACGGAGGCGGTCAGGGACCGTGCCGGGGCCCGCCTCTCGGTGTAGTAGGCGACCAGGTCGGCGGCGAGCATGACGATCCGTGAGACCGCCGGGTCCTGCGACGGCGGGTGCTCCGCGAGGTGCTGTTCCAGTTCCATGACCGTGCCGTGCTCCGCCCGGTCCGGGGCGCTGAGGATCTCGGCGACGGAGCGGACGATCCGCGCCAGCGGGACGGCGTCGGGGGTGGGCGTGGCGAGGGAGTTCACCGCCGCGGTCGCGGCCCGGCCGGCGGCCTCGGCGCGGCCGGCGAGGAGGGCGCCGTGCGCGAAGGAGGCGAGCCGGGTGACGGAGGCGCCGGGCCGGACCGCCGCGAGGTGGCGTACTTCCTTGACGTACCGGTCGAGCCGGTCGGTACGCAGCGGCTCCAGGGGCTGGTGGTAGTAGGCGGCGGCAAGGCGATGGGCTCGTGCGTGCCGGTCGGGGGCCGTCTCGCGGAGGCGGGTGGTCAACGCCGTACGGAAGAAGGGCCGAAGGACGTACGCCGCCTGCTCGGGTCCTTCGTCGTCGTCGGCGGCCCAGGGATGTGCCACGGCGTCCTTCTGGACGAAGGGGTTCGTGGCGATCTCGCGCGTGCCGATGCCCAGCGCGAGTGCCCTCGCCGTGTAGCTGACGAGCGGGGGGTCGAAGAGGTCGTGGACGGACAGGGCTTCGATCAGTCGTCGCTCGTCGGTGGGCAGGAGGTCGAAGCGGTCGAACGCGCGCTGGGTCAACTCGTCGTTCATGGCTGCCTCACCCGGTCCCGAGCGGTTCGCTGTGGAGGTCGAGGAACTCGCGAATGAGGCCGGGAACGCCTTGGTGGCTCCGGTGGATGCTCGTCGCCTGTCCCTTGAGGCTGTCGAAGCCGAGCGTGGTGATCCACTCCTCGACGGCGTCGGTACCGAAGGGGGGCAACACCATGGTGTGGACCGCGGTGACATGGGGGTACGCGAGGCGCGGCACGTGCCGTCCGGCCACGAAGACGCTCGTGCCGCGTCGGCTGAGCAGTTCGGGCAGCAGATCCGTGCCGAGCCAGTCGCGCATGGGCGCCTCGCAGTGTTCGAAGGCATCCAGGCAGATGACGGGGTTGCGGGGGGCCTCCGCAAGGGTGTCCAGGAGGGCGTCGCTCATCGCGTCCAGCTGGATCTTGTGGTCCCTTGAGGTGTTGACGACCATGTGGATGTTGGCGTTGCGCGCCCTCATGTCGTGCACGTTCACCGTCGCCGTCGACTCCGCGATCTGGGAGCGCACCGCCTGGTAACCGGGGACGGGGACGTCCTGGCGGCGGGCCTGCCGCGCCAGGTCCCTCAGGACGTCGTCCTTCTCGACCACGCGCTCCAGGTCGACGTAGTAGACACCGGACGCGAGGTGCCGCCGGTAGATCTCCCGGAGCAGCGAGGTCTTCCCGATGCCTGCCGGCCCTTCGAAGAAGAGCGCCTGCTGTTCGTTCCTCCCGTCGACGACGGCCGCGGAGCGTGCCAGCTGCTCCGTGCGGTCGACATGGACGTGTTCTCGACTCGGCACCCCGTCGCCCCCGCTTCCGATGTCCCGACGCGTGTCAGGTGCGGTCGATGCCGGTGGGCTCGCCGGTGGGAGCACTGTCGGTCCCGTCGCCTCCGGTGATCGTGAGCTTCGACCGCTTGGCCTTCGAGCGGAAGAACGCGGTCCGCGCGCCCTTCGGCATCGTGAGTTCGGAGTGCTTGAACACGGAGTCGTGTGCCTGGAACTCCTGCCCGCTGAGGCCGCGCTGTTCCTCGTTGCTCTCGAAGCCCGCGCTGACGCCGGGCATCTTCACCGTCGCCTTGCGCAGCCTGTGCCTGAGGGCGAAGACCATCGCGACGACCGCTGCGACCCCGACGATCGCGATGACGGCCTCGGGCCAGCCGACATTCATGGACGCTCCCCTCCACATCGTCGCCCTGGGGCGACGGCGAGCAGACAGCATGCCACAACAGGCCGGTACGCAGGGAGAGTTGGAGGCGCAGGCGCGCACGCCCGCACTCCGGCGTGCGCCCCCTGCTCAGCCGTACTCCCCCGCGAACCATTTCCGTACCGCCTCCGTGTGGAGGGGGAAGGCCAGCTCCTCCGGGGCGTGGAGCACGTGGTGGCCGCTGGTCTCGTCCGTCGGCGCCGAGGGCGGCAGGGCCGAGGCCGGGCGGGTGGGGAGGAGGCCGAAGAGGAGCAGGTGGCCGGCCGGGGAGCTCATCGCGTCGGCCAGGCGGACGTCCCCGGCGGAGGCCTGGATGCCGGTCTCCTCGCGCAGTTCGCGGGCGACGGCGGCGCGCCAGTCCTCGGCGTGGTCGATGAAGCCGCCGGGCAGGGCGGTTCCGCCCCGCCGGGGCTCGATGGTGCGGGTGATGACGACGAGTCCCGTCCCCCGGTCCCGGTCCGTGACGGGGAGGAGGGCGACGGCGACGGGCAGCGGGTTGCGGTAGGCGGTGTGGCCGCAGGCCGGGCAGGTGCGGGGCCAGCCGGCGCCGGCCGTGTAGGCGGCGCCGCAGGCGGAGCAGTGGGAGTCCATCACGGCCCGACGGTATGCGATCACCCTTTCCCGGCGCTGCCGGAACTGATAGACGGTGCGCATGACAGGACTCGCTTCCGCTTTCCGTACCCTCGCCGTCACCGCCGCGGCCGGTCTGCTCGCCGTGACGGGCGCCGTCGCCGCCCCCGCTCCCCCGGCCTCCGCCGCGCCCGAGCCCAAGGCCCCACGGGAGTTCGTGGCCCTGAGCTCGGTGGACCGGACGATCGTCCAGGAGATGCGCTACACGACCGCGCACAACTTCGTGGGCGAGCCGGTCGACGGCTACCGGCAGCCGCTCTGCATCCTGACCCGGCCGGCCGCCGAGGCGCTGCACCGCGCGCAGGTGCGGCTGCTCGCCCGGGGCTACACGCTGAAGGTGTACGACTGCTACCGGCCGCAGCGGGCCGTCGACCACTTCGTGCGCTGGGCGAAGGACCTGGCGGACGAGCGGATGAAGGGGGAGTTCTATCCGCTCGTCGACAAGTCGAGGCTGTTCGTGGACGGTTACATCGCCGAGAAGTCGGGGCACAGCCGGGGTTCGACGGTGGACCTGACGATCGTGCGGCTGCCGGCGCTGCCCACGCGCGCGTACGTGCCGGGCGAGGAGCTGGCCGAGTGCTACGGGCCCCGGGAGGACCGGTTCCCGGACAACTCCGTGGACATGGGCACGGGGTACGACTGCTTCGACACGCGCTCGCACACCGACGACCCCCGGATCCAGGGCGAGCAGCGGGCCAACCGGCAGCTCCTCAAGGGGGTGCTCGGGGAGCAGGGGTTCGTGAACCTGCCGGAGGAGTGGTGGCACTTCACCTTCAAGCCGGAGCCGTTCCCGGGCACGTTCTTCGACTTCCCCGTGGCGCGGAGGTCGGTGGCCGGGCGCTGAGTCCCCCGTCGGGCACCGTGGCCCTCCCCGTTCGGGCACTCGTGGTCTTCCCCGTCCGGGGCACCCGTGCCACACTCCTGACGGTTCGTCAGATCAGTGGTGATGTGGTGATCGGTGGTAGGGGAGGCCTCGATGGCACGGACACGCAGACCGGTGGTGGCCCGCTGGTTCACCGACGACACGGTGCCGGAGACGGAGTTCCGGCTGCTCGGGACCCGCTGCACGGCCTGTGCCGCGGTCTTCTTCCCGCGCGAGGACGACTGGTGCCGCAATCCGGGGTGCCCGGGCGGCGGTGACCTCGCCGAGGTGCCGCTCTCGCCGCGCGGCCGGGTCTGGTCGTACACCGACGGCCGGTACCGGCCGCCCGCCCCGTACGTCTCCGACCCGGACGCGCCCTGGGAGCCGTACACGCTCGTGGCCGTGGAGCTGGCGGCCGAGGCGATGGTGGTCCTCGGGCAGGCGGCCCCCGGGGTGCGGCCGGCCGATCTGGCCGTCGGCACGGAGGTCGAGGTGGTGCCCGGGGTCCTGAACGAGGACGACGCGCACACCTGGACCACCTGGAACTGGCGGCCCGTCGCGCGGGATCAGCGGCGGGAGCAGCGGCGGGACGGGGAGGAGCGGTCGTGAACGACATCGCCGTACTCGGGGCCGGCATGCACCCCTGGGGCAAGTGGGGCCGGAGTTTCGTGAGTTACGGGACGGCCGCCGCCCGCGCCGCGCTCGCCGACGCCGGTCTGGGCTGGGAGGACGTCGGCTCGATCGTCGGGGCGGACACCATGCGGTGCGGCTACCCGGGGTACGTGGCGGGGGCGACCTTCGCCCAGGCGCTCGGCTGGCAGGGCGCGCGGGTCACGAGCGTGTACGCGGCCTGCGCCTCGGGCGCGCAGGCCATCGGGGCCGCGCGTGCGCAGATCCTGGCCGGGCTCGCGGACGTGGTCCTGGTGGTCGGCGCGGACGCGACGCCCAAGGGCTTTCTCGCCCCGGCCGGCGGTGAGCGACCGGACGATCCGGACTGGCTGCGCTTCCGGGTGCTCGGGGCGACCAACCCCGCGTACTTCGCGCTCTACGCCCGCCGCAGGATGGCCCTGTACGGCGACACGGCCGAGGACTTCGCCCAGGTGAAGGTGAAGAACGCGGCGGCCGGCGCGCTCAATCCGCTCGCCCGCTACCGCACGCGCGTGACCGCCGAGGAGGTCGCGGCCTCCGCGGTCGTCGCCGATCCGCTGCGGCTCCTCGACATCTGCGCGACCTCGGACGGGGGCGCCGCGCTCGTCCTGTCCAGCATGGAGTTCGCGCGCCGGCACGGGCGGCCCGATCCGGTGCGGGTCCGGGCCGTGTCCACGGTCTCTCCCACGTACCCCAAGGCGGTGCTCGACCTGCCGGACATCGCGACCGACTCGGCGGCTGCGGTCTCCCCCGCGCCGCACGGCTTCCGCGCCTCGATCGCGCGGGCGGCCTACGAGGAGGCGGGGATCGGGCCCGAGGACCTGTCGCTCGCGGAGGTGTACGACCTGTCCACCGCGCTCGAACTGGAGTGGTACGAGGACATCGGGCTGTGCGGGACGGGCGAGGGCGCCAAGCTCCTGCGCGAGGGCGTCACGGCGCTCGGCGGACGGCTGCCGGTCAACACCAGCGGCGGCCTGGCCTCCTTCGGCGAGGCCGTGCCCGCGCAGGCGATCGCCCAGGTCTGCGAGCTGACCTGGCAGTTGCGCGGCACGGCGGGCGACCGGCAGGTGGCCGGGGCGCGGGTCGGCATCACTGCGAACCAGGGCCTGTTCGGGCACGGTTCGGCGGTGGTGGCGGTGCGCTGAACCCCCTCCGTGAGGAGGGGGTCCCTCAGGTGGCGGCCGGCGCGTGGCTCCGGTCCGCGAGGACGAGGGCGTGCTGGACGACCGCCACGAGGACGTTCTTCACGGACTCCCGGTCCCGCGCGTCGCACATCAGGAGCTCGACCTCGGGGTCCAGGTCGAGCGCGCCGCGCACGCTCTCGGCGGGGAACCGCTGCGCGCCCTCGAAGCAGTTGACGGCGACCGTGAACGGGATGCCGCGCCGCTCGAAGTAGTCGATGGCCGCGAAGCTGTCCTCCAGGCGGCGGGTGTCCGCGAGGACGACCGCGCCCAGCGCGCCCTGGGCGAGCTCGTCCCACAGGAACCAGAAGCGGTCCTGGCCGGGGGTCCCGAACAGGTACAGGACGAGGTCCTCGCGGAGGGTGATCCTTCCGAAGTCCATGGCGACCGTGGTGGTGGTCTTGTTCTCGACGCCGTGGAGGTCGTCGACGGGCCGCCCCGCCTCACTGAGGATCTCCTCGGTGCGCAGGGGCCTGATCTCGCTGACCGCGCCCACCAGCGTCGTCTTGCCGACCCCGAACCCGCCCGCGACGAGGATCTTCAGGGTTACCGGCTCGACGAGCGGCTTCTTGCGGCTAGAGCGCCCGAAGGCCATTGATCACCTCGCGAAGGATGCTCACGTCCGGCAGTTCGGCCGGCGGAACGGGGCGGGTCACATGGACGAGTTCGTCCTCGACGAGATCGCCGACGAGGACCCGGACCACCCCGACGGGGAGGTCGAGTCCGGCGGCGAGCTCGGCGATCGACTGGGGCTGCTCGGAGCAGCGTTCGACGATCTCCACGTGTTCCGGGGAGAGCGTCTGGTCGCGGCCGGGGTCGTCGGCCGCGGGCTCGGGGACCACCAGCGCGATCAGGTCGAGCCGGTGACGGGTGGCGGCGCTGGTCCGGCCGCGGGTCATCGCGTACGGACGGACCACCGGCCCGGCGTCGGCGTCGAACCAGTGGTGGGGGCCGGGTGGCCCGCCCTCGGTCGCCTGGTTCGGCTCGGCTGCGTCACTCATGCCGTCCCACTCACCCTCCGGAGGGCAGGCCGGTCCGGGGGGCCGTCGTGAGGTGGGCCCCGACCCGCTTCACCATCAGGGTCATCTCGTAGGCGACCTGGCCGACGTCGGAGTCGGCGTCGGCGAGGACGGCCAGGCAGCTGCCGTCGCCGGCGGCCGTGACGAAGAGGAAGGCGTCCTCCAGCTCGACGACCGTCTGGCGGACCCGGCCCGCCTCGAAGTGCCGGCCGACGCCCTTGGCGAGGCTGTGGAAGCCGGACGCGACGGCGGCGAGGTGCTCGCCGTCCTCGCGGGTCAGCTGCTGCGAGGCGCCGGTGGGCAGTCCGTCGCTGGAGAGCACCAGGGCCTTGCGGATGGACCCGACGCGCTGGACGAGCTCGTCGAGGAGCCAGTTCAGCTCGCCGTTTCCGTGGCCGAATGCGGAGGTGGTGCTGGGTGCTGCGGCGTTCGGTGCGGTCATCGACCGTCCCCCTCGGGTGTCGTTCCTGGTGCTGACGTGTCGTCGTCCGCGTCCTCGGTGTGCCGTCGTCCGCGCTGCCAGCCGCGCTGCATGGCGGCCATGCGGGCGCGAACCTCCTCGGCGTCGCGCTCGAAGGAGTCGGGCCCGCCGGCGCCGACGGTCGTACGGTCGTCGGCGCCCGCTCCGGCACCGCGGTCGGCCGGACCCTCGGTCGCGCGCAACTGGGGCGCGAGGTTGGCCTGGCGGACGCGGCGGGGCAGCCCGCCGAACGGCTCGGGCGTCTCCGCCGCCACGGAACCCTCCGGTGGTACGGGAACGAGGGTGGGTCCCTGCGCGGGGGCAGGTGCGGGCACGGGTCCCGGCACGGGGACGGGTCCCTGCACGGGGGCAGGTCCGGGGCCGAAGCCGGGGCCCGGCGCGAAGTCGGGGCCGGGCGCGGCGTCGGCGCTCGGCGCGGGGTGCGACCTGCCCGGCTCGTCGACGCGGCGGCCGCGGTCCACGACGAGCGTGGGGGTGGAGCGGCGCGGCAGCGGTACGGGGCCGCGCACGGCGCCGTCGGCGTGCGGGTCGTCCTCGTCGCGGCCGGTCGTCTGGTCGGGGGCCTGCTGGTGCTGCTCGCCGGCCGGGGCGAGGCCGGAGCGGCGGCGGTCGCGGGGCCGGAACAGGCCGCCGCGCTCGCTCTCGGTGTCGAGGAGGTCCGCGGACCGGTCGAAGAGCACGTCGAACTCGTCGGCGTCGAGCGGCGCCTCCAGCTCGACGGGGCCGTCGAGGACGCCGGGGGTCTCGGTCACGTCCGGGACGCGGGCGAGCACGGGCCGGCGGGTGGGCAGCGGGGTGGGACCGGTGAGGTCACCGTCGAGGCGGTCGGCGGCGTCGGCGGTGCCGGCGCGGTCCAGGGTCCTGGGGTCCGCGGACTTGCGGTCCAGACGGAATCCGGCGCCCTGGGTCTCGGGCGCGTCGGTGAGCAGCGCGGCCGGGATGAAGACGACCGCGGTGGTCCCGCCGTACGGGGAGGTCTGGAGCGAGACGCGGACGTTCTGCCGCTGGGCGAGCCTGCTGACCACGAAGAGGCCGAGGCGGTCGGTGTCCGAGAGCTCGAACTCGGGGGTCTCGGCGAGCCGGAGGTTGGCGTCGAGCAGTGCGTCGGCGTTCATGCCGAGGCCGCGGTCGTGGATCTCCAGGGTGAAGCCGTTGGCGACGCGCTCGCCGAGGACCTGCACGGCGGTGTGCGGGGGCGAGAACACCGTGGCGTTCTCCAGGAGTTCCGCGATGAGGTGGGTGAGGTCCGCGACGGCGGGGCCGCCCACGCCGAGGCGGGGCAGCCGGCGCACCTCGATCCGCTCGTAGTCCTCGACCTCGGCGACGGCGGCGCGGACCACGTCCATGAGCTGGACGGGCTTGCGCCACTGGCGGGAGGGGGCGGCGCCGGACAGGATGACGAGGCCCTCGGCGTGCCGGCGCATGCGGGTGGTGAGGTGGTCGAGCCGGAAGAGGTCCGCGAGCTCGTCGGTGTCCTCGGTGCGCCGCTCCATGGTGTCGAGGAGGGTGAGCTGACGGTGGAGCAGGACCTGGTTGCGGCGGGCGAGGTTGACGAACACCTCGGAGACCCCGCGGCGCAGCTCCGACTGCTTGACGGCGGCCTCGACGGCGGCGCGCTGGAGGGTGTTGAGGGCCTGGCCGACCTGGCCGACCTCGTCCTGCCCGTACCGGAGGTGGGGCACCTCGGTCCCGACGTCGACCTGCTCGCCGGCGGCGAGCCGGCGCATGACGCTGGGCAGGCGCACACCGGAGACCTCCTGGGCCTCCTTCTGGAGGCGGCGCAGGTCGTGGACGAGCGAGCGGCCGATGCGGACGGAGATGACGATCGAGGCGAGCAGGGCGAGGAAGCCGAGGACGCCGGCGACGCCGACCTTGAGGAGCACGCTGTAGGCGGCGGGCTGGACACGGTCCTGGTAGCGGTCGCCCGCCGCGGTGTTCTCGCGGGCGAGGTCGTCCAGGACGGGGCTCGCCTCCTCCTGCCAGTAGGCGGCGGTGACGGCGCGCGGTTCGTCGGTGGGGCCCTCGTCGATGATCGACTTCTCGGCGGCCCGCAGCGCGGCGGTCTCGGGGCCCGCCCAGTACTTCTCGAAGCGCTCGCGCTCGGCGGTCGGCAGGAGTTCGAGGTTGACCTCGTAGAACTGCTCGCGGTTGGCGACGAGGTCGGTCATGACGCGGATCTCGGGTGCGGTGATCCGGTCCGCGACGAGGGCGGAGACGACGAGGGCGTCCTCGCGGGAGAGGACCTCGCGGGCGCGGGTGATGCCGACGAGCGAGCGGCCCTGCTTGTCCATCTCCACGTTCTCGAGGGCGTGGAGGGTGATGAGGAAGCTGTAGCAGGGGTCGACGAGCCGGTTGTAGAACTCGAGGGCCTGGATGCGGCCGATGCTGCGCTTCTCGACGGAGCGGCGCAGCGACTCGAGGTCGTCGAGCGCGGCGAGGAGCGTGTTGAGCCGCTGGGTGGTGACGGGCCGCATCTCCTCGCGTACGCCCGGTTCGGCGGCGTTCGCGCGGATCCGGGATATCTGCCGGTCGGTGGCCCGGCGGGTCTCGCGCAGGGAGGCGAGGGCCGTGGAACCCCGGGGATCGGCGAGGTAGATGAGCGACTGGCGGCGTTCGAGCTGGATGACACGGGCGGTGTCCTCCAGCGGGTAGCCGACCTTGTCGACGATGTAGCCGACGTCGAGGAGCTGGTCGGCCTCACGGCCCGTCAGGACCGTCGCGAAGCCCCACAGGCCGGTCAGGGAGACGAGCGGTACGAGGAGCAACGCCACGATCTTCCGGCGGATGGACTTCCCGCGAAAGCGCATGGCCTCCCCCAGCTCGGCCCCCGCGCGCCACGGAGGTCCTTCACGTTCGTGACGTCGCGCGTCAACACGCGGCGTCAACCTTCGGTTTCAAACAAATGGCGGCGTGAGCCTACTACTGCATCACGGCCATCTCGAAGGCGCGTCCGGACGTTTTTCAGCCTGTCGAGTGAGCGTTGATCATGAGATGTCCTGGTATTCGGGGAGTTGGGATCGGCCACTGTGGCACAGGACACCTGATGGTGTGCCATTTCTCCGGCCTGCGGAGATGGCTGGAATTGTGCGTTCCGCTCGGATTCAGGCGAAACCTTTTCCCTCTCCCGAGCGTCATTAGGTACGGGGAGGGTCCTGTCCGCGTAAAGGCGCTCGCAACGGGCAGCCACCCCTGGAGGCGTTCAGTGGTGGGGAGTGACAGGACGATGGAACACGAGTCGCGCGAGGCGCGGCAGTTGTGGGTGGACGACGAGAAGGGCCGGCAGCGGATGCCCGATCCGGTGCGCACCGCCGCCGTACGCGCCGTGATGATCACGTCGGTGACGCTCATCCAGGGGGTGGTGGCCTTCTTCTGCTCGGTCGCGGGCTCCTGGCTGGCGTTCCCGGTGACGGTCAGCGCGGTGGCGTCGACGGTCGTGGCCACCTGGAGTGTCCTCGACGTCTGGGTCACCCGTCAGGTGTGGCGCCAGCGCAACGGCGTCGTGTCGGAGCCGAGCAGTACGGCGCGTCAGCTGCGCCGCGAGCGGCGCGCGGAGGGCCGGTCGGAGACGGCCCGGCTCTCCGAAGCGGCCTGACGGCGCGCTCTACGGCGCGCTTTACGGCGCGTTTCACGGCGCATCTGAAGGCTCGTCCGACGGCGAGACCGAGCGGCCCGGTCCCCTTGTGGGGGCCGGGCCGCTCTGTGTCACGGATCGGGGGGACGCCGCCGACGGTCAGGCGGACGCCTCCGACGGTCAGGCGGACGCCTCCGACGGTCAGGCAGAGGCCACCGGCGGTGCGGTGGGGTCGTCGGACGCGTGCCGGCGGAACATCCGCGTCGCCGTGATCTCGCCGTGGATCGACTCGCCCTCCCCGGCCGCCTGCGGCAGGCCAGGACGCAGGTGCTCCTCCACGCTGATGTACTTGAGGCCGGCCCGCAGGTCGGCGTCGTTGCGCAGGCGGATCACCAGCGGGAACTCGGCCAGCGCCGTCGTGTCGAACAGGCCGGTCGTGTAGAGCAGCTGGACGCCCAGCGCGTCCGACACGGCCCGCTGGAGCTCCAGCAGGTACGTGGCGTTGGCGCGGCCGATGGGGTTGTCCAGGAACAGGGTGCCCGCGTGGCGGTGCTTGTCGCGGCCCCGGTCGTTGGAGCGGAGCGCCGCCATCGTGCAGTACAGGGCGATGGCCGCGGTGAGCAGCTGGCCGCCGGAGAAGACGTCGCCCATCTGCCCGACGGGCACCCGCTCGGCGCGCAGCACCGCGTCCGGCTTGAGGATCTCGACCGAGACGCCCTTGGGTTCGAGCGCCGCCTGGACTCCCCGCAGCAGCAGGGACATGCCGTCGCGGCGCAGGTCGGAGTTCTTCTTCACGGCCGCGCGGGTCGCCTCGTCGACGACCTCACCGAGCCGCTCCGCGAGGGTGGCCTGATCGGGCTCCTCGAAGCGGATCCGCAGGAACTCCTGCCCCGACCACTCGCCGAGCCCCTCAGGGAGCCGGGAGAGCCGCTGGGCGGAGCGGAGCGTCGCGAGCGACGACTCCACGAGACCGCGGAGCCGGTCCACGATCGAGTCGCGGTTGCGCTCCAGCTGCGCCAGCTCGTCCGTGAGGACCCGGAGCCGGGGCGCGAAGGCCTCGGCCCACTTGGCGGCGTGCTCGGGCAGCGCGGACGCGGGCAGTTCGCGGATCTGCTGGCGCGCCGGGGTGCGGACCTGCTCGTAGCGGGTGGAGTTGGCGTGCCGGACGAGGATGTCGCTCGCCTCGCGGACGGCGGCTTCGGCGCCGGACAGTTCGGCGGTGCAGCCGCGCAGCGCGCGGCGCGCCTCGCCCGCCGTCGTGCGGGCCTCCTCCAGGCTGCCCGTGTACGTCTCGGACGGGTCGCGCTCCTCGTCGGTGTGGTCGCGGAGGAGGTCGCGCAGGAGGGCCGCGGTCTCGTCGAAGCCGCCCGCCGCGTCCTCGGCGGCCCGGTGGTCGCGGAGCAGCCCGGAGTGGGCGGCGCGCGCCGACTCCAGGGCGTCGGTACGGGAGGCGAGTTCGCCGGTCGCGGTACGCAGCAGGACCTGCGCCTGCTCGGCGTCGGCGGGCACCCGGTCCTCGGGCAGCTCGGTGTGCGCCTCGCCGTCCTCGGGGGCCAGGCGCTCGGACTCGCCCCGGAGCCGGCCGAGCTTCTCGCTCGCCTCCGTGGCGCGCGATTCCAGCATCTGTACGAGGGACTCGGCGCGGGCGGCGGCCGCCTGCCGGGACGGGCCGTCGGCGCCGTCGGTGGACTCCAGGAGCTGTTCGGCGCGGGTGCGGACCTTGTTGGTGAGGCGGCCGAGCTCGGCGAGGGCGGCGGACTCGTCGCTCTCGGCGCGGGCCTGCTCGGCGCGCAGGTCGGCGCCGACGCCGACCTTCTCGTACAGCTGGGAGGCGGCCCGGTAGGCCTCGCGGAGGGTGGGGAGCGCGGTGCGGGGCGCGGCCGGGTCCTCCTCGGGAAGGGTGTCGGGGGCGCCGGCGATCTCGGCGCGCTCGGCGCGCAGGGCGCGGGCGGTGCGGTGGGCGTCGTCGGCGGCGCGCTGGATCGCGCGGCGGTCCTCGTCGGCGGCGCGGGCGCGGTCCAGACAGGTCTGGGCGCGGGCCTCGGACTCGGCGGCGTCGTCGGCGAGTTCACGGAGCTTGGCCTGCCAGGCGGAGCGCTCGCGCAGCCGGAAGGCGAGGCCCGCGAGGGCGTCGGCGACGCGGCGGGCGCGCTGGGCGGCCTCCTGGCGCTCGTCCCTGAGCTGGGCCGCGTCGGCGGCGGCCTCGTCGGCCTCGCCGCGCGCCGTACGGGCCTCGTCGAGGGTCGCGGAGGCGGCCTCCGCGGTCTCGCGGGCGGTCGAGGCGACGGCCGCGAGCTCGGCGAGCATGCCGGGCGGGCAGTCGGCGCGCCAGGCCCCGATCCGGGACGCGAGGGCGCGGTCGCCGGCGAGGCGGGCGGCGAGGGTACGGATCTCCTCGTCGCGGGCGGTCGCGCGGGCCCGCAGGGCGTGCCGCTCCTCGTCGGCGGCCTGCTCGTCGTGCATGGCGGGGTTCGGCGGGACCAGAAAGACACCGCTGTCCTCGCCCGTGTCCTGCGCCGGTACGGGGGCGAGCAGGGCGGCGGCGGTGCCGACGGCCACGGTGGAGCGGGGCAGCAGGGCCGCCGTGCCGAGGACCTCGCGGGCGCGCCCGTACGAGACGGGGTCGGTGATCACGACGCCGTCGACGAGCTCGGGGCGGGCGGCGAGGACGCGTGCGTGGTCGGCGGGGTCCACGGCCTGGGCGAGGTAGCGCCAGCCGGGGAGCGCGGGGATGCCCTGCTCGCCGAGGTACTCGACGGTGGCGAGGACGTCGGGGCCGGGCGGCAGCAGTCCGCCGTCGCCGAGGGCGCCGAGGATGCGGGAGTCGTCGGCCGCGGCGGTGCGCAGCTCGAAGAGCTGCCGTTCGGCCGAGGTGACGGCCTGGTCGAGCATGCCGCGCAGTTCGTCGGCGTACCGGTCGAACTCGGTGACGGTGAGCGGCCCCTGGGGGGCGGGTGCGGTCTCGGCGGCCGCGCCCTCGGTGTCGTCGTGGAGAGCGGGCTCCTCGGCCTGGCCGGTGACGCCCGCGCGCTGGCCCGGGAGGGGTGAGCCGCCGGCCGGCAGGCTCAGCAGCTCGGCGAGGCGCTCCTCGGAGGCGAGGGACTCGGCGGCGCGGCGCTCCGCGTCGTAGGCGTTCCCCGCGGCCTCGGCGGCGTCCGCGGCGCGGGCGGCGGCGAGTTCGGCGCGGGACTCGCCGGCGGCGGCCTCGCGGGCGCGGTCGGCGGCGGTACGGGCCTTCTCGCGGGCCGTGTCCCAGGAGGCGACCGCGGTCTTCTCCGCGTCGCTCGCGGCGAGGGCGGCCCGGGCCGGGTCGGCGTCGGGCTCGGAGTCGTCGAGCCAGCCGGCCCGTACGGCCTCCGCGGTCTCCTGCTCGACCTCGGCGAGGCGCTGGCGCAGGTGGCCGGCCTCGCTGCGGGCCCGCTGGGCCTCGGTGGCGGCGGCCGTGGCGTCCCGGTGGGCGGTCTCGCTCGCGTCCTGGAGCGCCGTGGAGCGCTCCTCCTCCTCGGCCGCGTGGCGCTCGCCCTCCTCGGCGGCGGCGGCGAGGGCCCGTACGAGATCGGCGGCGGCCTTCGCGCGGGCCGCGAGGGCCGGGGCGGCGTCCCGCTCGGCCTCGCGGATGGCGGCGGCCACACGCGAGGAGCGGTCGCCCGCTGCACGGTGCCGGAGGACGACCTCGGCCGCCTGCCAGGCGGAGTGCATCGTCCGGGCGTCGGTGAGCTCGCGGCGCTGGGAGGCGGCGCCCTTCTCGGCGGCGGTCAGCGCCAGGGAGGCGTGCCGGTAGGCGAGTTCGGCTGAGATGAGGGCGCTGCGGCCGCGGGCGGTCTCGGCCTCGGCGACGGCGTGGGCGGCCGTGGTGACCTGCTGGGCCAGTTCGGCGGCCCGGCCGCGCTCCTCGTCGGCGCGGGCGGAGAGCCGGCGGGCGAGGGTGCGGGTGCGCCGCTCGGATGCGGTGTGGACGTCACGCGCGTGGGCCCGGGTCCCGGCGGCCTCGACGATGCGGCCGAGGAGGTCGACGGAGCCGGCCGTGAACTCGCGCTCGGCGGTCAGCTCGGCACGGCGGCCGAGCTTGTTGCCGAAGCCGCTCACGAGGTCCGCGAGGCCGTCGGTGTCCCGGGTGTCGGTGACGGCGCGGAGGAGGAGGTCGGTGAAGTCGGAGTCCTTCTTGACCGCGAAGAGGCCGGCGGCCTCGCCCTCGTCGGCGTTCATCTCGCGCTGGTAGCGGAAGAGTTCGGGGTCGAGGCCGAGCTCGCCGAGGTGCTCGTTCCAGCGGTCGTGGATCTCCTCCCAGACCACCTCGAGGTGCGGGTAGGCCTTGCCCGCCTCGGTGAGGGCGTCGCGGAAGCCCTTCATCGTGCGGCGGCGGCCGGTGGCTCCGGAGGCACCCTCGACGGGCCGCCGGACGGAGGTCGCCTCGGCGACGGGGAGGTTGTCCAGGCTGAGCCCGGGGCCGGGGCGGAAGGAGTACCAGGCCTCGGCGAACTTCCTCGGGTCGTTGGAGACCTGGCGGCCGCGCCACTCGCTGGCCTTGCCGACGACGACGAGTTCACCCGTGAGGGTGTGCTGCCACTCCAGGGCGACGTGTCCGCAGTCGTCGGCCAGGAGGAACTTGCGCAGCACGCCGGAGCTGGCGCCGCCGAGGGTGTTGCGGTGGCCGGGCAGCATGACCGAGAAGATCAGCTTGAGGAGGACGGACTTGCCGCCGCCGTTCTCCAGGAAGAGCACGCCCGCGGGCGCGGGGCGGCGCGGCGGGCCGACCGGCTCCTCCTCGAAGAACTCCGCCTGTGTGGGAGCGGGGTGGGGCACGGGCGCGCCGACTCCGCGCAGGTCCAGGACGGTGTCGGCGTAGCGCGCACCGGCGGGGCCGATGGAGTAGAGGCGGACCCGGGACAGCTCGTACATGGCGGGGGACTCTCGTGCTCGTCGTGCTCAGGAAGGTCGGATGCGCGGCGCGGGCGGTTGCGCGGGGCGGATGCGCGGCGCGGGCGGTTACGCGTGGCGGTTACGCGTGGAACGGGAGGCCCGCGTCGGCGGCGAGCTCCAGGTCGTCGCCCTCGGGCGGCGGCACGAGGGTCGCCGAGCCGTCGCTGACCGGCACGACACCCAGTTCGAGGAGCTCGGCCATGGCGGCGGAACCGGCCATGTCGCGGACCTGGAGCTGGTAGCGGGCGGTGGTGCGGTAGGAGCCGCCGCCCTCGTCGCCGGTGCGCTGGAGGAAGCCGGAGTCGGTGAGGAAGGCGGCGGCCTTGCCGACGATGCCGGTGGTGGATCCGGCGAGGCGGCGGGCGTCCTTCGTGGCGCCGGTGGCGCTGCGGCGGGCGTAGATCCGCCAGCCGGCCTCCAGGCCGGGGGCGTCGGATGCCGGGTCGGTGTTCTCGCCCTGCTCCTCGGCCCGCTGCTCCAGGCGCAGACAGGCCTGGCGGACGAAGGCGTCGACGCCGTTGACGGTGAGGCGGCCGATGTAGCCGTCGTCGGCGAGGTCCTCGGGACGGGGGAAGGCCATGGCGGCGACGGCGAGGTGGGCCAGACCGTGGAGGAACCGGTCGGCGGAGTCCGTCGAGGCGCGGCGGGCGTAGTCGCCCATGCGGACGGCGAAGACGGAGTCCTCGCCGGCGGTGACGGCCATCCCGGCGCGCGGGGAGACCTCCAGGACGACGAGTCCGAGGCCGGTGGCGACGGCGTCGGCGAGGCGCGCGAAGGCGGGGTCCTCGCGGTAGCGGCGGAGCAGCTCGGTGTACTCGGCGTCCCGGGCCGGCAGCAGCTTGGGCTGGAGCCCGAAGGAGACGAGCCGGGCCGCGTCGGCCGCGTCGGCGGGGGTGACGGCGGACTGCGAGGAGGGGGTGGGCGCGGGGGCCGCCTGGGGGTGCGGGGGCTCCTGCTCGCTCCACGCGTCGGCGTACTCGGCGTGGGTTTCGCTCACGGCTGGGGCTCCTCGGTGCGGCTCTCGGGCGGTACGTCGTCGGTGACGGGTCGGGGCAGGGGCAGCGGAACGGGGGTGACGGCCGCCGGAGCGGGCGCGGGGCGGCGGGCCGGCGCGACCGGCTCCGTGGTGAGCCGCACGGCGCGGACGGTCGGGACGCTCCTGCGCCGGGACGCGGCGTCGGCGCGGGACGGCTCCGGTGCCGGTACGGCCCCGAGCCGGGGCTTCGTACCGGGCTCGTTCCGGGACTCGGCGCCGGTCTCGCCGCGCGCGCCGCCGGGCCGGTCCACGACGACGGCCCGCACCCGCGGGCCGGGTTCGGCACGGTTCCCGCCCGCTCCCGGGCGGCCCGGCTCGGGCTCCGGCTGCGGGTCGGCCTCGGGCTCCTGCCCAGGCTCCTGCCCGGGCTCTGCCGTCTCCTGCTCGGTCGCCGCCGTCTCCGGCCTGGGGCCGGGTACGACGGTGGCCTCGGTCGAGGTCAGGGCCTGCGTCGAGGCCGCGGTCGGGGACTGCTCGACAGCCGTGGACGTCCCGTCAGCCGGAGGCATCCCGTCAGCCGGGGCTGTCGTGGGCGCAGGCGTGAGCGGCTCGGCCGGGTCCGGTGCGGTGGTGTCGGGGACGATCGGGGTGACGGTCACGTGGCCTCCGAGCGGTCGGCGGCCATGCCCACCGCGTCGAGGAGGGCCGTACCGACGATGAGGTCGGCGCCGCCGAACTCGGGGTCGTCGAGCGGCGTGCCGTCGTCGACGGCGAAGAGGAGGCGCTCCTCGCCCTGGCGGTAGGCCGTGCCGACCGGCGGGCTGGCCGCGTGCACGGCGAGCAGGGCGACGAGGTACGGCAGGTCGTCGTCGAGGCGGCGGGCCTCCGCCAGCAGGCCGGAGAGGCGGCGCGGGGCGTCGTGCTCCAGGTCGAGGAGCCGCATGGCGCTCGCGAGCTGCTCCTCGCTGAAGCGGGAGTCGTCGGGGGTGGCGATGAGGTCGGGCTCGGGCATCTCCGCGCCGAGGTGCTCGCGCTCGACGGGCGGCGTGAGGAGCAGGTCGACGAGGTCGCCGAGGCGGACGGAGGCCGGGGTGCGCAGTCCGGTGCCGTGGGCGAAGAAGGCGTCGGTGACCCGGCCGGCCTGTTCGACGGGGAGCGGCAGGATCGGGGCGACGAGCTGCCCGTACAGGTCGAGGCCGGTGTACGCGGTGGGGGCCGCGAAGGCCTGCCGGTCCTGCTCGGCGCGGAAGAGCGGTCCGGCCTCCAGGAGGCGGGACTGGAGCTGGGTGTGGCGCCGGATGCAGTCCTTGACGATGTCGACGAGCTCGGCGGCGCGGCGCTTGTGCTCGTGGTCCTCGGCCTCGTCGCGGGCCTTGCGGATGTTGGTGAGGATCGCGTTCTCGTGGCGGTAGCGGTCGGCCACGTGGTCGAGCGCCTCGTCGATCATGTCCGGGACCGCCTGGAGCCAGTCCACGGCGCGGACGTTGCGCCGGGTGGCCTCCAGGGTCTTGCGGAGGGACTCGGCGTACTGCACGGTCCGGTACCGCGCCTGCTCGGCGGCGAGCTGCGCGTCGGCGAGGCGGCCCCGGCTGATGAGGACCTCCAGCTTCACCTCGGCGGCGATCTGGGCGCTGGTGACGTCGGTGTCGAGGGCGCCGACGAGGACGTTGACCGCTTCGTCGGTGGTGCGGAGGTAGACGCCGCCGCCGTAGCCCGGGACCTCCTCGATGAGCTTGAAGTCGTAGTCCCTGCGGACGTAGATCCCGTCGGTGCCGAAGGTGCCGTAGACGGCGCGGAAGCCCCGGTCGACGCTGCCGACGTTGATCAGGTTCTCCAGGACCCAGCGGGCCACGCGCTCGTGCTCGGCGGCGGGGCGGGAGGGTGCCTGGGCGGCGACGCGGGGCAGCAGCCTGGCCACTATCTGCTCGTGGTCGGCGCCGGTGTCGAAGTCCATGTTGAGGGTGACGAGGTCGATCGCGGAGAGGGCCACCTCGGCCATCGCGTAGACCGTGTACTCGCCGGCGAGGTTCGCCTTGCGCGCGTCGAGGTCGTGCAGCGGGGCGGTGCACGCGAGCGCGCGGAGGCGCCGCGCGAGCCCTTCGTCGGCGGCCGGGCCCTGCGCGGGCCGCGGCGCCGCGCTGAGCTGGGGCGGAGCGAGGTCCGTCGAGGCAGGCGAAGTCACGGTGGACAGATTAGGTCCTCGAACTGACAACGGTCGAAACGGGCGCAGATGCGACCGGGCCGGGGAAGGCCGCGGGGCCGGCCGTCAGGGGCTCGCCGGGCCGCCCACCGCGTGGGCGTAGGCGGCGACGAGGCGGGCGCGGGAGTCGTCGAGGTAGCGGGCGAGGAGGCGCTCCGCCTGGGCCCGCTCACCGGCGCGCAGGGCGTCCAGAATCTCGCGGTTCCGCTGGAGATAGGGCTCGTGCAGCGCGCGGGGGTCGTCCACGACGTGGAAGGCGAGCCGGAGTTCGGCGAGGACGCCGCGCATCAGTTCGTCGGTGCGGGCGCTGCCCGCGAGGGCGACGAGTTCGCGGTGGAAGTGGATGTTGGCCGTGGAGACGCCCCGCCAGTCGTCCCTACGGGCCGCGTTCTCGCCCTCCGCGACGGCGGCGGCGAGGCCGTCGACGGCGTACGGCGGCTGTCCGAGGCCTCGGACGACGGCGCATTCGACGAGCCGCCGGGTGCGGTGGATGTCGTCCACGTCACCCACGGCGAGGACGCGGACGAAGACCCCGCGGTTGAGCTCGTGGACGAGGAGGCGTTCGTGGGTGAGGAGCCGGAAGGCCTCGCGGAGTGTGTTGCGGGACACGCCGAGGGCGCCGCCGATGTTCTCCTCGGAGAGCCGGACGCCGGGCGGGAAGCAGCCCTCCGCGATCCGGGTCCGCAGGATGTCCGCGACCCGTTCCGCCGTGCTCGTCCGCCCGAGCAGCGCGCGGTCGTCCGCCAGGTCTCCGGCCGCACTCCCGCCGCCCGTGCCGCTCACGCCCGTCACGTCCACAGCGCCTCTTCTTCCCTTCCGTCGTCCGCGGCCGAGTCAACCGCAGAAACAGGGCGGCGACAACACGTCTCTTGTTGGATTGTTGAACAATCCCCTACCGTGGCGAGACCGCACGACCAGGTGGGAAGGGAAGCGCCACATGACCCGGGCCTCGATCGACCTCAACGCCGACCTCGGCGAGGGATTCGGCCGCTGGACGCTGACCGACGACGAGCGGCTGCTCTCCGTCGTCACCAGCGCCAACGTGGCCTGCGGCTTCCACGCGGGGGACGCGGCCACCATGCGGCGCGTCTGCGAGCTCGCGGCGGAACGGGGAGTACGGATCGGGGCCCAGGTGTCCTACCGGGACCTGGCCGGCTTCGGGCGGCGCTCGATGGACGTCCCGGCGGCGGAGCTGGCCGCCGAAGTGGCCTACCAGATCGGCGCCCTGGAGGTCTTCGCCCGGGCGGCGGGCTCGCGCGTCGCGTACGTGAAGCCGCACGGCGCGCTCTACAACCGGGTGGTCCGCGACGAGGAGCAGGCGGCGGCGGTCGTGGAGGGCGTCCTGCTCGCCGACCGGTCCCTGCCCGTCCTGGGGCTGCCGGGCTCCCGGCTGCACGAGGCCGCGGCGGCGGCCGGACTCCCCGTCGTCCCCGAGGCCTTCGGCGACCGGGCCTACCGGGCGGACGGCTCCCTGCTGCCCCGGGGGCAGGAGGGGGCCGTCGTCACGGATCCCGACACGGTCGTGGAGCGCTCGGTGGCCATGGCCGCGGCCGGGGTCGTGACGGCGCACTGCGGGACCTCCGTCGCCGTACGGGCCCGGTCGCTGTGCCTGCACGGGGACACCCCCGGCGCGGTGGGCCTCGCCCGCCGGGTCCGCGAGGGCCTGGAGGCCTCCGGGGTCCTGGTGGAGGCCTTCGCGTGAGCGTCCGGACGCTGCGCGTGGGCGAACGGGCGCTTCTGGTGGAACTGGCCGATGGCGCCGAGACGGAGGCCTTCCACGCCGAGCTGCTGCGACGGCGGGCGGCGGGCGCGCTCCCCGCCGTACGGGAGATCGTCCCGGCCGCGCGGACGGTGCTGCTCGACGGGGTCGCGGACCCGGCCGGGCTCGTGGCCGAGCTGGACGGCTGGGAGGCGGGACGCCTCCCCGCGCGCGCGGGCGAGGCGGTGGAGGTGCCGGTCCGTTACGACGGGCCCGATCTGGCGGAGGTCGCCGCGCTGTGGGGGGTGTCCGTCGAGGAGGCGGTACGCGTCCACACGGCGACCGAGTTCCGGGTCGCCTTCTGCGGGTTCGCGCCGGGCTTCGGCTATCTGACCGGGCTCGGCGCGCGGTACGAGGTGCCGCGCCGGGCCACGCCGCGTACCGCCGTCCCGGCCGGGTCGGTCGCGCTCGCCGGGCCCTACACGGGCGTGTACCCGCGCTCCTCCCCCGGCGGCTGGCAGCTGATCGGCACGACGGACGCGGTGCTCTGGGACGCCGGACGGGACCCCGCCGCGCTCCTCGCGCCCGGCACCCGGGTCCGGTTCACGGTGTCCACGGCCGAGGGCGGGCGGCGATGACCGACCGGGCCGTCGCCGTGGTCCGGGCGGGGGCGCTCACCACCGTGCAGGACCTGGGGCGCACCGGGTACGCGCATCTCGGCGTGCCCCGCTCGGGCGCCCTCGACCCGGACGCCGTACGGCTCCTCAACCGGCTCGTCGGCAACACCGGCGTCCCGGCTGGCGCCGCGGTCCTGGAGACCACCGTCGACGGGTGCGCGCTGCGGCCCCGGTGCGCGGTGACCGTCGCGGTGGGCGGGGCGCCCTGCCCGGTCCGGGTGGACGGGCGCCCGGCCGCCTGGGGGACGGCGGTCCGGGTGCCGGCCGGGGCTCTCCTGGACATCGGCGCTGCCGTACGCGGGCTGCGCTCGTACGTGGCGTTCGGCGGCGGACTCGCCGTCGAACCGGTGCTGGGCAGCCGCTCCACCGACCTGCTGTCCGGGCTCGGCCCGGCGCCGCTGGCGGAGGACGCGGTGCTGCCGCTGGGAGCGGAGACGACCGTACGCGGGCCGGTCGACGCTCCGCCGTGGCCGGGTCCGCCGGCCGAACTCGTCCTGAGGGTCCGGCTGGGTCCCCGCGACGACTGGTTCACCGCCGCCGCGCTGCGGACCCTGGCCACGCGCGCGTACCGGGTGTCGCCGGCGAGCAACCGGATCGGGCTGCGGCTCGAAGGACCGGCGCTCGACCGGGCGCGGCCGGGAGAGCTGGCGAGCGAGGGCATGGTCCTGGGCGCGGTCCAGGTGCCGCCGGACGGACGCCCGGTGGTGTTCCTCGCGGACCATCCGACGACCGGGGGGTACCCGGTGGTCGGGGTCGTCCGGGAGGCCGACCTGGGCGCGGCGGCGCAGGCGGTGCCGGGGACGCCGGTGCGGTTCGTTCCGGTGCGCTGAACGGGGACGTTCGCAGAGCTGCGCTGAACGGCGGATTCACCGGCCTGCGCTGCGCGGGGGCTTCACCGGCCTGCGTTGAACGGGGGCCTTCATCCGCCGGGCGACGGCGGGCCGTAGCCACCCCCTCCGGGGGTGCGGACGACCAGGACGTCGTCGGGGCCGAGCTCGGCCGTCGCGGCGCCCCCGAGGTGCTCGACGGTGCCGTCGGCGCGTTCCACGAGGTTCTCGCCGAGTGCGCCCGGCTCGCCGCCGGCCATCCCGTACGGGGGGACCCTGCGGTGTCCGGTGAGGAGGGTCACCGTCATCGGCTCCAGGAAGCGGATGCGGCGCTCGACCCCCTGGCCGCCGTGCCACCTGCCGCGCCCGCCGCCGCCGTCCCGTACCGCGAAGGCGTCGACGCGGACGGGGTGGCGCCACTCCAGGACCTCGGGGTCGGTGAGCCGGGAGTTGGTCATGTGGGTCTGGACGGCGTCGGTGCCGTCGAAGCCGTCCCCCGCGCCCGAGCCGCTGGCGACCGTCTCGTAGTACTGCACGCGCGCGTTGCCGAAGGTGACGTTGTTCATGGTGCCGGAGCCCTCCGCCTGGACGCCGAGGGCCGCGTAGAGCGCGCCCGTGACGGCCTGGGAGGTCTCGACGTTCCCGGCGACGGTGGCGGCCGGGTAGACGGGCGCGAGCATGGAGCCGGGCGGGACGCGGATCTCCAGGGGCTCCAGGCAGCCGCTGTTGAGCGGGATGTCCTCGTCGACGAGGGTGCGGAAGACGTACAGGACGGCGGCCATGACGACCGACGTGGGCGCGTTGGCGTTGCCGGGCAGCTGGGGCGAGGTGCCGGTGAAGTCGACGACGGCGGAGCGGCGTTCGCGGTCGACGCGGACCTCGACGGCGATGGTCGCGCCGCCGTCGGTCTCGTAGCGGTACGCGCCGTCGTGGAGGCGGGCGACGAGGCGGCGGACGGACTCCTCGGCGTTGGCGCGGACGTGCCGCATGTACGCCTGGACGACGTCCGGGCCGAACTCGTCGACGGTCCTGCGCAGTTCCTCGATGCCCTTCTCGTTGGCGGCGATCTGGGCGCGCAGGTCGGCGAGGTTGGTGTCGGGGTCGCGGGACGGGTGGCGGGCGCCGGTGAGCAGGGCCCGGGTCTCGGCCTCGCGGAGCCGGCCGTCCCGGACGAGCAGCCAGTTGTCGAAGAGGACGCCCTCCTCCTCGACGGTCCGGCTGAAGGCGGGCATGGAGCCGGGGGTGATGCCGCCGATCTCGGCGTGGTGGCCGCGCGAGGCGACCAGGAAGCGGAGCCGCCGGCCGGTGTCGTCGAAGACGGGGGTCACGACGGTCACGTCGGGCAGGTGGGTGCCGCCGTGGTACGGGTCGTTGACGGCGTACGCGTCGCCGGGCCGCAGGTCGTCCGCGCGCCGCCGCAGGACCTCCTTGATGGACTCGCCCATGGAGCCGAGGTGGACGGGGATGTGGGGCGCGTTGGCGATGAGGTTGCCCTCGGCGTCGAAGAGCGCGCAGGAGAAGTCGAGGCGTTCCTTGATGTTGACGGACTGGGCGGTGTTCTCCAGGCGCACGCCCATCTGTTCGGCGATGGCCATGAAGAGGTTGTTGAAGACCTCCAGGAGGACCGGGTCCACGTCCGTCCCGGCCGCCACGCGCGTGGGGCGGGGCGTGACGCGGTGCAGAAGGAGGTGTCCGCCGTCGGTCGCGGTGGCGCGCCAGCCGGTGTCGACGACGGTCGTGGCGTCGGCCTCGGCGAGCAGCGCGGGGCCGTCGACGGTGTCGCCGGGACGCAGGTCCTCGCGCCGGTGGAGCGGCGTGTCGTGGGGTGTGCCGCCGCTGTGCATCCGGACGGTGGCCCGGGGGGCGAGGGGGCCCGTCCGCTCTCCGGTGTCGACGAGGACGGGGCCGTGCGGACCGGCGCGGCCGACGGCCTCCACGGAGACCGCCTCGACGACGAGCGGCTTGTCCATGGTGAACGCGTACCGCGTCCGGTGAGCGGCTGTGAACACGGTTTTCATCGATGCGGCGGGGGCGAGGTCGACGGGGAGACTCGCGTCCGTCCCCGCGTAGCGCAGGAGCACGCGCGCGTGCGTGGTGATCGCCTCGTCCGGCAGGCCGTCGGCGCGCAGCTCCTCGCGGGTCCGCTCGGCGAGTTCGGCGCAGAGGGCCGTCACGCGCGCGTGGGTGCCGGGGGCGTCGAGCTCGTCCTCGACGGACCGCTCCCGCATCGCGGTGGCGTCGGCGAGCCCGATGCCGTACGCGGAGAGCACGCCGGCCAGCGGGGGGACGAGGACGGTGTCGACGCCCAGGGCGTCGGCGACGGCGCAGGCGTGCTGGCCGCCGGCGCCGCCGAAGCTGGTGAGGGCGTACCGGGTGACGTCGTGGCCGCGCTGGACGGAGATCTTCTTGACGGCGTTGGCCATGTTGAGGACGGCGATCTCCAGGAAGCCCGCCGCGACCTCCTCCGGGGTGCGGCCGCCGCCGATCTCCCCGGCGAGGGCCGTGAACCGCTCCCGTACGACCTCGGCGTCCAGGGGCAGGTCGCCGGTCTCGCCGAACACGGCGGGGAAGTGGGCGGGCTGGACGCGGCCGAGCATGACGTTGGCGTCGGTGACGGTGAGCGGGCCGCCGCGCCGGTAGCAGGCGGGGCCGGGGACGGCGCCCGCCGAGTCGGGGCCCACGCGGTAGCGGCGGCCGTCGTAGTGGAGGACGGAGCCGCCGCCCGCCGCGACGGTGTGGATGCTCATCATCGGCGCCCGCATCCGCACCCCGGCGACCTGTGTACCGAGTTCACGCTCGAAGGCGCCCGCGTAGTGCGACACGTCCGTGGACGTGCCGCCCATGTCGAAGCCGATGACCCGCTCGTGTCCCGCCTGCGCCGAGGTGCGGGCCATGCCGACGACGCCGCCGGCCGGTCCGGACAGGACGGCGTCCTTGCCCCGGAAGTGGGCGGCCTCGCGCAGCCCGCCGTTGGACTGCATGAACATGAGGCGGATTCCGGCCAGTTCCCGGGCGACCTCGTCGACGTACCGGCGCAGGATCGGGGAGAGGTAGGCGTCGACGACGGTGGTGTCGCCGCGCGGGATCAGCTTGATGAGCGGGCTGACCTCGTGCGAGCAGCTGACCTGGGTGAAGCCGGCGGCCCTGGCGGCCTCGGCGATCCGGGTCTCGTGGGCGGGGTGGCGGTAGCCGTGGAGCAGGACGACGGCGACTGAGCGGAAGCCGTCCCGGTGGGCGGCGGCGAGGGCCTTGGCGACGGCGGTCGTGTCCAGGGGGCGGACGAGGCGGCCGTGGGCGTCGACGCGCTCCGGGACCTCGGCCACGCGCGCGTACACCGCCTCGGGCAGCACGATGTGGCGGTCGAAGAGCCGGGGCCGGTTCTGGTAGGCGATGCGCAGGGCGTCGCGGAAGCCCTCGGTGACGAGGAGGAGGGTCGGCTCGCCGCGCCGCTCCAGGAGGGCGTTGGTGGCGACGGTGGTGCCCATCTTGACGACGGCGATCCGGTCGGCGGGAACGGGTTCCCCGGGGCGGAGGCCGAGGAGCGCGCGGATCCCGGCGACGGCGGCGTCCTGGTGGCGTGCGGGGTCGTGCGAGAGCAGCTTGCGGGTGACGAGCCGTCCGTCGGGCCGCCGGCCGACGACGTCGGTGAAGGTGCCGCCCCGGTCGATCCAGAACTCCCAGCGCCCGTTCATCTCCCCATTGTGGCCGTGAGCGCGGCGGCGAGGGCGGCGTCCGCGCGCGCGTCGAGGGGCGCGGTGCCGGTGCCGTCCGCCCAGTGGCGGAGTTCGGCGCCGGCGAGCAGGAGCAGCTGCGGGAGCAGGTCGCGGCTGCGGCGCAGCGCCCAGCCGGTCCCGGCGGTGGCGAGCCAGAACAGGGCCTCCGCCCGGGTCGGCGGCGGTTGTACGGGCTCCCGCGCGGGCGGTGTGCCGTCGGCGAGCCCCCGGGCGGCGAGGAGCCGGTGGAAGCCCGCGGCGACGGCGCGGTGGCCCCGTTCGCCCGGGTGGAGCCGGTCGGCGCTCCACAGGGCACGGTCCTCGGTCCAGCGGTCGTCGGCGAGGTGCAGGTGCACCGCGTCGTACCGGTCGGACAGGGCGTGCACGACGGCGTTCACGGAGCGCTGGCGGCGGGCGAGCGGGCCAGGGGCCCCGGCAGGCCGAGCATGCGCCCGGGGTCGGGCAGGCAGGCGGTCAGGAGGACGGCTCCGGCGGCGTCGAGGTCCGTGAGGACGCGGTCCAGTCGGTGGGCGAGCAGCTCGATGTCGAAGGTGTGGCGCAGGGTGTCGTTGACGCCGACGACGACGGAGGCGAGGTGCGGCCGGAAGGCGAGGGCCCGGGGCCGCTGGTCCTCGTCGACGTCGCGGCTGAGGGCGCCGCCGACGGCGAGGTTCAGGAACGCCGTCTCCCGTCCCCCGGCCGCGAGCCCGTCGGCGAGCAGGGGCGCCCACCCGCGCCAGGCGCCGTCCACCCGGTCGCCGACGCCCTCGCTGAACGAGTCGCCGAGTACGGCGAACCGGAGCGGACCGGTCGCCTCGGCCCCCTTCGGAGGGGCCGCCGCCTCCCTTGGCTCCCCCCTCATCGACGGGCCTCCTCGGTACGGGACGGGTCGGTCCCGGGCGGAAGCGAGGGCCAGGGGGCGGCGGCCGGGGCGGGAGACGGGAGAGGGGTCGGAGGAAGGGACGGGAGAGGGGTCGGAGGAAGAGACGGAAGAAGGGACGCGGCGCGGGACGTGACGGGGGACGGGACGGGGGACGGGACGGGGGACGGGACGGGGGACGGGACGGGCGATGGCACGTGGGGCGGGAGTGCGTCGTGGGCGTGGAGGAAGGCGGCCACCGACCGTTCCCAGGTGAAACCCTCCGCACGCGCGCGTGCCGCCGCTCGGCGGGCCGCCTCGGGAACGGCCAGCACCCCCCGTACCGCCTCCGCGAAGGCCTCCGGGGCGTCGGCGGCGGCGGCCCCGGCGGCCCCGACGACCTCCGGGAGGGCGGAGGAGGCGCTGACGACGACCGGCGTCCCGCAGGCGAGGGCCTCCAGGGCGGAGAGGCCGAACGTCTCGGCGGGCCCCGGGGCCAGGCACACGTCCGCCGCGGCCTGGAGGTCCGCGAGGGCCTCCCGGTCGGCGACGTGCCCGAGGAACCGCACCGGGAGGCGTCGCTCGCGCGACCGCCGCTCCAGGGCGCCCCGCAGGGGCCCGTCGCCCGCGACGACCAGCGCCGCCCGTACGCCGGCGCCCCGGAGCTCCGCGAGGGCGTCCAGGGCCGTGCCGGGCCGCTTCTCGACGGAGAGGCGCGAGCACAGCACCAGGAGCACCCGCTCCCCGTCCGCGTACCGGGCGCGCAGCACGGTGCTGCGGCGGCCGGGCCGGCAGCGTTCCAGGTCCACGCCGAGCGGAGCCCGGACGACGTTGCGCGCCCCGATCCGCGTGAACTCCCGCTCCGCCCACTCCGTGGTGCAGACGATCCGGGCGAAGGCCCAGGCCGTGCGGCGGTTGAGCCGGTCCGCGGCGCGGGCCGCGAGCGCGGGAGGAACGCCCCAGGTGCGCAGCACCCCGTCCGCCGTCTCGTGCGAGACCATCACCGACGGCACCCGGGCGCGGCGCGCCCACTCCCCCGTCCACCGCAGGGTCGTGCGGTCCGAGACCTCGATCCGGTCGGGGGCGAGTGCGTCGAGGAGGCGGCCGACCCGGCGCCGGTCGGCGAGGACCCGGTAGCCGCCTGTGCCGGGCAGGACGGGCCCCGGGAGGGTGACGACCCGGCCCTGTTCGGTGTGGTGGTCGCTCGCGACGTCGCCGGGGACGACCAGGATCGGTTCGTGCCCGGCGGCGAGGTAGCCACGGCCCAGCTGGTCGAGCGCGGTCCGCAGACCGCCGGAGGTGGCGGTCACGAAGTTGGCGAGCCGCACGATCCGGAGCCCGCCCTGAGCGGCGGCCCCGCCGCTCGCGCCCGATCCCGGAGCGGTACGCGCGCCCATGACCTCGCCGCTCCCCGGAGCGGTACGCGCGCCCGTGACTTCGCCACCCCCCGGCCCCCCGGTACGCGCGCCCATGGCCTCGCCACCCCCCGGAGCCGTACGAGAGCCGTTCACGCCGCCACCGCCGTCCGCTCGCGCAGGACCTCCCGGTAGTGGCCGATCAGCTCGTCGCCGAGCGCCTCCCAGGTGCGGCCCTCGACGGCGGCCCGGCCGGCCAGGCCGTAGGCGGCGCGCACGTCCGGGGCGGCGGCGAGCGAGGCGACGGCCTCCCGCAGGGCGCCCGGGTCGCCGGGCGGTACGAGGAGACCGGTGCGCCCGTGGTCCACCAGGTCCAGGGGGCCGCCGGCGGCCGGGGCGATCACCGGGACCCCGCTCGCCATGGCCTCCTGCACGGTCTGGCAGAACGTCTCGTACGGGCCGGTGTGGGCGAAGACGTCGAGCGAGGCGAAGATCCGGGCGAGGTCGTCGCCGGTGCGGCGGCCCAGGAACAGGGCCTCCGGCAGGGCGGCGCGCAGCCCGGGCCCGCTGGGCCCGTCGCCGACGACGACGGTCCGGACGCCGGGTATGCCGCGGATCCCCGCGAGCAGGTCCACGCGCTTCTCCGGCGCGAGGCGGCCCACGTAGCCGACGAGGAGTTCGCCGCCGGGCGCGAGTTCGCGGCGCAGCCCGGGGTCGCGCAGGCCGGGGCGGAAGCGGACGGTGTCCACGCCGCGCCCCCAGAGCCGGATGCGGCCTATGCCGTGGGCCTCCAGGTCGCGTACGGCGGCGGAGGACGGGGCGAGGGTGCGGTCGGCGGCGCCGTGGACGGCGCGCAGCCGGCGCCAGGCGGCGCCCTCGCCGGTGCCCACGTACGTACGGGCGTAGCCGGCGAGGTCGGTCTGGTAGACGGCGACGGCGGGGATGCCGAGCCGGGCGGCGGCCGTCATGCCGCGCACGCCGAGGACGAAGGGTCCGGCGAGGTGGACGAGGTCGGCGCGGTGCGCGGCGATGGCGGCGGCGACCCGGCGGCTCGGCAGGGCGACCCTGACCTGGGGGTAGCCGGGCAGGGGCAGGGAGGGCACGCGGACGACGGCGCAGGGGGCGTCGGCGTCCGCCGCCGGGTCGGCGACGGCGGGGGCGATGACCAGCGGGACGTGGCCCCGGCGGACGAGGTGGCGCGCGGTCTGGAGGGCGCAGTGCGCCACACCGTTGACATCGGGAGGGAAGGATTCTGTGACGATGACGACACGCATACGGGTGTTGTCGTCCCGCTTGGCGTGTACCCGCCGACGTCGATCTGGACGGCGGGGGAACGTCCCATGAGCGTTTCGCCGCGGGGGCCGCGGCGCGCCCCGGCCCGTCTCCGGGCGCCCGGGGCGGGGCCACGATCGGCGGGGTCTCCGCCGCAGGCCGCGCCGCCCCGGGGTCCGGGCAACGGGAGGGGATGAGCCGTACCGGTCAGGCCTGGGGAGGGGTCAGGCCTGGGACAGGAACGGGCACGGGGTCAGACCTGGAGGTCGGGTCCTATCCGGTTGCGCACCGCGGTCTGGACCTCGGCCTCCTCGGCCGGGTCGGCGGCGAGGCGGCGGAGCCGCTCGGCGACCCGTACGTCACCGGTCTCGGCGTGCTGGGCGGCCACCTCGCGGGTGGTCTCCTCGCAGTCCCAGAGGCACTCGACGGCGAAGCCGGTCGCGAAGGTGGGGTCGGTGGCCGCGAGGGCGCGGGCCACCCGGCCGCGCAACTGGGACGAGGACGTCTCGCGGTAGACGTGGCGGAGCACGGGCGCGGCGCAGGCGATGTCGAGCCGGCCCACTCCGTCGACGAGGACGGCGAGCTCGGGAGCGTCGGGGCCGGCGGAGCGGATGGTCCCGCGCAGCGCCCCGAGGACGAGACCGGCGTCCTGCGCCGTACCGCGGCAGGCGAGGACCTCGGCGGCGGCGGTACCGAGTTCGTCGGTCCGCCGGACCCAGGCGCGGGCGCGGGCGACGGCGTCCTCGCCGCACATCCGCCGGTAGGCGGCGACGGCGGCCTCGGCGACCGTGTGCGAGCCGCCGTCGACGGCGGCCTCCACGAGGTCGAGGACGGCGGGGTCACGTGACGCGGCGAGGTGGTGCAGGGCGGCGCCCCGCGCCCCCGTCGAGCCTTCGCGGGCGGCGGCGAGGAGTTCGGGGCGGTCCTCGGGACCGGCGACGGCGGCGAGGCAGCGCGCGGCGGGGCCGTCGAGCACGGCACCTCGCTCGTACCCCTCCTGCGCCCAGTCGAGGACGGCCCGCACGCTCCAGCCGGGGCGGGGGCCGGCCGGGCGCATCTGGCGCTGCCAGCGGTCGAAGGAGCCCTGTTCCTGGGCGGCCCTGACTCGGGCGCCGACGGCGTCCCGCTGGTCCTCGGCCCACAGCCGCCAGGGCCGGGGTTCGAAGGCGTCCCGCACGACGCCCGCCAGCTCGGCCTCGCCCGCCGGGTCGGCGGGGAAGCGGGCGAGCACGGGGAGGGCGAGCCCGCGGAGCCCGGCGTCGTCGTCGCGCAGGGCCAGCTCGTCCAGGGCCCAGGCCCAGTTCGTGCCGGTCGCCGCGTAGCGCCGGAGCAGGAGCAGGGCGTCCTGGCGTCCGTAGGAGGCGAGGTGCCCCAGGACGGCGAGCGCGAGCCCGGTCCTGGACTCCTCGGGGTCGAGGTGGTCCTCGGCACCGAAGAGGTGCGCCTCGATCTCGTCGAGACCTCCGTGGAGGTCCAGGTAGAGACGGGCGTAGTAGAGGGAGCGGTTCTCGACCTGCCAGTCGTGGCGGGGGTCGGCGAGAACGCAGTGGCTCAGGGCCGCGAGGGCCTCGGCACGTGGCGCGGCGAGCGCGTGCAGGGTGCCGTCGCCGCGGCCTCTCTGCAGCATGCCGAGCAGGGTGCCGCTCGGCGCTATGACTGGATCGAACATGGAAGACGCCTCACATCAAGCTGTCGACACGACCGGGGGAAACCGGGATGACCCGGGTCAGGCGATACATCTCTGTACGCCTAGGCCGTGCGGCAACATGTCGGGCCGCCCGTCGTCCTGCGCTTGCCAGTGACCATCTTCCTCTGCCTCTCGTCGGTGGCCCGGTCCGCCGGGCCCGACGTCATGATGACCCACCCATTTCGCCACCGCGACCACATTTACGACGCTGCTCTCACCTGGGGTTCAGTACCCGTTCACCGGGCTCCGAAGAGCTCCAGGAGTTCGGTCTTGCCGAACATGCGGGCGGTGTCGACGGCGGACGGAGTCCCGGACTCCGGATTCGCGCCGCCGGCGAGCAGGGCGCGGATGACGGCGTCCTCGCCCTTGAAGACGGCGCCCGCGAGCGGGGTCTGGCCGCGGTCGTTGGCGCGGTCGGCGTCGGCACCGCGCTCCAGGAGGGCCGAGACCGCGGCGGCGTGGCCGTGGTAGGCGGCGAGCATGACGAGGGAGTCGCCCTTGTCGTTGGTGAGGTTCGGCGGGACGCCCGCGTCGACATAGGCGGCCAGGGCGTCGGCGTCCCCCGTGCGCGCGAGGTCGAAGACCTTGGACGCCAGCTCGATGACCTCGGGGTCCGGAGTCTCGCTCATCGGGTGGAACCGCCTCTCTCCTGCAGTGATGACCTGCGCACGGCAAGCGCGGCCGTACGAGTGAATCGACAGGGTACTGCCCGTCGGGTGACATGACCGCGCCCCACTGAGGCAAAGATCACCGCGATCCGCACCCGGCCCGCTTCTAGCGCACCACCGGGTTTTCGCCACCCGGGGAGACATCCACTGTGCGCCGGTGCAGTGAAATCAGGCGAATTTCACTCTAATGCACCTTTAGTCACATAGATACTTGCTGTGAACCTGGAAGGACTCATGGTGACTGTCCCCTCAACCAGGAGAACACCAAATGATCCTGTCCATCTCAGGCGTGGTCCTGCTCGGCATCATCTGCTTCCTGTTCTTCAAGAAGGACGGGATGAAGGCCTCGCACGCCCTCGTCAGCGCTCTGTTCGGCTTCTACCTCGCGGGCACCGCCATCGCCCCGAGCATCACGGCGGGCGGGCAGAGCCTCGCCGGTCTCCTGGGCGGAATCAAGTTCTGACGCCCCGAGGGGGCGTCGGAACCTGCCCCCTCAACCAGCCCCCTTCCACGAAACCAGGAGTACGACGTGGCCCGGCGACCACTCCCCCGCATTCTGAGCAGCGGCAGCGCGCAGATCGCTCGTAGCCGAGAGATCGCGCGCACGGCCGCCGACAGCGCCACCGACGTGCTCCATCCGCTGATCACGGTCTCCCGTGGTCTGCGGAAGCTGGCCGCGACCGCGCGCGCCAAGTGGGCCGCGACCCCCAAGGAGCGGCGCGGTCCCACGTTGCTCCTGGTCGCGGCCTGCGTCCTGGTCGTCGCCCTCGTGCCGTACGGGCCGCTGCTCGCGCTCGTCACGCTCATGGGCGCCGCCGCGTGGAAGGGGCGCGAACGCCCGGTCGTCAAGACCGGGCCCGACGACGCGGAGATCGCGCGGCTCAAGGGCCTGTACGAGGCCCTCGTGCCGTACTTCTCCGTCCCCGACGACCCCGCCCCGCTCTTCGCCCACGGCGGCGACTGGACCGGCGCCTTCGCGGAGTACGCCTTCGACGAGGACGGGCGGCCCACCCGGCTGAAGATCGCGTACCCCCCGTACTTCACCGACGGCGAGCCGGCCGCGCGCGCCCGCATCGAGCAGCTGCTGCACGCCAAGTCGGGGCGCGGCCGCGAGTACCACTTCGACTGGGACGAGGAGGGCAACCGGCTCGTCATGAGCGTGCTGCCCGCCCTGCCCACCACCATCGCCGCGCAGCGCTTCGTCACCGTGCCGGGCGAGACCGTGCTCGGCTTCACCGACGGGGACGCCGTGCAGCGGACCGTGCCCGTCGTCGCGGCGGACGGCACCGAGGACGCGCCGGCCGTGGTCTGGCGCACCGGCCCCCGCTCCGCCGAGCCGCACCTGCTGGCCGTGGGCCAGCCGGGCAGCGGCACCACCTCCCTGCTGCGCTCGATCGCGCTCCAGGCCCTTCCGCACGGGGACGTCCTGATCGTCGAGGGCGGCGGCACCGGCGAGTACGCCTGCCTGACCGGCCGCGACGGGGTCCTCGCCGTCGAGTGCGGGCTCTCCGGGGCCCTGGCCAGCCTGGAATGGGCGGCGCACGAGACGGAGCGCCGGCTGATCGCCGCCAACCGCGCCCGGCAGGCGGGTCATCCCGCGCCGGAGGACACCCGGCGGCCGCTGTGGATCCTCCTGGACCGACCGGGCATCCTCGGCCACCTGGCCGCCGCCGACGGCCGCCCCGACCCGCAGGAGCTGCTCCAGGTGCCGCTGCGGCACGGCCGCGCGGCGCAGGTCACGGTGGTGGTGGCCGAGCAGTTCGACAGCACGGACACGCTGAGCGAGACGGTACGGACCCACACCCGGGCGCGGATCGTGCTCGGTCCCGCCACCCCCGAGCAGATCGAGTCCGTCCTCGGCTCCGCGCCGCACACCACGCCGACGCCCCAGGTGCCGCCGGGCCGCGGCTACGCGCGCCTCGGTACGGGCCCGGTGCTGCGGCTCCAGGTGCCGGCGACGCCCGACCCGTACGACGACGCCACGAGCGAGTCGCACCGCCAGGCCGTCCTCGCGCTCCTGCCGGAGCGCCGGACGGCACCGGCCGACACCGTGGCGATCGACACCGTGGCCGTCGAGACGGTGACGGTCGGGGCGATCCCTGCCTCGACCTCGACCTCTGTCTCGGTCTCGGTCTCGTCCAAGGCGCCCGATCCGGCCCCCGCTCCCCGCCACGAGCCCGATCCCGCCCCTGCCTCTGCCTCTGCCCCCGCCATGCCGCGCTACGAGCCCGACTCCGCCCCGCGCCTCGCGCCGGACCCGGGCCCGGCGCCCCGCCACGCTCCGGTCGCCGCCGAGGGCTGAGGCGCCCCGCCGAGACGCCGAGAGGCCGGTACGGACCCACGGTCCGTACCGGCCTCTCGCTCTGTGCCCCCGCAACCTTCCCCGAGACCTACGCGACGAACGAGCGGGGCGATTCCACTCCCCCGCCCACCCCCGACTCGACCAGGCGCGCCGCGGCGGCCAGCCGGGCCGCGGCCTCGTCGGCGACCGGGCCGCCGACCGTGAAGGGCAGCCGGATGAAGCCCTCGAAGGCGCCGTCCACTCCGAAGCGCGGGCCCGAGGGGACCCGGACGCCGACGCGTTCGCCCGCCTCGGCGAGCCGGGAGCCGGAGAGCCCGCCGGTGCGGACCCAGAGGGTCAGCCCGCCGCGCGGGACCGAGAACTCCCACTCCGGCAGCTCCCTGCGGACCGCGGAGACGATCGCGTCCCGGTTCTCGCGTGCCTGCGCGCGCCGGAGGGTCACGGCCTCCTCCCAGCCGCCGGTCCCCATGAGCCAGTTCACGCCGAGCTGTTCCAGGACGGGGGTGCCGAGGTCCGCGTACGCGCGGGCGGCCACGAGGGAGCGGATGACGTCGGGCGCGGCCCGGACCCAGCCGATCCGCATGCCCGCCCAGAAGGCCTTGCTGGCCGAGCCGACCGTCAGGACCGTCGAGCCCGCCGGGTCGAAGGCGCAGACCGGCCGGGGCATCTCCAGGTCGTCGTCGAGGTGCAGCTCGGTCATGGTCTCGTCGACGACGAGGACCGTGCCGGCCGAGCGGGCCGCGTCGACGAGCTGCCGCCGCTGGTCCTCGTCGGCCAGCGCGCCGGTCGGGTTGTGGAAGTCGGCGACGACGTACGCGAGGCGGGGCGCGGCGTCCCGCAGCACCTGGCGCCAGCGGCCCATGTCCCAGCTGCCGAGCCCCTCGGACATGGCGACGGGGACGAGCCGGGCGCCGGCCTCCCGCATGAGCTGGAGGATGTTGGCGTACGAGGGCGACTCGACCGCGACGCGCTCGCCCCGCCCGGCGAAGAGGTGGCAGATGGCGTCGATGGCGCCCATGGCTCCGGTGGTCACCATGATCTGCTCGGGCATGGTGGGGATGCCGCGCGCGGTGTAGCGGTCGGCGAGCGTCTGGCGCAGCGCGGGCAGCCCGGCCGGGTAGTCGCCGTGCGTGTGGGCGTACGGCGGCAGCTCCTCCAGGGCGCCCTGGACGCCCCGGGTGAGCCACGGCTCGGGCGCGGGCAGCGCCGCGCAGCCGAGGTCGATCAGGGAGCCGAGGGCCTCCGGGGGCAGCGGTTCGAGGCCGCGCGCGGGCAGCGGGTTCCCGGCCGGTACGGCCGTCCAGCTGCCGGCCCCGCGGCGCGACTCCAGGAAGCCCTCGGTGCGCAGCGCCTCGTAGGCGGCGGCCACCGTCGTCCGGCTGACGGTGAGGGCGACGGCGAGCTCCCGCTCGGCGGGCAGGCGGGCGGCGACGGGGACGCGGCCCTCCAGGACGAGGAGTCGGATGCCGTCGGCGAGGGCCCGGTAGGCGGGCGGCTTGCGGGCGCCGGGTCCTGCGGGCCGCGGCTGCTGTGCCTGGAGCTGCCGGGCGAGCTGAGCCGGCCCCACCGCCGAAGTCCACTGAGCCATCGAAATCAGTCCACCTTCATCGAATTGGCCATGGTTGGCACCCGATACCCCGCCACAGAGTGTCATGAGCCAGTCCACTACCACCACCCTGGGGGGAAGTCCCTTGTCCATCGCCTCCGGCCTCCACGGCCGGCACCTCACCCGTCGGCTCGTCCAGCTGTACGTCGGTCTGACGCTGTACGGGGTGAGCTCGGCGCTCCTGGTGCGCAGCGGGCTCGGCCTGGAGCCCTGGGGCGTCCTCCACCAGGGTCTCGCCGAGAAGACCGGACTGACCATCGGAGTGGTCTCGATCATCGTCGGGGCGGCGGTGCTGCTCCTGTGGATCCCGATCCGGCAGAAGCCGGGCCTCGGCACCGTCTCCAACGTCTTCGCGATCGGCATCGCGATGGACGGCACCCTGGCGCTCGTCCCGGACGTCCACGGCCTGGCGGGGCAGGTGCCGCTCCTCGCGCTCGGCATCGTCCTGAACGGCGTCGCCACCGGCCTGTACATCGCGGCGCGGTTCGGTCCCGGCCCGCGTGACGGGCTGATGACCGGTCTGCACCGGCTCACGGGCCGGTCGATCCGGCTGGTGCGGACGGCGATCGAGGTGGCCGTCGTCGCGACCGGCTTCGCGCTCGGCGGCTCGGTCGGCGTCGGCACGGTCCTGTACGCGCTGGCGATCGGGCCGCTCGCCCAGTACTTCCTGCGCTGGTTCGCCGTACCCGAGCCGGAGTCCGAGGGCCCCGGGGCCGCCGGGGCCGCCCCGGAAGAGCCGTCCGTCCGCCCGGAGGTCGCCCCCGAGACACCGGGACAGGCCATACTGCGCCCGTGACTCGCGTACGCCACCCCTATCTCGACCACCCCTCCCCCCTCCCGTTCGCCCACCGCGGCGGCACGGCGAACGGCCTGGAGAACACCGCGGCCGCCTTCCGGCTGGCCTCCGCGGCGGGCTACCGCTACTTCGAGACCGATGTGCACACGACGGCGGACGGGGCTCTCGTCGCCTTCCACGACGCGACCCTCGACCGGGTCACGGACGCCTCGGGCCGGATCCGCGACCTGCCGTGGGCGGCGGTGCGCGAGGCCCGCGTGGCGGGCCGGGAGCCGCTGCCGCTCTTCACCGACCTCCTGGAGGAGTTCCCGGAGGCCCGCTGGAACGTGGATCTCAAGGCCGAGTCGGCCCTGGAGCCGCTGGTGGACCTGATCCGCAGGACCGGCGCCTGGGACCGGGTGTGCGTGGGGTCCTTCACCGAGTCCCGCGTGGCGCGGGCCCAGCGCCTCGCGGGTCCCCGGCTCGCGACCTCGTACGGGGTGCGCGGGGTCGTCGGGCTGCGGCTGCGCTCGCTGGGCATCCCGGCGGCGGTGCGGGCGGGCGCGGTGGCGGCGCAGGTCCCGGAGCGCCAGGCCGGCATCCCGGTGGTGGACCGCCGTTTCGTCCGGGAGGCGCACGCGCGCGGGCTCCAGGTCCACGTCTGGACGGTGAACGATCCGGACCGGATGAACTCTCTCCTCGACCTCGGCGTGGATGGCATCATGACCGATCATCTGGAGACGCTGCGCTCGGTGCTGACCGAGCGGGGGGCGTGGGTCTGAGCACGCGTCGAGCCGGCGCGGCGGCGGATCACGGGGACGAGCGAGGGGGCGCGGCCTTGACCGCAGACACCACCGAACCGGAGGAGTACGCCACCGGTGCCGCCGAGCGGCGGCGCGAGCAGCGCGGCTGGTACTTCTACGACTTCGCGTGCTCGGTGTACTCGACGAGCGTCGTGACCGTCTTCCTCGGCCCGTACCTGACCTCGGTGGCGCGGGCGGCGTCCGACGCCGAGGGCTTCGTGCACCCGCTCGGGATACCCGTGCGGGCCGGCTCGCTCTTCGCGTACGCCGTGTCGGCCTCGATCATCGTCGCGGTCCTGGTGATGCCGCTGGTGGGCGCGGTGGCGGACCGTACGGGCCGGAAGAAGCCGCTGCTCGCGGCGGCGGCGTACCTGGGCGCGGCGGCCACGGCGGGGATGTTCTTCCTCGCGGGCGAGCGCTACCTCCTCGGCACGTTCCTGCTGATCGTGGCGAACGCCTCGCTCGCGGTGTCGATGGTGCTCTACAACGCCTATCTGCCGCAGATCGCGGAGCCGGACGAGCGGGACGCGGTCTCCTCGCGCGGCTGGGCCTTCGGCTACACGTCCGGCGCGCTGGTCCTGGTCCTGAACCTGGTCCTGTACTCCGGGCACGACTCGTTCGGCCTCACCGAGGGCGAGGCGATCCGGATCTGTCTCGCCTCGGCCGGTCTGTGGTGGGGCGCCTTCACGATCATCCCGCTGCGGCGGCTGCGCGACCGGCACGTCCGCGCGGACGCGGGCGCCGAGCGGGCAGGCGCGGTCGGCAGCGGCTGGGGCCAGCTGCGGGCGACCCTCAAGGACATGCGCCGGCATCCGCTGACGCTCTCCTTCCTGCTCGCCTATCTGGTCTACAACGACGGCGTGCAGACGGTGATCTCGCAGGCCTCGGTGTTCGGCTCGGAGGAGCTGGGCCTCGACCAGACGACCCTGATCACGGCGGTGCTGCTGGTCCAGGTGCTCGCGGTGGCGGGCGCCCTGGGGATGGGGCGACTCGCCCGGACGCACGGTGCCAAGCGGACGATTCTCGGCTCGCTCGCGGTCTGGACGCTGATCCTCGCGGCGGGCTACTTCCTGCCGGCCGACGCGCCCGTGTTCTTCTACTGTCTGGCGGCCGCGATCGGCCTGGTCCTCGGCGGCAGCCAGGCCCTGTCGCGCTCGCTGTTCTCGCATCTGGTGCCGCGCGGCAAGGAGGCGGAGTACTTCTCGGCCTACGAGATGAGCGATCGGGGACTGAGCTGGCTGGGTCCACTTGTGTTCGGTCTCGCGTATCAGCTGACCGGAAGCTATCGGGATGCCATCATCTCTCTCGTGATCTTCTTCGTCGTCGGTTTCGCCCTGCTCGCCCGGGTCCCGGTGCGACGCGCGGTGGAGGAGGCGGGCAACCCGCTGCCGGAACGAATTTAGACGCGGAAGTGAAAGGCCGGTAGTGTACGCCTTTGGCCTGCCAGGCGGACCGTTACTGCGTGCTGCTTTGGTGAAGACAGTGAGTTACATCTGCCGTCAGATGTGACAAAACGGGCACTGGTGGGTACAACAAGGGGCGGCACGACGGGCGACGCATGACCCGGCACGGGAATCTTTACCGCCGACCGGACGTTGACCGGATAACGACGACAGCGACACCTGTCCTGTGGGCGACAAGCCCGGGAGGCACGATTCATGAGTGAGCGAGCTCTTCGCGGCACGCGCCTCGTGGTGACCAGCTACGAGACCGACCGCGGCATCGATCTGGCCCCGCGCCAGGCCGTGGAGTACGCATGCGAGAAGGGCCATCGTTTTGAGATGCCCTTCTCGGTGGAAGCGGAAATTCCGCCGGAGTGGGAGTGCAAGGTCTGCGGAATCCAGGCACTCCTGGTGGACGGGGACGGACCTGAGGAGAAGAAGGGCAAGCCTGCGCGTACGCACTGGGACATGCTCATGGAGCGTCGCACGCGCGAGGAGTTGGAGGAGGTCCTTGCCGAAAGGCTGGCCGTCCTGCGCTCCGGCGCCATGAACATCGCCGTGCATCCGCGCGACAGCCGGAAGTCCGCCTAGCGGTAACCCGGACGAACAACGCCGCGGGGCCCGGTACACACATTGTGTACCGGGCCCCGCGGCGTTTTCGCGTACACACCGCACCCCGGAGAACCCCAGAGAAGAGGGCATCCGCGCACCCCCGAAGGGATGCGCGGAGTACGGCGTGGGTCAGGGCATCAGGGGCGGGCGCGGTTCCTCGGGCCGACGGGGGCCCTGGTTCGCGTCCTCGCGGACGACCTCGCCCTGGACGACCTTTCCGTCCGGGCGGTGGATGCGCGCCTGCTGGAAGGCGTCCTGGAGGCTGCCGGGAGGTGCGGCGGTCATACGGCGCTCGACGGCCTTCTCCGCGTACCGCCCGAGGAACGAACGGACCTGCGGGATCAGCAGCAGGAGTCCGGCCGCGTCCGAGACGAGGCCGGGGATCATCAGGAGCAGGCCGCCGAGCATCAGGAAGCCGTTGCGGTCCTCCGCGCCGGTCCGCGCGTCCGGCGAGGGCGCCTCGCCGGCCTGCGCCGCCGCCTGGGCCTGCTGGAAGGTCGTGGTCAGGTTCCGGAAGGCGCGCCGGCCCGCCCGCTTCACCACGGTGGCGCCGAGTACGGCGCCACCGACGAGCAGGGCGAGCACGGTCAGCGCGCCCGTCGCGTTCGCCACCACCGTGAGCAGCCAGATCTCCAGGACCAGCCAGGCGGCGACGGCGAGGGGAAGAAACGTGCGTGCGCGGGAGCGCTTGGGGGCGAGGGGAGGCGGTGCGCCGGTCGTCATGGTCCCCAGTGTGCCTGGCACCCCGCCGGAACGTCGTAAAGAAAGGATCAGTACGCGCGACGGGGGCAGGCCTCCCGCGGAGGCGTCAGGGAGCGGTCAGGAGGACTTGCGGCCGAGCAGTCGGCCGACCTTCTCCGCCCGTGCCGTCAGGCCCCAGCCGGTGACCCGCCACAGCGCCTCGACGACGATGTTCCGGCTCATCTTGGAGTCGCCGATCTCGCGCTCGACGAAGGTGATCGGGACCTCGACGACGTGGAAGCCCGCGGCGACCGCGCGACGGGCCAGGTCGACCTGGAAGCAGTAGCCCGCCGAGGCCACGTCCTCCAGGCCCAGGCCCTCCAGGGTCTCCTTGCGGAAGGCCCGGTAGCCGCCGGTGACGTCGCGGATCGGCACGTCGAGCATCACGCGGGAGTAGAGGCTGCCGCCCCGGGAGATGAACTCGCGGGACTTCGGCCAGTTCACGATCCGGCCGCCCGGCACCCAGCGGGAGCCGAGGACCAGGTCCGCGCCCTTGAGCGCGGTGAGCAGCCGCGGCAGCTCCTCGGGCTGGTGCGAGCCGTCCGCGTCCATCTCGACGAGGACGCCGTAGCCGTGCTCGATGCCCCAGCGGAAGCCGGCGAGGTAGGCGGCGCCGAGCCCCTCCTTGCCCTTCCGGTGCAGGACGTGGACGTGATCGTCCTCGGAGGCGATCTCGTCCGCGAACTTGCCCGTACCGTCAGGGCTGTTGTCGTCGGCGACGAGAACGTGCGCCTCGGGTACGGCCTCCCGCACCCGCGCGACGATCGGCTTGATGTTCTCCGCCTCGTTGTAGGTCGGAATGATCACCAAGGCCTTGCCGAGCGGGCCGTAACGCCTCTGGCCACCGTCGTTCACTACTGCCCCTTCGGATACAAACACAGGACCCCACCATAGCGAGGTCCTCGGAGTGCTCCGGCGCGGTGGTTGCGCGGTTACGGGACATAAGGGGGCGGTTGCCGTGCGGTGCGGGGCCCGACGTCCTTCGGTCCGACCTGGGATCCGCTGGCTGCGGGTCGACCGAGAGCCGTTGTCTACTGAACGTCCGGGCCCCACCCGGGTCGCACCTTCCGCCGGAGAAACCTTCCCTCGCGGCCGAGGCGCGGGCGGCGGTCGGCGAACCGCGGGGCGGTTTCAAACGGTCGGACGTCCTGTGGTGGACGCGGAGAACCTACCCGCCCCCGCCCGTCGGCTGTCAACACCCGCTTGACCTGCGGAGATTCCCTGAAAGGCCAGGCCGGAGGGGAAGATCCGCAGGTCGGGGACAAGCGTGCGGGGCGGTGATCCGTGGGCGGAAATATCCCTACATCACTCGTTCGGCCGTACGAACACCGTCTGTCCGTACACCACTGTGCGCAGGCAGACGGGGAGGTCCGCGCCGGGCGTCAGATCGGGCAGACCGGGCGTCCCGGAGCGGGGGTCGGTGGACCAGCGGGCCACCCGGCCGTCGGGCGCCTGGACGAGGAGCTCGCCGGTGCGCCAGACCGCATAGTCGGCCGGGGCGCCGGGGACGAGCGTCCCGGCGTCGTCGCGGCCCACGGCCCGCCAGCCGCCCCGCGTGTGGGCGGTGAAGGCGGCCCGGACGGAGATCCGGTGCTCGGGGGTGCGGTGGAAGGCGGCGGCCCGGACGGTGCCCCACGGGTCGAGCGGGGTGACCGGGCTGTCGGAGCCGAAGGCCAGCGGCACACCGGCGCGCAGCAGCGCCGCGTACGGGTTGAGGGTCCGGGCCCGCTCGACGCCGAGGCGGTCGGCGTACATGCCCTCCTCGCCTCCCCAGAGCGCGTCGAAGGCGGGCTGGACCGAGGCGGTGAGGCCCAGCTCGGCGAAGGCGGCGACGGTCTCGGGGGTGAGCATCTCGGCGTGCTCGACGCGGTGCCGGGCGGCCCGGATCCGGGCGAGGCCGAGCTTCTCCGCGGCGGCGCGGACGCCTTCGACCACGGCGGTGAGGGCGGCGTCCCCGATGGCGTGGAAGCCGGCCTGGAGCCCTGCCTCGGTGCAGGCCACGACATGGGCGGCGACGGTGGGCGCGTCCAGGTGGGCGGCCCCCGTGGGGGCGGTGCCGGCGTGGGCCGCGTGGTCCGCGTACGGCTCGTGGAGGCAGGCGGTGTGGGAGCCGAGGGAGCCGTCGGCGAAGAGGTCGCCGGCCGCGCCGAGGGCGCCCAGCGCGCGCGCCCGCTCGATGTCGAGGTCCGCCCAGTAGCCCACGACCCGGGGCCCGGCCTCGGTGCGGGCCAGGTCCAGGAGGCCGGTGAAGTCCTCCTCGGAGGAGATCTGCGGGCCGCCGCACTCGTGCAGGGTGCCGATGCCGAGGGAGGCGGCGTGGCTCCGGGCGGCGCGCTGCGCCTCCGTGCGCTGCGCCGGGGAGACGGCGGCGAAGGCGGCGGCGCGGACGGCGTGATGTGCGTCACCCGTGAGCGGCCGCTGTCCGTCGTGGAAACCGTCCAGGTCGCGGACGCCGGGGACGAGGTCGAGCAGGGCCGTCGTGACGACGGCCGAGTGGACGTCGATCCGGGTGAGGTAGAGCGGACGGCCGCCGGTGAGCCCGTCGAGCTCGGCGCGGGTGAGCGCGCGGCGCTCGGGCCAGCGGGAGGCGTCCCAGCCGTGGCCGATGAGGATGCGGTCCGCGGGGCGGGCGGCGGCGTGGGCGCGGATCAGCTCCGCCGCCTCGGCGAGCGAGGCGGCGGCGGACAGGTCGAGCCCGGTGAGGGCGAAGCCGGTCGCCGTGGTGTGCACGTGCGCGTCGACGAACGCCGGGGTGACGAGCGCGCCCTCCAGGTCGACCACGTCGTCCACGCCGGAGGCGAAGGCGTCGGCCGCGCCCTCAGAGCCCACCCAGGCGACGTGTCCGCGCTCCACCACCATGGCGGTGGCGAAGGGATCGGCGGGGCTGTGGACTTCCCCGCCGCGCAGCAGCACGGTGCGGTGTTCGGCGGCGGAGGCGGACGTCTCGGACGCCGCGGATCCCGCGGACATGGACTCACTCATGCGACCAGGCTAGGACCTGCGGGGACCCGGTTTGTCCGGCAGGTCCCCCGTCGCCCGCCGGACGCGCGGTCAGACGCGCGGCGGCCGGGCCTCGTACGGGGTGGACAGGACGACGGTCGTCCGGCTGGAGACCCCGGCCTGCGAGCGGATGCGGCTGAGCAGGTGTTCCAGCTCCAGCGGCGTGGCGACCCGGACCTTGAGGATGTAGTTCTCGTCGCCCGCGACGCTGTGGCAGGCCTCGATCTCCGGGATGTCGGCGAGCCGGTCGGGGGTGTCGTCGGGGGCGCTCGGGTCGAAGGGTTTGACCGAGATGAAGGCGGTGAGCGGCAGGCCCACGGCCTCCGGGTCGACGACGGCGGCATAGCCGCGGATGACACCGCGCTGCTCGAGCCGGCGGACGCGCTGATGCACAGCCGAGGTGGACAGGCCCGTGGCCTTGCCCAGGTCGGTGTAGCTCATGCGCCCGTCCTTGACGAGCAACTCGACGATCTGACGATCCAGCTCCTCCATGCGGTGACCCTAGTGCGCCGCAGGTGTCCGGGGACAGCCGAGGGCGACCCGTATAGGGCGCTATGGGCTGTCACGGGGCACCTGCGCCGGGCATGTGACGAACGCCACAGGTTTGCGCCGGGCCCGACGCGCCGCCTCACGGTTATGCGGAGTTCCGTATGGGAAGTGCTTGCTGTGGTCGAGGCCGTCACCGACCCGGCCGACGCACCCGAGGGGGAGATTCTCCATGCAGGATCCTGTTGAATCCGTCGACACGTTCGACGAGCTCGACGCGTACGACACCTTTGAGATGTTCCGGGTCGTCTGCCCGGAGTGCGTGCAGCCGATCGCGCTGCTCGCCGACGAGGACGTGCTGCCGGAGCACGCCCTCTGCCCCACGCCGTGGAACCCCTTCGTCCTGACGGTCTGCCCGGGGACGGGGCTCGCGGCCTCCGCGGCGCGTCCGGCCGACGACACCCTGGAGGTCCAGGAGCAGGACACCGCGCTGCTCCTGACGCTTCCCCAGGGTCTCGACTGGCGGACGCAGCCCTTCTCGCACGTCGGCGGTCCGGGCTCGCGTCCGCTGCGGGTGCCCCAGATGCGGCGCGCCGCCTAGGGGCTGTCCCCTCGGGGCACCCGTCTCACCAATAGCTTCCCCGCACCATCGCCGCGAGCGTGGCGTGGTGCAGGATCAGGCCGTCCGGGTTTCCGGGCACCTCCACCTCTCCGAAGTGAGCCTGCCGGTACGCGATCCTGAGCATCACGATCGCGTGCCGCAGCGCCGCGTAGAGGGTGTGGAACTCCATGTCGCGCGGGGTGTGCCCGGTCAGTTCCGCGTACCGCCGCTCGATCGCGTCGCGGCGCAGGAAGCCGGGCAGGCCGGGCTGGCCGAAGGAGACCGTGAGGTCCTGGAAGAAGCGGTGGAGGTAGACCGTCCAGCCGAGGTCGACCTCGCGCGGGACGCAGGACGCCATCTCCCAGTCGAGGACGGCGGCGGGCGTGAACCCGTCGTAGACGATGTTCCCGATGCGGGCGTCGCCCCAGCCGAGGACGGCCGGCCCCTCGTCGGCCGGCCAGTGCGCCTCCAGCCAGTCGAAGGCCGACTCGATGAGCGGCGAGGGGGCCAGTCCCTCCACCACCCAGGCGTAGTAGGCGCGTTGGGCGTCGACGTGGCGGCGCAGTGGAGTGCCCGTACCGTCCGGCAGCAGGAACTCGGCCTCCTTCGCCGGGAACTGATCGTGCAGCCGGGCCAGTACGGAGACGGACGCGTCCTCCAGGAGGGCGCGTTCGGCGTCGGTGGCGGCGTGCAGCCAGTTCCCCTCGTACGTGTACGGCATGACGTCCGGCGGCACCCGGCCCTCGGCGCGGGCCATCACGAAGAAGGGGGCGCCGAGCGGCCCCGGGTCCTCCTCCAGCCAGAGCACGCGCGGGACGGGGACGTCGGTGTGCTCGCCGACCAGGGACATCACGCGGTGCTGGCGGGCCATGTCGTAGACGGGGAAGACGGTGTACGCGGCGGGGTCGGCGGCCAGCCGCAGGGCGCAGCCGCGCACGGGGGCGTCGGGGTGGTCCAGGTCGAAGAGCAGGGTCTCGCTGGACATGCCGTTGGACCCGGGCACGGCGAGGCCGGAGACGCGGGCGCCGGGCAGGTGCCGGTCCAGCCAGCCGGTGAGCCGCCGCCCGAGCTCCTCGGGGTCGCGGGTGGTGGTGCGGGGACGGGGTGCGGTGGCCAAGAGGAGCCTCCTCTTTGTCTTGGGGCTCGGTTCGCCGGCCCCGGGGGTCGACGTACTTCGGGACTAGACACCCCCTAGGCGGTGAAGCCGCTGGGGTCGTGGCGGCCGAAGGAGCCGTGTTCGAAGATGCCGTACCCGGTGTGGCCGTCGAGGGTGAAGCGGGCGGCGTGGTCGGTGACGCCGTAGGCGGCCATGGGGTGCGCGGACGGGTCGGTGAGGTCGTAGACGCGCCGGTCGGTCCAGCCGCGGCCCTGCCAGGTGCCGTGCTGCCAGTCGGTGGCGGGCGGGTATCCCGCGCCGACGGCCAGCGGCGAGGAGGCGAGGATCTCGACGCCGATCTCCAGGGGTTTCCCGGCCGGGTCGGCGAGATGGACGACGGCCCGTTCGGGGTGGCGGGTGCCCGGGCGGTACGTGATGTCGGTGCGGGGCCAGCCGAGTTGGGTGTCGCGGTGGCCGTTCCGTACGAGCAGGGCCTCGTTGAGGGTGCGGTAGCCGTCGGCGTCCTCCTGGGCGATGACCATGAGGAAGCGGTCCTCGAAGCGCATCGGGATCCAGAGCCAGTGGAAGCCCTCGGGGCGGAACTCGGCGGCGCGGCCGGGTTCTTCGCCGGGTATCGGGCGGACTCCCCAGCTGCGGTCGCGGGTTCCGGTCCACTCCCCCGCCGTGACCGTGAACTCCTCGCCGCCGGCCCTGATGGTGCCCGCGCAGTGCCCGGCCTGGACGAAGCGGCGCCCTTCGAGGGTGAGGCGGCCGCCGTGGCGCTGGGTGTGGTGGGGCTCCCAGACGGTGGGGAAGTCGCCGGTCCAGGTGAGGTCGAAGGAGAGGCCCTCGGGGTCGTCGGCATCGGCCTCGCAGCGCAGGGAGAGGCGCTTGAGCGGCTCGTCGACCGTGATGGCGAGGGGGCCGACGGAGAGGTTCGTCCGGTCGTCGCCGAGGGCGTCGGAGGCGCGGACGGCGTGCAGCCGGTCGCCGGTGCGCAGGGTGGCGTAGGCGTCGATGACGCCGGTGTTCGGGTAGACGCCGAGGCCGGCGATGAGCAGGGCCCGGCCCTGGTGGTCGAAGACATGGAAGATGCAGCGGTCGTAGGCGTTGCGGTCGCCGCTGACGTGGTGCTTCATCGAGAGCGGGGCCTGGTGCACGGGGTACTCGTCGAGCGCGACGGGCCGGTCGTCGACGTGCCGCTTCACCGACATGGCTGTCCTCCTGATCGGCGGGTGGTTCCGCGTCGGCGGGTGCTTCCGCGATGAGAGCTGACGGTACGTCAGGTAAATGTCGGGGGGCCAGAGTCGCGCACCGGGTACCGGGCGAACTGCCGCTCGAATCCGTTCGGGGGTGACCCCGGCCGCCGGGGCGCGTTGGTCCGGGCATGACCACGCTGCACACGACTCCCAGCGGCTACGGTCGGCACCGGCAGGCCGAACCGCATGCTGAAGAATCGGTTCCCCGGAAGGCTCCGGTGCCGCCGCAGGCACCCGCCCCCGCGCCTCTCCCCCTCCCCGTCTCTGTCCCCGCTCCCTCCACCCCCGCCGCCCCCGCCCCCGTGCCGGTCCCGGCCCCGGTGCCGGTCCAGGTCCTCCCCGACCCGCCCATCTACCAGGACGTCCTCAGCCTCTGGGCCAGCCAGGGCCGCACCCTCCCGGGCCGCCGCGACCAGGAGTGGAACCGGCTCGCCGCGGGTCCCGTCTGGGCGGGCCGCACCGTACGCGTCAGCGGGACTCTGGTCCGACAAGGTGACGCGCGATGACCACCCGCTGGATCTGATTGGTCCCCTCGACGATCTGCAGCATCTTCGCCTCCCGCAGATACCGCTCCACGGGGAAGTCCGCGGTGTAGCCGTATCCGCCGAGCACCTGCACCGCGTCCGTCGTGACCCGCATGGCGGCGTCCGTGCAGAAGAGCTTCGCCATCGCCGCCGACCGTCCGAACTCCCGCCCCTCGTCCCGGAGCCGCGCCGCCTCCAGGTAGAGCGCCCGGCCCGCCTCGACCAGGGTCGCCATGTCGGCGAGCAGGAAGCGGAGCCCCTGGAAGTCGGCGATCGGCCGCCCGAACTGCCGGCGCTCCCGCGCGTACGCGACGGCCTCGTCGAGCGCCGCCTGGCCGAGCCCGACCGCGCAGGCGGCGATGCCGAGCCGGCCCGAGTCCAGGGCGGCGAGGGCGATCGGGAAGCCCTGTCCCTCCGCACCGAGGCGCCGCGCGTCGGGGACCCGTACCCCGTCGAAGTGCAGCTGGGCGGTGGGCGAGCCCTTCATGCCCATCTTCCGCTCGGGCGGCGCTGCGCTCAGCCCCTCGGCGTCCCCCGGCACCAGGAAGGCGGTGATGCCGCGCGCCCCCGGACCCCCGGTGCGGGCCATGACCGTGCAGAAGTCCGCGATGCCGCCGTGGGTGATCCAGGCCTTGGTGCCGTCGATCGTCCAGGAGTCGCCGTCCCGGACGGCCCGGGTCCGCAGCGCCGCGGCGTCCGAGCCGGCGGAGGGTTCGGAGAGGCAGTACGCGCCGAGGAGGCCGCCGCCCAGCATCGCCGGCAGGTGCTCGGCCCGCTGCTCCTCGGTGCCGAAGCCCGCGAGGGCGTGGCAGGAGAGCGTGTGGACGCTGACGCCGAGGCCCACGGTCAGGCGGGCGGCGGCGAGCTCCTCCAGGACCTGGAGGTAGACCTCGTACGGCTGGCCTCCCCCGCCGTACGCCGGGGCGTAGGGGAGTCCGAGCAGTCCCGACCGGGAGAGCAGCGCGAACAGCTCACGGGGGAACACCCCGGCGGCTTCCTCCTCCGCGGCGCGCGGGGCGATCTCCCGCCGGGCGATGTCGCGGACCAGGGCGAGCAGCTCCCGGCCCTCGTCGGTGGGCAGTCGGCGTTCCACGCCGTCCGCGGGGCTTTCGGGCATGGCCGGGTGCTCCTCCCTGCGGGGCGGCGCGAACGGGCGCGCACGGGGTCGCGGGGAGTATGCCCGTTCCGTCCCGGGGCATCACACGGGCGCCGTCACATGAGGCCCGCCCGGGTGACGAAGACGGCGAGCACGACGACCAGGGTCCAGCCGAGGACGTGTTCCAGGATCTTGGGGCCGTCGCCGTCCTTCGGACCGCCCGTGCGGGCGCGGGAGAAGAGGCGTGCGGAGGTGGTTGCGGTCATGGCGACCACAGTGCGGCACGGGGACGGCCCCGGGGTAGAGACGTCGGTCACGTCCCCCGGGACCGCCCGGCCGGGTCAGGCGATGCCGAGGGCCGCGAGGGCCTTGCGCTGGGCGGGCGACGGCCGGTCCGGGAAGTAGAGGTAGCAGACCCCTCCTGTGCCGGAGACCACGCGCCCACTGGCGTTGTACCGCTTGGTACGGAGCCAGATGTTCTCCCACTCGCGCCGGGCGTAGACCCGGCGGACGGCCTCGTTGCTCGGCGAGGCGGGGTCGTTGGCGACGACGTCGCCGTCGGCGGTGAAGCCGACGACGGTCATGAGGTGGCCCGAGGTGCCGTAGCCGGCCCCGGTCAGCTCCTCCTTGCGGAAGGACTGGGACGTTATGGCCGGGATGCCCGCCCGGACCAGTGATTCGAGCTCGGTGAGCGAGCGCAGCCGGGTCACCACCGCGTTCATGTCGGGGTACGTGGCCGCGTAGGCGGCGTTGAAGGGCCAGTTGCCGCAGCCCTCGTACTGGTGGTCGTAGGTGAAGCGGGCCGCGTGGCAGACCTGGGGGTCGGCGAAGGCCGGGTCCACCCAGGCCAGCTCGTCGGCCGAGGGCCGGCGCCCCCAGTATTCGACGATCATCTGGGAGGAGGTCGGGCTGCACCAGGCCTCGCCGCCGTTGTCGTACTCGGGGTACTGACCGACGTGGGTGTTCTGCGAGTAGCGCGGCACGGTCAGCTCGTGGGCGGGGCCGGGCTCCGAGGCGGGGACGGTGAAGCGGTCCGGGACGTCCGAGGCCATCGCGCCGAGCCGCCACACGGTCGGCGTGAGGTCGCTTCCGGGCGTGCGGTAGAGCGTGAGCCGGAGCCGGTACGAGCGCAGCCGCAGGCCGCTCGCCGTGTCGTCGATCGCGAAGGTGTCGGTCCAGACGGTGCTCTTGCCGTCGGTCTGGCCGTCGACCGAGGTGCGCCGGATGTCGCCGTCGCCGGCGGCCCAGCGCCCCAGCACGTACCAGGGGGTGGCGGTGGCGTCGGAGTACGTGCCGGAGAGCTCGACCTGGAGCCAGGTGCCGGGCGGTGTGTGGGCGTTCCAGGAGGCGATGACCTCGGTGGCGGGCACGGTCGACGTGTGGACGGGCGAGGTCCAGCTCGCGTACTCCCAGGCGGAGGTCCGGCCCGTGTGCGGGTCCGCGTACTCGGTACGGCCCGCGGGGGTGGCGAGGACCAGGCCGGGCCGGTGGCCGGCGATCGCCCTCGTTCCGGCCGCGGTGCCGCACCTCCAGTCGGTGTACGAGGACCAGAAGCGGTTGTCGACGAGCCCGGGCGCCGGGGCGTGGCCCCGGTCGGCGGCGTCGGCCGGTGCCGGGGGAACGCACGCGTCGGTGGCGCAGTCGGCGGCCGCGGCGGGGACCGCGGTGGCCGCGGCCGTTCCCGCGGCGGCCGCGAGAGCCGCGGCGAGGACGGTTCTGCGCGGGGTGGAGCTGGTCATGGGCGGTGACCCCCAGTCGAGAACGGCGGGCGTACGGACAGGGCTGCGCGGGCCCACTATCCCGGCTCGCGCGGGGCCTCCGCCAGCACTTCGCCCCGCGTCGCCGCACCAATATTGGTCTCGACCACTGGCGGCGGCACCTTCCTGACCTGGGGCGGTCCCCCACTCCCCTACCCTGGGCCCATGAACGACCTCGACCGCGCGGCACACGCCCTGCTCCGGCTCCCGCCCTCCTGCGGACCGGTCCGGCTGGTCGCGGTCGACGGCCACGCGGGCTCCGGCAAGTCCACCCTCGCGTCCCGTCTCTCCACCGCCCTCGGCGGCGCCCCCGTCCTCCGCCTCGACGACCTCGCCACCCACGAGGAGCTGTTCGCGTGGACCGGCCGGCTGCGGGAGCAGGTCCTGGAGCCCCTCGCCCGGGGCGGGACCGCGCTCTACCGGCCGTACGACTGGCACCGCCGGAGCTTCGGCGAGCCCCGCGCGCTGCCGCCGGCCCCGGTCGTCCTCGTCGAGGGCGTCGGCGCGGGCCGGAAGGTGGTGCGGCCGTTCCTGGCGTGGCTGCTGTGGATGGAGCGGGAGCCCGAGGAGTCCTGGGTCCGGGGGCGGCACCGGGACGGCCCGGAACAGGCCGACTTCTGGGACGGATGGACGGTGGCGGAGACTCGCCACTTCGCCGAGGACCCCTCCCGGCCCTTCGCCGACACCCTGGTACGGGAGCGTCGTGAGGGGTACGACTGGCTTCCCGGGCCCTCTGTGACAGCGGGCGCGGACCAGATCATCACGTACCGTGACGGCTCCCTGTCCGTGAATTGAGGGGCCCGAAGTCCACTTCCGCAAGTGCCTGAACTCCGCTTGACCCAAGGGGCGTACAGGTCTTACGTTCTCAATGTGCGGCTTTTCGGAGCCGCCGCAGACACGAAGCCCCCGGTTGTTCCCCCGTGATCGGGGGCTTCGTTCTGCCCCCGATCACCCTCACCGGAGCCCCTTCACGACCCCCGATGCTCACCCAGGGTCACTGCTTCCGGATCATGCGCTTCTTCTTAAGCGCGCACCCCCTGCGCAGGTACGATGCCCGCAGGTGCGGTCAAATCCCGTCCATGCGAAGACGGTTGTGGGGGACCCGATGGACATCGGCACGCAGGGCTCACTGGCCCCCGCCGAGCTCGCCTGGCTGCGCGGAGTCGACGCCTACACGATGGGCGCCTATCCGCAGGCGGAGGACGAGTTCCGGACGGCGGTACGGATCGATCCCGGGATGGCGGACGCCTGGCTCGGGCTGCACGCGCTCCGGGTCGACACCACGACCGCGCTGTTGCGCATGTACCGCAACCGCGATCGCTTCGGCGAGCAGCGCACCCGGCACCGGCGCACGCTGAACTCCTGGTACTGGCTGGGCTGGTGGGTCCAGCCCGTTCTGGAGAGCCCGCGCGACCTGCTGCTCGCCCACGCCTCCCACTGGCTCGACGGACGCCACGTGCCGGAGCTGGACCGGGCGCTCGCGGGGCTCCCCCCGGTCGACACCGACCCGCAGGTCCGCTTCCTCCACGCCTGCCGCGCCTATCTCGTCAAGGACTGGGACCAGCTCGTCCGCCATACGGAGACCCTCGTCGACGACCCGCTGCTCGGCATCGAGGCGGGCCTCTTCGGCGGCATGGCCCGGGTCCGGCTGGAGATGTACGGCCAGGCGGAGCCGCTGCTCTCGGCCTCCCTGATGCGCTGCCGCAGCGAGCAGCCGCAGCGCAAGGAGCTCCGCTACTGGCTCGCCCGCGCCCACGAGGGCACCGGCCGCAGCGCCGCGGCCCTGCCCCTCTACCGGGCCGTGCACCGGATCGACCCGGCGTTCATGGACACGGCCGCCCGGCTCGCGGCGATCGCCGAGTACGACGGCTTCGAGGGGTACGACGGCATGGACGACCCGTCCGGCCTCGCGACGGTCGCCCTCGGCACCGTCGGCGGCGGCCTCGGCCAGGAGACGGTGGACACCGCCCCTGGCGCCGACCCCGACGCCGGGTCGCTCGGCGACGGGCTGCGGCTCGCGCCCGAGCCCGTACCGCCGATCGTTCCCGCGGCTCCGCCCGAGACCGTACGGCAGAAGACGCCCCTGCCCTCGCAGCCGGGGCCGCCGCGCTTCCCCGCCGGGCCCACCGACCCGGTCCTGCTCGCGGAGGCGCTCGCCGAGCTGGAGGGCATGGTCGGGCTCGACCCGGTGAAGCGCCAGGTCAAGGCGCTCTCCGCCCAGCTGGAGATGGCACGCCTCCGGGCCGACCAGGGGCTCCCCGTCCAGCCGCCGAAGCGGCACTTCGTCTTCTCCGGTCCCTCCGGCACCGGGAAGACGACGGTCGCCCGGATCCTGGGGCGGGTCTTCTACGCCCTCGGGCTGCTCGGCGGCGACCACCTCGTGGAGGCCCAGCGGGCCGATCTCGTCGGCGAGTTCCTCGGGCAGACGGCGGTCAAGGCCAACGAACTCATCGACTCGGCGCTCGGCGGGGTGCTCTTCGTCGACGAGGCGTACGCCCTCTCCAACACGGGCTACAGCAAGGGCGACGCCTACGGGGACGAGGCCCTCCAGGTCCTCCTCAAGCGGGCCGAGGACAACCGCGACCATCTGGTGGTCATCCTCGCCGGCTACCCCGAGGGCATGGACCGGCTGCTCACCACCAACCCCGGCCTGTCCTCCCGCTTCACCACGCGGGTCGACTTCCCCTCGTACCGGCCGCTCGAACTCACCGCGATCGGCGAGGTCCTGGCCGCGGCCAACGGGGACGGCTGGGACGACGAGGCCCGGGACGAGCTCGGCTCGATCAGCGGGCACGTCGTGGAGCAGGGCTGGATCGACGAGCTGGGCAACGGCCGCTTCCTGCGCACCCTGTACGAGAAGTCCTGCGCCTACCGGGACCTGCGGCTCTCCGGCTACCCGGGCACGCCGACCCGGGACGACCTCGCGACCCTCCGGCTCGCCGACCTCATGCAGGCGTACGGCGAGGTCCTGTCGGGCCGCGGTCCGATCGACCGCGGCCCTCAGCAGGAGCCGCCGGGGTACTAGGCGGTGTCCGGCGGATCAGGGCCGGACAGGTCCTAGGCCGACGCCGGCGCCGGAGCCGCGGCCGGGATCACGCGGTGGGCGGGGTCGCGGACCTCGCCCACCAGCATCTCCAGGACGTCCTCCAGGGCGACCAGCCCGAGGACCCGGCCCGAGCCGTCCGCGACCTGCGCCAGATGGGTGGCGGCGCGGCGCATCACGGTGAGGGCGTCGTCGAGCGGCAGCTCGGCGCGGAGCGTCGCCATCGGCCGCCACAGCTGGTGCGGCACGGCCCGCTCCCGCTCCTCCAGGTCGAGGACGTCCTTCACGTGCACGAAGCCCATGAAGGTGCCGCGCGCCTCGGCGCGGACCGGGAAGCGCGAGTAGCCGGTCCGTACGGTCAGCTCCTCGATCTCGCGCGGGGTGACGGACGGCGGGACGGTCACCAGGGAGGCAGGGGCGATGAGGACGTCCGTCACCGGGCGGCTGCCCAGTTCGAGGGCGTCCTCCAGGCGCTCCTGCTCGGCCGGGTCGAGCAGCCCGGCCTGTCCGGCGTCCTCGACGAGCCGGCCGAGCTGCGTCCGGGTGAAGACGGCCTCCACCTCGTCCTTCGGCTCGACCTTGAACGCCCGCAGGACGAGCCGGGCGCAGGCGCCCAGCGCGACCGTCACCGGCCGGCAGAGCCGGGCGAAGCCGACCAGGCCCGGGGCGAGCCAGAGCGCGGTCCGCTCGGGCGCCGCCATCGCCAGGTTCTTCGGGACCATCTCGCCGATGACGAGGTGAAGGACGACGACCGCGGCGAGGGCGATGACGTAGCCGAGCGGATGGATCAGGCCCTCCGGGACCCCGACGGTGTGGAAGACCGGTTCGAGGAGCCCGGCGACGGTCGGTTCGGCGACGGCTCCGAGCGTCAGCGAGCAGACGGTGATGCCGAACTGCGCCGCCGCCATCATCTGCGGCAGGTTCTCCAGACCGTGCAGGACCTTCTGGGCGCGGGCGCCGCCGAGCGGTTCGATCTGGCTGCGGCGGACGGAGACGAGCGCGAACTCGGCCCCGACGAAGAAGCCGTTGGCCAGGACCAGGACCAGGGCGAGCAGGAGCTGGAGGGTGCTCATCGGACGCCCTCCGCGACCAGCGGGGCGGCGGAGTCCACCGCGACCGCGTCGGCGTACGGCTCCGTGTCCGGGCGGGGGTCCGGGTCGGGGCCCGTCCGCACGAGCCGGACGCGCTCGGCCCGGTAGCGGTCGACCTGGCGCACCGAGAGCCGCCAGCCGGGGAGCTCGACGCGGTCGCCGGGGGCGGGGATGCGCCCGAGGAGGTCGGCGACGAGCCCGGCCACCGTCTCGTACGGACCGTCGGGCACGTCGAGGCCTATCCGGCGCAGGGTGTGGACCCGGCAGGAGCCGTCGGCGTCCCAGACGGACCGGCCGTCCTCGGCGGGCGCGGCGGCCAGCTCGGGACGCCCGTCGGCGAGGGTGTCGTGCTCGTCGCGGACCTCGCCGACGAGCTCCTCGACGATGTCCTCCAGGGTGACGACGCCGGCCGTACCGCCGTACTCGTCGACGACCACGGCGATCGGCTGCTCCCTGCGCAGCCGCTCCAGGAGGGCCTGGGCGGGCAGCGACTCGGGGACGAGGAGCGGCGGGACCGCGATCCGGCCGACGGGGGTGCGCAGCCGGGCGTGCGGGGCGACGGCGAGCGCGTCCTTGAGGTGGACCATGCCGACGATCTCGTCGATGCGGTCGCGGTAGACCGGGAAGCGCGAGAGGCCGGTGGCCCGGGTGAGGTTGAGGACGTCCGCCGCGGTGGCGTCCCACTGGAGGGCGTTCACCTTCACGCGCGGGGTCATGACCTGCTCGGCGGTGAGGCCGCCGAGGGAGAGGGTCCGGACGAAGAGGTCGGCGGTGTCCTGTTCGAGCGCGCCGGCCAGGGCGGAGTGCCGGGCGAGCGAGACGAGCTCGCCGGGGGTGCGGACGGAGTCCAGCTCCTCGGTGGGCTCGACGCCCAGGAGCCGGACCAGCCGGTTGGCGACCCGGTTGAGGAGGGCGATCACCGGCCGGAAGAGCGCGGAGAAGCGGCGCTGCGGGGTGGCGACGAAGCGGGCCACCTGGAGCGGCCTGGAGACCGCCCAGTTCTTGGGTACGAGCTCGCCGACCACCATCTGGACGGCGGAGGCGAGGAGCATCCCGATCACCACCGAGATCCCGGAGACGGCCCCTTCGGGCAGTCCGGTCGCGGTGAGCGGCCCGTGGAGCAGCCCGGCGAGCGCGGGCTCGGCGAGCATGCCGACGACGAGGGAGGTGATGGTGATGCCGAGCTGGGTGCCGGAGAGCTGGAAGGACAGCTCGCGCAGCGCGGTGACGACGGTGCGGGCGCGCCGGTCGCCGGCGGCCGCAGCCCGCTCGGCCTCGGCGCGCTCGACGGTCACGAGTCCGAACTCGGCGGCCACGAAGAAGCCGTTGGCGAGGATCAGGAGAAAGGCCGCCGCGAGCAGAAGAAGGGAGATGATCATGCCGCCGCCTCCTGGGAGGGGGCGGCGCAGGTACTACCGGACGATCCGTCCATTGCTGGAGGGAGTCACTCCTCGGGTCGAAGGGTGGCCCCGCGGGCCGCGGCAGCGGCCCTGCACGTGCGAGGCGGTGGTGCCGCTCGGCACCACCGCCTCCAGAGTAGTCACGCGAACGCCCCGCGTGGCAGGGGGCCGACCCCGGATGGGGGACGGATCCGGGTTCTCCCGCCCGGGATCCGTTCGCCGGGGCCCGGGTCTCAGACCCGCTCCGCGACCGTCCCCCGGCTGTCGACCAGGGCCCGCAGAGCGCGGGCGTCCCGGATCGCCGCTTCCCTGGCGATGCCGGGCTGGATGCCGAGCGCCGGCAGGCTGGTGCCGTCGCTCAGGTCGAGGAAGACCCAGGCGTCGCCGGGGCGGAGGTTGACCTTGAGGATCTCCGCCCAGGCGAGCCGCCGCGTCCGGGTGATGTTGACGACCGTGACGCCCTCGTCGTCGGCGACGAGCTTGGGGCGGCTCAGCAGGATGAGGACCCCGAAGAGCAGCGCGGCGGTGAAGACGAAGCTGGCGCGCTCTCCCGGCCCCAGTCGCTCCAGCATCAGTGCGACGGCCGTGATGACGACGAACATCACGGTTCCGACGGTCAGCAGGACGGCCCGGGTGCGCCCCGGACGGAAGGTGACCGGGAGGTCGGGCAGCGGTGACTGGGACATCGGGGGCTTCCTCCGTGCCTCGGGGGACGTGCGGGCCGGGCCGCCGTCAGAGGCGGCAGGCGTGGATGGCGGTGGTGAGGATGGCGCGGGCGCCGATCTCGTACAGGTCGTCCATGATCCGCTGCGCCTCCTTGGCGGGGACCATCGCGCGGACGGCGACCCAGCCCTCGTTGTGCAGCGGGGAGACGGTCGGCGACTCGAGGCCCGGGGTGAGGGCGACGGCCTGCTCCAGGTGCTCGGCGCGGCAGTCGTAGTCCATCATCACGTACGAGCGGGCGACCAGGACGCCCTGGAGGCGGCGCAGGAACTGCTGGACCTGCGGGTGGTCGTCCGAGGCGCCGTGGCGGCGGACGACGACGGCCTCGGAGGTCAGGATCGGCTCGCCGATGACCTCCAGGCCGGCGTTGCGCAGGCTGGTGCCGGTCTCCACGACGTCGGCGATGACCTGGGCGACGCCGAGCTGGATGGCGGTCTCGACCGCGCCGTCCAGGTGGACGACGGAGGCGTCGATGCCCTGGTCGGCGAGGTGCTTGGCGACGATGCCCTCGTAGGAGGTCGCGATGGTCATGCCACCGAAGTCCTCCGGGCCGTTCGCGGTGCCCGGCCGGGTGGCGTAGCGGAAGGTGGAGCGGCCGAAGTTCAGCGCGAGGATCTCCTCGGCGCTGGCTCCGGAGTCCAGGAGCAGGTCACGGCCGGTGATGCCGATGTCCAGCTTCCCGGAGGCGACGTAGATCGCGATGTCCTTCGGCCGCAGGTAGAAGAACTCGACCTCGTTGTCGGGGTCGATGACGACGAGCTCCTTGGACTCCTTGCGCTGGCGGTAGCCGGCCTCATGGAGCATTGCCGACGCAGGTCCGGAGAGGGAACCCTTGTTGGGAACGGCGATGCGCAGCATGGGGTGAGCTTCCTTTGCCTGGGAGTGGTGGGGAGACCGAGAAGTCGTGCTCAGAGGTCGTGCTCGGAGGTCGTACTCAGAGGTCGTGCTCGGAGGTCCTGCTCAGAGATGGGCGTAGACGTCGTCGAGCGAGATCCCGCGGGCGACCATCATCACCTGGACGTGGTACAGCAGCTGCGAGATCTCCTCGGCGGCCGCTTCCTTGCCCTCGTACTCGGCGGCCATCCAGACCTCGGCGGCCTCCTCGACGACCTTCTTGCCGATGGCATGGACGCCCTTGTCCACCAGTTCCGCGGTGCGGGAGGTGGCCGGGTCGCCGTTCTCGGCCTTGAGCTTGAGCTCGGCGAAGAGCTCTTCGAAGGTTTTGTTCGCCATGATGGTCCTAAGGGTACGGGGTGCGGATGCGCCACTCAGCGCCAGGGTTCGCTGACCGTGCGCAGCGTGGTGGCGGTGGCGACGGCGGCGGTGACCGCTTCGTGGCCCTTGTCCTCGGAGGAGCCTTCGAGGCCGGCCCGGTCGAGGGCCTGCTCTTCGTTGTCGACGGTGAGGACGCCGAATCCGACGGGTACGCCGGTGTCGATCGAGACCTGGGTGAGGCCGTGGGTCACGCCCTGGCACACGTACTCGAAGTGCGGGGTTCCGCCGCGGATGACGACTCCGAGCGCGACGATGGCATCGTAGCCGCGTCCGGCGAGGACCTTCGCCACGACCGGGAGCTCGAAGCTGCCGGGGACGCGCAGGAGGGTCGGCTCGTCGATGCCGAGCTCGCTCAGGGCGCGCAGGGCGCCGTCGACGAGGCCGTCCATGATCTTCTCGTGCCACTGGGCCGCGATGACCGCGACCCGCAGGTCGCCGCAGTTCTTCACGCTGAGGACGGGTGCGCCCTTGCCGCTCATGTCTCTCCTTGAACCGTACGAAAAGTGGAAGTTACTGGTTGCCGCAGGTGGAGGCCGGGGAGCCGTCCAGCCAGGGCAGGTCGTGGCCCATCCGGTCCCGCTTGGTGCGCAGGTAGCGGAGGTTGTGCTCGCCGGCCTGGACCGGCATGGGCTCGCGGCCCTCGACCCGGAGGCCGTAGCGGGTCAGGGCCTCGATCTTGTCGGGGTTGTTGGTCATCAGGCGCAGGCTGTGGACGCCGAGGTCGACGAGGATCTGGGCGCCGGCCGCGTAGTCGCGGGCGTCGGCGGGCAGCCCGAGCTCCAGGTTGGCGTCGAGGGTGTCGCGGCCCTGCTCCTGGAGCTCGTACGCGCGGAGCTTGGAGAGCAGGCCGATGCCGCGGCCCTCGTGGCCGCGCAGGTAGACGACGACACCGCGGCCGGCTTCCTGGATGCGGTCCATGGAGGCCTGGAGCTGGGGGCCGCAGTCGCAGCGCAGCGAGTGGAAGATGTCGCCGGTCAGGCACTCGGAGTGGACCCGGACGAGCAGGTCCTCGCCGTCGCCGACCTCGCCGTGGACCAGGGCGACGTGCTCGACGCCGTCGACGGTGGAGCGGTAGCCGTACGCGGTGAAGTCGCCGTGCGCGGTGGGGAGCTGGACCTCGGCCTCGCGGCGGACGGTCGGCTCGGCGGAGCGCCGGTAGGCGATCAGGTCCTCGATGGAGATGATCGTGAGGCCGTGCTTGCGGGCGAAGGGCACGAGCTCGGGCAGGCGCAGCATGACGCCGTCCTCTCCGGCGATCTCGACGATCGCGCCGGCCGGGCGGAGGCCCGCGAGGCGGGCGAGGTCGACGGCGGCCTCGGTGTGGCCGTTGCGGGCGAGGACGCCGCCGGGCTTGGCGCGCAGCGGGAAGACGTGGCCGGGGCGGACGAAGTCGGACGGCTCGTGGCTGCCGCTCGCCAGCATCCGCAGCGTGGTGGCGCGGTCGGCGGCGGAGATGCCGGTGGTGACGCCGTGCGCGGGGGACGCGTCGACGGAGACGGTGAAGGCCGTCCGCATCGACTCGGTGTTGTGCTCGACCATCTGCGGGAGGTGGAGACGTTCCAGCTCCTCGTCCTCCATGGGCGCGCAGATCAGGCCGCGGCACTCGCTCATCATGAAGGCGACGATCTCGGGGGTCGCCTTCTCGGCGGCGATGACGAGGTCGCCCTCGTTCTCGCGGTCCTCGTCGTCGACGACGACGACGGGGCGCCCGGCGGCGATGTCGCGGACGGCCTGCTCGACGGGGTCGAGGGCGAGGTCGGTGGCGTCCCAGAGGGGAAGGGCGGCGCTCATGCGTGGGCTCCTTCCAGAGCGGCGGAGGTCGTGCGCGTCCGGAGCCACCAGTCGCGCATGCCCCAGATGACGAGGGCGAAGTAGATGACGTAGACCAGGCCGGAGAAGGCGAGGCCGCTGTTGAAGGCGAGGGGGACGCCGACGAGGTCGACGAGGAGCCAGGCGAACCAGAACTCGACGAGGCCGCGGGCCTGGGCGACCATCGCGACGAGGGTGCCGACGAAGATGTACGCGTCGGCCCACGGGCTCCAGGAGAGCGACGGGTAGAGGGTGAAGAGCCCGCCGACGGCGAGGGTGCCGACGACCGCGCCCGCGAGGAGCAGGCCGCGCTCCCTCCAGGTGGCGAAGCGGACGGCGATGGAGCCGTCCTGGGCCTGCTGCCGGCCCCGGTTCCACTGCCACCAGCCCCAGGCGGCGACGCCGATGACGAGGAGCTGCTTGCCGACGCCGCCGGAGAGGTGGGCGGAGGCGTAGGCGCCGACGAGGATCACGCCGGAGAGCAGCTGGGCGGGCCAGGTGAGGATGGAGCGGCGCCAGCCGAGCGCGAGGGCTATGAGCCCGATCGTGTTGCCGATCATGTCGGACCACATGATGTGCTGGTCGAGGACGGTGAACGCCTCGGAGTTGAGCCAGTTCACTTGCCGTTCTCCTGGGCGTTCGGGCCGAGCAGCCGCTCGACGTACTTGGCGATGACGTCCACTTCCAGGTTGACCGGGTCGCCGCTCGCCTTGATGCCGAGCGTGGTCAGGGCGAGGGTGGTGGGGATGAGGCTGATGGTGAACCAGTCGTCGGCGACCTCGACGACGGTGAGGCTGACGCCGTCGACCGTGATCGAGCCCTTCTCGACGACGTAGCGCGAGAGGTGGGCGGGCAGGCCGACCTTGACGAGCTCCCAGTGCTCGGACGGGGTCCGGTCGAGGATCGTGCCCGTGCCGTCGACGTGTCCCTGGACGATGTGGCCGCCGAGGCGGTCGCCCACGGCCATGGGCCGCTCCAGGTTGACCCGGGAGCCCGCTTCGAGGGCGCCGAGGCTGGACCGCTTGAGGGTCTCGGCCATGACGTCGGCGGTGAACTCGCCGTCGCCGAACTCGACGACCGTGAGACAGACACCGTTGACGGCGATGGAGTCGCCGTGCTGGGCGCCTTCCGTGACCAGGGGGCCGCGCAGTCGGAAGCGGGAGGCGTCCTCCAGCTGCTCGACGGCGACGACCTCGCCCAGTTCTTCGACGATTCCGGTGAACACGGTCAGCGCTCCTTGGGGGTGGCGGTGATACGGAGGTCGGGTCCGATGCGGACGGTCTCGGTGACGTCGAGCCGCAACGCTTCGGTGATGGTGTTGATTCCGGCGTCGGCGAGGGCCTGCGGGCCCGCGCCGAGGAGGACCGGTGCGAGGTAGCCGACGACCTGGTCGACGGCGCCCGCGGCGACGAAGGCGCCCGCGAGGGTGGGGCCGCCTTCGAGGAGGACGGAGCGGACGCCGCGCTCGTGCAGGGCGTCCAGGAGGGCGGGTACGGACAGGCCGCGCCCGCCTCTGGGGAGGCGTACGACGTCGGGGAGGTCGCTCTCGGCGTCCTCGGCGATCGCGATGAGGGTGGGGGCCGCGTCGTCGAGGATCCGGGCGCCGGGCTTCACGGCGGTCGCCTCGGTGTCGACGACGACCCGCAGCGGCTGCACGGCGCCTTCCACGCCCCGTACGGCCAGGTGGGGGTCGTCGGCGCGGGCGGTGCCGGAGCCGACGACGACGGCGTCCGACTCGGCGCGCAGCCGGTGGACGTCGGCGCGGGACTCGGCGGAGGTGATCCAGCGGGAGGTGCCGTCGGCGGCGGCGATCCGGCCGTCGAGGGTGGCGGCGTACTTCCACCGGACGAAGGGCCGACCGTGGCGTACGGAGGTGAGCCAGGCGATGTTGACCGCCCGGGCCTCGTCCTCCAGGAGGCCGCCCGTGACCTCGACGCCCGCGGCGCGCAGGGTGTCGGCACCGCCGGTGGCCTGCGGGTTCGGGTCGCCGACCGCGTACACGACCCGGCTGATCCCGGCCTCGATCAGGGCCTGGGCGCAGGGGCCGGTGCGGCCGGTGTGGTTGCAGGGTTCGAGGGTGACGTACGCGGTGCCGCCGCGGGCCAGGACGCCGGCCTCGCGCAGGGCGTGGACCTCGGCGTGCGGGCCGCCGGCGCGCTGGTGCCAGCCCTCGCCGACCGGGTGTCCGGAGGCGTCGGTGACGACGCAGCCGACGACGGGGTTGGGGCTGGTGGCGCCGAGACCGCGTGCGGCGAGCTCGACGGCTCGGTGCATGGCGGTGATGTCGGCCTGCTGGGCCACCGGGTCCTCCTGCCTCTTCGGGCACGGACTCCGGGGCCTGTCGATGACGACAGAGAGCGGGTGAGACGCCTCGCGCAGGGTGCGCCGAGGCCGGGTCCTGCGGGTACGCCGATCGTTTCCGACACGGCGACCAGCGGACGTACGGCTGACACACCCCTGACAGGGGTCGCCCGCCGCGCACTGCCTCCCATCCGGACTTTCACCGTCGGTCCAGGAGTTTCACCTGGTCAACCGGCCGCTGGCTGCGGACGGGTCGCGGACTATACCGCCGGTTCGGAATTACACCGACCCCGGAGTGCGCTGCTGCTGATACAGGGCCAGTCTGCCACGCCTGGTGACCGGCCATACCGGCGAGCCCCTGTGGCCTGGCTCACATGTGGCCATTATCGCCTTCTTTGGTCCAGACCTATTGACGCACTGGTCTAGTCCTCTTAATCTCCGTGTCACCTCCGAGGTACAGGTCCGACGGTGTGCGCACTCCCCGGGCCCAACACGACCCACCCCCTTGTTCGTTGTGTTTTTCCACCTCCCCAGGAGGAACCGATCGTGTTGTCCCCCACCACGAAGAGAGCCTCGCTGCTCGCTTCCGGCGCGGCCGTCGCCGGACTGCTGCTCAGCTCGCTCGCCGGCGGCGTCTCGTACGCGGCCGACAACGAGTCCTGTCGCCCCGACGGGCTCTACAAGACCCCGGGCGTCGACGTCCCCTACTGCTCGGTCTACGACACCGAGGGCCGCGAGAAGATGGGCGCGGACCACCAGCGCCGGGTCATCGGCTACTTCACCGGCTGGCGCGACGGCAAGAACGGCCAGCCCGCGTACCTGGCCAAGGACATCCCGTGGGAGAAGATCACCCACATCAACTACGCCTTCGGTCACATCGGCGGGGACAACAAGCTCTCCGTCGGCACGGACGGTCCGAACAACGCGGCCACCGGGATGACCTGGCCCGGTGTCGCGGGCGCCGAGATGGACCCCGCGTACGCGTACAAGGGGCACTTCAACCTGCTCAACAAGTTCAAGAAGCAGCACCCGAACGTCAAGACGCTGATCTCGGTCGGCGGCTGGGCGGAGACCGGCGGCTACTTCGCGGACAACGGCGACCGGGTCAACTCCGGCGGCTTCTACTCGATGGCGACCAACGCCGACGGTTCGGTCAACCAGGCCGGGATCGACACCTTCGCCGCCTCGTCCGTCGACTTCATCCGGAAGTACGGCTTCAACGGCGTCGACATCGACTACGAATACCCGACGACCATGAAGGACGCCGGCAACCCGCTCGACTGGCAGCTCGCCAACGCGCGCCGCGCCGGACTCGTGCAGGGCTACGCGGCCCTCATGAAGTCCCTGCGCGAGAAGCTCGACGTCGCGGGCGCCGCCGACGGCAAGCACTACCTGCTGACCGTCGCCGCCCCCTCCTCCGGCTACCTGCTGCGGGGCATGGAGACCTTCCAGATGCAGAAGTATCTGGACTACGTCAACATCATGTCCTACGACCTGCACGGCGCCTGGAACGAGTACGTCGGCCCCAACGCCTCCCTCTTCGACGACGGCAAGGACGGCGAGCTCGCCGCCGCCAACGTCTACGGCTCTGCGCAGTACGGCAACATCGGGTACCTCAACACCGACTGGGCGTACCACTACTTCCGCGGCTCGATGCCGGCCGGCCGCATCAACATCGGCCTGCCCTACTACACCCGCGGTCACAAGAACGTGCAGGGCGGCACCGACGGTCTGTGGGGCAAGGCCTCCGCGACCACCTGCCCCGCCGGCGCCGGTCTGACCAAGTGCGGCGACGGCGCCACCGGCATCGACAACCTGTGGCACGACAAGGACACCAACGGTGTCGAGTCGCCCGCCGGCTCCAACCCGATGTGGCACGCCAAGAACCTCGAGAAGGGGATCGTCGGCGACTACGTCACGCAGTACGGCTTCCCGGCGAACACCACCCTGACCGGCACCTACGCCCGCAAGTACGACTCGACCCTGGTCGCGCCGTGGCTGTGGAACGCGCAGAAGAAGGTCTTCCTCTCCACCGAGGACGAGCAGTCGGTGGCCGCCAAGGCCGACTACGTGGTCAGCAAGGGCATCGGCGGCACCATGGTCTGGGAGATGGCCGGTGACTACGCCTGGAACGCCACCAAGGGCCAGTACGAGATGGGCTCCACGCTCACCTCGCTGATGTACGACAAGTTCAAGGCGGCCACCCCGTACGGCGCGAAGAAGTCCAACGCGGCCCTGCCGACCAAGGCCGTGAAGATCGACGCGCAGTTCACCGAGTTCAAGCTGGGCGACTCGAACTACCCGATCACCCCGAAGATCAAGATCACCAACAACACGGCGACCGCGCTGCCGGGCGGCACGGAGTTCCAGTTCGACTACGGCACCTCGGCGCCGGCCAACGCGTCGGACCAGTCGGGCTTCGGCACGAAGGTCATCAGCAGCGACCACACGGGCAGCAACGTGGGCGGCCTGAAGGGCGACTTCCACCGCGTCTCCCTGAAGCTCCCGGCCTGGCAGTCGCTGGCCCCGGGCGCCTCGGTCGACCTGGCGTTCAACTACTACCTGCCGGTGTCCACCCCCTCCAACTGGACGGTGAACATCAACGGCACGGCGTACGCCCTCGCCGGTGACCTGGCGCGCGGGACGACGGTCGTGGAGCCCGGCTCCACCACGCCGCCGACCACCCCTCCGACCACGCCGCCCACCACCCCGCCGACGACTCCCCCGACCACGCCTCCGACGACCCCGCCGACGACGCCGCCCACCACGGGCTGCACCGTCCCGGCGTACGTGGCCGGCACGGTCTACAACGCGGGCACCGAGGTCTCCCACAACGGCCGCAAGTACAAGGCCCAGTGGTGGACCCAGAACGAGACGCCGGGCACGACCGGCGACTGGGGTGTCTGGAAGGACCTCGGCGCCTGCTGACACGTCAGCCGACGCACCCCCTCCGATAGACCCCCGGCGGCGGACTCTCACGGCCCTTGGCCGCCGCCGGGCTCCCACCGCGCCGCGCCCCCCTGTCCGGGGCGCGGCGCTCCGCGTGTGCGGACCGCGGCCAGGACCGTCAGTCTTGAGACATGAGCACGATCCTGGTGACCGGTGGCACGGGAACCCTGGGCCGGCCCGTCTGCGAACGGCTGCGGGCGGACGGCCACGAGGTACGCGTCCTCAGCAGGCACTCCCCGCCGTACGCGGTCGACCTGCGACAGGGCGGGCCCCTGCTCGACCGGGCGGTCGAAGGCGTGGACGCGGTCGTCCACTGCAGCAACATCCTGCGCGGCGACAAGGACGCCGCCCGCGTCCTGATCGAGGCGGCGCGGCGCGCCGGGGTGCCGCACCTCCTGTACATCTCGATCATCGGCGTCGACCGGGTGCCGCTCGGCTACTACCGCACCAAGTACGCGGTGGAACGCATGATCCAGGGCTCGGGCATCGGCTGGACGCTGCTGCGCACCACCCAGTTCCACGACCTGATCCTCCAGCTGCTCCAGGGCCTGGCGAAGCCGCCCGTGATGCTGCTGCCCAAGGAGGTGCGGGACCAGCCGCTGGAGGTGACGGAGGCGGCTGCCCGCCTCGCCGAGCTGGCCGCGGGGCCGCCGGCGGGCCGGGTGGAGGACATGGCCGGCCCGGAGATTCGTACGTTCGTCGAGCTGGCCCACTCCTACCTGCGGGCGAGCGGTCGCCGCCGCCGCGTGGTCGAGGTCCCGCTGCCGGGCAGGGTCTACCGGGGGCTGCGGCGCGGCGAGCACCTGGCACCGGACCGCGCGGTGGGCCGGGTGACGTTCGACGAGTTCCTGGCGGGCCGGTTCGGCGGACCGGAGGAGACGGCGGGCGCGTAGCGACGGCTCACCGCTGGGTGACGGTCGGCGCGCAGCGGCTCACCGTTCGGGTGACGGCAGCCGCCCTCGGCGGTCGCCAACGGGGTGTCGCGGCCGAATCCGGACGGAGCTTTGTAGCGTTTCCGCGTCACTGCCGCGCTCTCGGTCCTGCCGCGTTCGGCTTCTCGCTCCCGTCGACGGCGCCGTGAACATGCCGGCGCATGCTCGTCGAAAGGCTCTGCGCGATGACCGTCATGTCCTCGACCGCGCGCTGTCTCGGATTGGTCATGCTGGTGCTGGGACTGACCACACCGGCCGCGGCGGCATCGGCGCCTCCCGAACCGGGACACGCCGGCCGCTGGCTCACCGACGACCAGGGCCGAGTGGTCACCGTGCACGGCGTGAACATGGTCTACAAGAATCCGCCGTACTTCCCCGCGGCGGGAGGCTTCGGCGAGAAGGACGCGCGGTTCCTGGCGGAGAACGGTTTCAACGCGGTGCGGCTGGGTTTCGCGTGGAAGGCGGTGGAGCCGCGGGCCGGCGTCTACGACGACGACTACATCGAGAAGATCAGGCAGACCCAGCAGTTGCTGGCCCGGCACCACATCTACAGCCTCGTCGATTCCCATCAGGACGCGTTCAACAAATCGGTGGGCGCGAGCTGGAGCGGATTCCCCGACTGGGCGACGTACGCCGACGGGTTCCCGGTGCAGCCGAATCCGGGCTTTCCCCTGGTCTACTTCACGAGCCCCGCGCAGAACCAGACGTGGGCGAACTTCTGGCGCGACCGCGCCGCGCCCGACGGTGTCGGGCTGCAGGAACACTATGCGGCCATGTGGGCGCACGTCGCGCAACGATTCGTGGACCAGCCGTACGTGCTGGGCTACGACCTGATCAATGAGCCGTGGCCCGGCTGGGAATACCCGTCCTGCTTCCCGAAGGGCTGTCCCCGGTTCGAGACCGGTGTGCTCGCGCCCTTCGAGGCGAAGGTCATGAACGCCATCCGCCGAGTCGACCGGAACCACCTGCTGTTCTACGAACCGTCCCTGACCAACGACTTCGGTACGCCGAACTGGATGCCGAATCCGACCGGCGATCCGAAGGCGGGGATGAGTTTTCACGACTACTGCCTCGGCAAGGTCGACACCTGTGTGACCAACGGACTGGCCCGCTCGGCCGCCGAAGGCGTCGTCGGGGTGGTGACCGAGTTCGGCGCGACCACGAACGCGACGAAGCTGACCGCTCTCGCCGATCGGTTCGACGCCGACATGGCTTCCTGGATGTTCTGGTCCCGGCCGCAGGACCAGACTCCCGGCCATCCCCAGGAGCCGCCGACCGGACCCAATCTGATGGACCCGTCGATCGTCCGGCCCTATCCACGTGCCGTCGCGGGTACCCCGCAGCAGTGGCAATACGACAGCGCGACCGGGACGTTCACCCTCCGGTACAGCACCCGCCGCGCCGATTCCGGCCTGCCGTTCGCCCCGGGAGCCCGCACCGAGGTGTTCCTGCCGCAGAGCGCCTACCCCGGTGGCTACCAGGTCGAGAGCCAGGGCGCCGACGTCGTGTCGTCACCCGATGCCCGGCTGCTTCAGCTCGTCACCAGCCCCGGGCAGGACACGGTGACGGTGACCGTGACGCGAGGGTGACCGGCGCCTGAGGCGCCCGGGACACCCGGGTCAGAGCCCCGTGGCCGGCGGGCCGAAGAGCGCGTCCTGGGCCGCGTCGCGGGCCAGGAGGAGCGCGCCGCGCAGTACGGCCGCGTCACCGAGCGCCGTCGGGCGGACCTCCGTGCGGAGCGGGGAGAGGGCCGCCAGTTCCGCCTCCACCCGGGCCGCGAGTTCGGGGCCGCCCTGATGGCCCGTCTCTCCCCCGAGGACGACGCAGCCGGGATCCAGGACGGAGGCGACGGCCGCCGCGCCGACGGCCAGGCGGCGGGCCAGCGCGTCCAGGAAGGGGCCGTGGCCCGAGGCGAGCGCCTCGGCCGGGTCGAGTCCGTGGGCGGCGGCCAGCTGCTCGACCGCGGCCGTGCAGGCCAGCTCGTGGAAGCCGCCGTCGCAGCCGGTGGCCGAGGGGAGCCCGGAGGTGCCCGGCACGGGCAGGAAGCCGATCTCGCCCGCGCCGCCCGAGGCCCCGCGGCGCAGCCGGCCGTCCAGGACCACGGACGCGCCGACGCCCTGGCCGAGCCAGAGCAGGACGAAGTCGTCCCGGTCGCGGGCGGCGCCCGCGCGGAGCTCGGCGACGGCGGCGAGGTTGGTCTCGTTCTCGACGAGGACCTGGGCGGGGAGCCGTTCCTGGAGGACGCCGATGAGATGCCGGTGCCAGGCGGGCAGTCCCGAGGAGTCGCGCAGCTCGCCGGTGGCCGGGTCGATGAGGCCGGGGGCGCCGACGGCCACGGTGTGCAGCCGGTCGACGCCGGCCTCCTTCGCGGTGCGCTCCAGGAGCGTGACCGCCTTGTCGACGGCCGGGCCGGTCCCGCTGTCGTCGCCGACGGGCACGGTGGCCTCGGCGAGGGTGGTGCCGAGCAGGTCGGAGACGGTGACGGAGACGGAGCGGGTGCGCACGTCGAGCGCGGCGAGGTGCGCGCGGTCGGCCACGATCCCGTACAGCTTGGCGTTGGGTCCGCGGCGCTCCGCCCCGGACTCCCCCACGACGTGGACGAGCCCGGACTCCCGGAGCCGCTCGACGAGGTCGGCGACGGTCGGGCGGGAGAGTCCGGTGAGCGTCTTGAGCTGCGTGGCCGTCAACGGGCCCTCGTCCTGGAGCAGTCGCAGGGCGAGCCGGTCGTTGATGGCTCGGGCGGTGCTCGGGGATGCGGCCATGCGGCGATCCTCTCAGACTCGTTTCCCGTGCGGACTCCCCTGGACACTATTTATCAGGCAGGGTCCCTGATAGTTTACCGCCACACCACGACACAGGGAGGGCACATGGCGGCGCCGACCGTCTTCAGCACCGAGCGTCTGCGGCGGGCGCGCTTCGCCGTCGCCGCGGTCTTCTGCGTCCACGGCGCGGTGACCGGCAGCTTCGCGACCCGCATCCCGTGGATCCAGGAGCACGCGAGCGTCAGCGCCGGCCAGCTCGGGCTCGCGCTCGCGTTCCCCGCGCTCGGCGCCTCCGTCGCGATGCCGCTGGCCGGCGCCATCAGCCACCGCTTCGGCGCCCGCACGGCCCTGCGCGGCCTGCTCTCCCTGTGGACGCTGTCGCTGACCCTGCCCTCGCTGGCCCCGAACATCTGGGGGCTGTGCGGCGCGCTCTTCGTGTACGGCGCGACGGCGGGCATGTCCGACGTGGCGATGAACGCGCTCGGCGTCGAGACCGAGAACCGGCTCGGCAAGTCCATCATGTCGAGCCTGCACGGCATGTGGAGCGCGGGCGCGCTGCTCGGCTCGGCCGCCGGCACGGTCGCGGCCCACCTGGGCGGCGACGCCCGGATCCACCACCTGATCGCGGCCCTGACCCTCACCGCGCTCGGCCTGGTCTGCTGCCAGGGCGTCCTCGACGTCCACAGCACGCAGGACGAGGAGGCACCGCCGCGGTTCTCGCTGCCGCCGAAGGCCGCGCTGATCATCGGCGCCATCGGCTTCTGCGCGGTGTTCGCGGAGGGCGCCAGCCTCGACTGGTCGGCCGTCTACCTCCGGGACGAGCTGGGCACCTCGGCCGGGCTCGCGGCCGCCTCGACGACCGCCTTCGCGCTGACGATGGCCGTGGCCCGGCTGACCGGCGACCGCGTCGTGGACCGCTTCGGCGCGGTCCGTACGGTACGGGCCGGGGGCGCCGTCGCCACCCTCGGCGGGCTCATGGTCGTCCTCGCCCCGCACGCCGCCGTCGCGATGGCCGGATTCGGTCTCATCGGACTCGGTGTCGCCGTCGTCGTCCCGCTCGCCTTCGCCGCCGCGGCCCGCAGCGGCCCGAACCCCAGCCAGGCCATCGCGGGCGTCGCCACCATCACGTACACCTCGGGCCTCATCGCCCCCTCGGCGATCGGCGGCATCGCCGACGCGACCTCCCTCGTCTTCTCCTTCGGGCTGGTCACGCTGCTGGCCCTGGGTCTCGTGCTCGGCGCGGGCGTCCTGCGGCCCGGCGCGCGCGAGGCGGCGGCGTCGGCCAGGGCGGACGGCGCCCCCGCGAAGAGCTCCGGCCCGGTCGCGTAACCGCCGGTCCGCTCCGTACCGACGACGGAGCGCGGTTCCGGCGAGCCGCGGCGCATACCATGTGGCTGATCTTTTGCGGTCATGACACGGCCGCCGGAAACCTCGGAACGGGAGCGACCTCATGAACCTCGGCGTGCGCTGGACCCTGCACGGCGACGGGAGAACACCCGCTCCCGGGGCCGTCGTCCGGCCGGACGAGCGGCTCTCCTGGCCTCGCACCGTCGGGCTCGGCGCCCAGCACGTCGTCGCCATGTTCGGGGCGTCCTTCGTCGCCCCGGTCCTGATGGGCCTGGACCCGAACCTCGCGATCATGATGTCCGGTGTCGCGACCGCGATCTTCCTCCTCGCGACCCGCGGCACCGTCCCGTCCTACCTCGGCTGCTCGCTCTCCTTCGTCGGCGTCGCCGCCGCGATCCGGGCCTCGGGCGGCACCAGCGCCACCGTGACCGGCGCGGTCCTCGTCGTCGGCGCGGTGCTCTTCCTGGCCGGTCTGGCCGTACGGAAGTTCGGCGCGCGGATCATCCACGCGGCGATGCCCCCGATCGTGACCGGCGCCGTCGTCATGCTGATCGGCTTCAACCTGGCCCCGGTCACCGCGTCGACGTACTGGCCGCAGGACCAGTGGACGGCGCTGCTCGTGATGCTGTTCACCGGTCTGGCCGTGGTCTGCCTGCGCGGCTTCTGGTCGCGGATCGCGATCTTCCTCGGCCTGATCTTCGGCTACGCCATCTCCTGGATCTTCGACCTCGTCTTCGGCAAGATCCACTCGATGTCCCCGAGCGGCCAGGTCACCGACCACTGGCGGCTCGACCTCTCCGGCGTGTCGAAGGCCGACTGGATCGGCCTGCCGACCTTCCACGGACCGAGCTTCGAGTGGTCCGCGATCCTGGTCGCGCTGCCCGTGGTCATCGCGCTGATCGCCGAGAACGCCGGCCACGTCAAGGCCGTCGGCGAGATGACCGGCGACAACCTGGACGACAAGCTCGGCACCGCGATCGCCGCCGACGGCGCCGCCTCGGTGCTGTCGACCGCCGTGGGCGGCCCGCCGAACACCACGTACTCCGAGAACATCGGCGTCATGGCCGCCACCCGGGTCTACTCGACCGCCGCCTACTGGGCCGCGGCCGGCTTCGCCCTCCTCTTCGGCCTCTGCCCGAAGTTCGGCGCGATCGTCGCCGCCATCCCCGGCGGTGTCCTCGGCGGCATCACCGTGATCCTGTACGGCATGATCGGCCTGCTCGGCGCCCAGATCTGGATCAACGCCAAGGTCGACCTGCGCAACCCTCTCAATCTGGTCCCGGCCGCGGCCGGCATCATCATCGGCGTCGGCGGCGTGAAGCTCACCTTCACGGACACCTTCGAGCTGGGCGGCATCGCGCTCGGCACGATCGTCGTCATCACCGGCTACCACGTGCTGCGGGCCTTCGCCCCGCCCCACCTCAAGCAGCAGGAACCGCTCCTGGACTCGGGCACGAGCTCGTACGAGGGCACCCCGGGTCGGACCTCGGACGAGAGCACCCCGGGCGTGGAGCCGGCACCGAAGAACTGAGTGATTCGCCCGTTCTGGGTAAGCCGGGCCCCGGGGAGTTCCCTCCGGGCCCGGCGGCTGGAAGCCTGCCCCCATGGCGCAGACCCAGCAGGTCGGGCAGGACATCAGGCAGGACATCGGGCCGTTCTCGGCGGTCGACCCCGTGGTGGACCGGATGCGGTCACTCCGCTCCGCCTGGCATCCCGCCGACGGGGTCGCCGTCTTCAACCGGGTCTATCTGACGGTCACCGAGGAGATCGGCCGCGCCATCGAGGCGGGTACCTTCGCCGACCGCAAGGCCGCCTCCACCCTCGACGTGCGCTTCGCCGAGCGCTATCTCGCGGCGGTCGACTCCGTCGCCGGCGGCGGCCCGGCGCCCGCCTGCTGGCGGCCGCTGTTCCACTACCGGCGCCACCCCGGCGTACGCCCGCTGCAGTTCGCGCTCGCCGGGATCAACGCCCACGTCGGCCACGACCTGCCGCTCGCGGTGGTCGACGCGTGCCGGATCCTGGAGTGCGCGCCGACGGACCTGGAGGACGAGTTCGACCGGGTCGGCGACATCCTCGTCCTCCTGGAGGAGCGCATCCGGGAGGAACTGATGCCGGGCCCGGACCTCCTGGAGATCGCGGACCCGCTGACGCATCTGCTCGGCTGCTGGAGCCTGGACCGGGCCCGCGACGGGGCCTGGCTGTCGGCACGCTCGCTCTGGCAGCTGCGCGGGCTGCCCGAGCTGGCCGGGGAGTTCACGGAACGCCTCGACCGGTCGGTCGGCCTGGTGGGGCGGATGCTGCTCACGCCGCTCACCAGGCCCTGACCCGTACGGGGATCAGTCCTCCGGCAGCTCGACCGGGGCGATCTCCTCGTAGACGTCGCCCGGACCCGGGTTGGTGGCGTCGGTGCCGCCGCCGAAGTGGTGCATCACGCCCCACACCGCGTTGAGAGCCGTCTGCACCGCGCCCTCGGCCCAGCCGGCCGTCCAGGAGATGTCGTCGCCCGCGAGGAAGATGCCCCGCTTGTCCTCGGGCAGCCGGTCCTGCATGAAGTGCGTGAACAGGCGGCGCTGGTAGCGGTAGTGGCCCGGCAGGTTCGCCTTGAAGGCGCCCATGAAGTAGGGCTCGTTCTCCCAGGAGACCGTCACCGGGTTGCCGATGATGTGCTTCCGGATGTCGACCTTCGGGTAGATCTCGCCGAGCGACTTCAGCATGACCTCCATCCGCTCGTTGGCGGAGAGCGGCAGCCACTTCAGGCTGTCGTCGCACCAGGTGTACGAGAGGCAGATGGTGGCCGGCTTGTCCGGGCCGTCGTCGAGGAGGTACGTGCCGCGGGTCATCCGGTCGGTCAGCGTCATCGACATGACGTCGCGGCCGGTCTCCTCGTCCTTGTCCAGCCAGAACGGCCGGTCGACAGGGACGAAGAGCTTGGAGCTCTCCATGTAGTGGGTGCGCTCGATCGCCGTCCAGTGGTCGATCGGGAAGAGCGAGTCGTCGCAGGCGATCTTGGAGAGCAGCATCCAGGACTGGGCGGTGAAGATCGCCGCCGGGTACGTACGGATGTCGCCGGAGGCGTCGGTGACCGTGATCCGGTTGCCGGCGGTCCGGTTCAGCCGGGTCACGGCCGGCTTCGGGGCGCCCTCGTGCAGGGAGCTGAGCGACGTGCCCGGCGCCCAGTGGACGATCTTCTGCGGCTCGCGCTCCCACAGGCGCAGCGGCAGCTGCTGCGAGCCGCCCACGATGCCCCGGTGGTGGTCGTCCGCCTCGGTGTAGACGACGCGGAGGATCTCCAGGATGGAGTTGGGGAAGTCGGTGTCCCAGCCGCCGGTGCCGAAGCCGACCTGGCCGAAGATCTCGCGGTGCCGGAAGGACTTGAAGGACTCCGACTCGCAGAGGAAGCCGTAGAAGGTCTGGTTGTCGAGCTTCTCGACGAGCTTCGACCAGATCTCGCGGATGCGCGGGACGTCGCGCTCGCGCATGGCCTGGTTCATGTCGGAGAAGTCGGCGCCCTCGTCCAGGCAGGCGTTCCACGCGTTCATCACGTCGCGGTAGACCTGCGGCAGGTCGTCGACGGTGGTGGCGTAGTGCGACTCGCCCTTGAGGTCGACGACGGTCGACGGGGTCGACTCGGCCAGCGGGTTCGGGAAGGGCGTGGTCTCCAGGCCGACGAGGTCGATGTAGTGCTGGAGCGCGGTCGAGGACGGCGGGAAGCGCATGGCACCCATCTCCGCGGTCAGGCCCTCGGTGGCGGTGCCCTCGAAGCCGACCGTGCGCAGTCGGCCGCCGATCTGGTCGGCCTCGTAGACGACGGGCTTGAGGCCCATCTTCATGAGCTCGTACGCGGCGATGATGCCGGAGAGACCGCCGCCGATGACGGCGACCTCGGTGCCGTGCTCGGTGGCCGGTATCTGGCCGAGCCCGGCCGGGTGGGCCAGGAAGTCGTCGTACGCGTACGGGAAGTCCGGGCCGAACATCGTGATCGGCGGCTGGCCGTCGCTGTGGGGGACGGCGGTCGTGGGCACCGTGGACGTCATGGGGTACGGACTCCTTGCACGGAAAAGATGAGGCAGGTCGGGAAGGCGGGGGCGGGCGGGCTCAGACGAGGGGGCCGTAGAGGCCCGGGCGCCGGTCGCGGAGGTAGGGGTTCTCCGCGCGGGAGGCCGCCAGGAAGTCGGGGTCGACGTCGCCGATGACGAGTTCCTCGCCGCGCCCGGCGCGGGCCCGGGCGGTGCCGTCGGGGCCGGCCAGGGCGGAGAGGCCGACGAACTCGAAGGCGCCCTCGGGGCCGGTCCGGTTGGCGTACGCGAGGTAGAGCTGGTTCTCGAAGGCGCGGACCGGGACCACGGACAGGGGCACGATCTCGGCGGGGTGCATCAGCGCGGTCGGGACGAGGAGGAGGTCCGTACCGGCCAGCGCGTGCGCCCGTACGTTCTCGGGGAACTCGACGTCGTAGCAGATCATCATGCCGACGGTGAGGCCGTCGATCTCCGCCTGGACGACGGCCTGGTCACCGGGGGTGAACCAGGTCAGCTCGAAGTCGCCGAAGAGGTGGGTCTTGCGGTAGTGCGCGAGGGGGGCGCCGTCGGCGCCGATGAGCTGCGCGGAGTTGTAGAGGACCCCGTGCCGCTCGGTGTCCCGCTCCGGGTAGCCGTAGCCGACGGCGAGGCCGTGGCGCACGGCGATCGCCGCGACGGCGCGGGCGGAGGGGCCGTCGGCCGGCTCGGCCAGGCGCGCGATGTCGGCGCCGATGGCGTAGCCGGTGAGGAACAGCTCGGGGGCGAGCAGCAGGCCCGCTCCGGCGGCCGCGGCACGGGCGGCGGCCTCGTCGAGGATCTTGAGGTTGGCGGCCACGTCACCGAGCTCGCCGGAGCTCTGGAGCAGGGCGGTGCGCAGCGCGGGCATGGGCGATCCTCGGGGGGTCGGAGTACAAGGGGAAGACGTCAAAAACGGTACGGTTTCGCGCTCTGTTCGGACAAGGCGGGAGCGTTGCGGACCGACCGTCGAACCATTGCGCGATCCACGCCCCGCGTGGCGATTCGTTGCGTACGGCTCCGCCGGGGGGTCGTACGGCTCCCCCGCCGCGCGGCGGAGACGGGAACCGTCCTGCGGCTCGACGCCGTGGCGCGGCCTGCGCGGAAGAGTGGTCCTCGTCCGGAAGACCTGCCGGACGACCTGCCGAAAGGACCGGGAAAGACCATGAACCGTCGTACGAAGACCGTCGCCGTCGCCGCCGCCGTTCTGCTCACCCTGGGAGCCGGGGGTATCGCCGCGGCGGACGACGCTCCCGCCCCGGCCGCGGCCTCGGTCGCGGCCACCGTCAAGGAGGCCGCCGCGCTGACCGGCACCGCGAAGCTGTACCGGCCGGCCGGCGACGACATCACGTTCTCCTTCGACGCGCATCTGGCGGCGAAGGACAACAAGGATCCGCAGGCCGCGACGGGCACCTTCCGGTTCAGCCACTACAAGGACGGGAAGGGCGGCTACGCGGTGGCCAAGGTCGACTGCCTCACCACGGGCGGCAAGGTGGCCGTGGTGACGGGCGTCGTGACCGAGACCGACGTGGACGCCTTCCGGAACAAGCGCGTCGGGATCTCGGTGCACGACAACGGGAAGCGCGACCGTCTGGGCTACAGCTGGATCGGGCGCGACACGAACCTGGAGGTTCCGCCGTGCCTGAGCTCCGCCCCCTTCGAGAAGGTGCAGCCGGGCACCGGTGACTTCAAGGTGCTGCCCTGGCAGCTCGACTACCCGACCGAGTAGACCCGCCCCACGGGGGTGGGCGGGCGAGGGGCGGTGCGGGAACCACGGCCCGCACCGCCCCGACCGCCCGTGCCCCGCAGTCCCGCGCAGGACTGCGCGGGACCACGAGGGAGTACGAGGGAGTACGAGGGACTACGCAGGACTACGCGGGCGAGCCCGAGGAGAAGCGCCGCAGCAGCGGCGAGAGCACCAGGACGGACTTGGTGCGCTCCACGAAGGGCTCGCCCGCGATCCGCTCCAGGACGCGCTCGAAGTGGCGCATGTCCGAGGCGAAGACCTGGACGACGGCGTCCGCGTCACCGGTGACGGTCGACGCGGACACCACCTCGGGGTACCGCTCCAGACCTCGCCGGATGTCGTCCGGCGAGGTGTTGTGGCGGCAGTAGATCTCGACGAAGCCCTCGGTCTCCCAGCCGAGCGCCGCCGGGTCCACCCGTACGGTGAATCCGGTGATGGCGCCCTCGGCCCTGAGCCGGTCCACGCGCCGTTTCACGGCGGGCGCCGAGAGGCCGACGAGCGAGCCGATGTCGGCGTAGCTGCGGCGGGCGTCTTCCGCGAGGGCGTGGACGATGCGTTCGTCGAGGTCGTTCAGTCGCACTGCGGGTGGATCACTTCTCTGATGTGGCCAGTCGGGAGCGGCGCATGCCGTACAGGAAGTAGAACACGAGGCCGGCCACCATCCAGCCACCGAAGACGATCCACGTGGCGGTGTCCAGACTGAACATCATGTAGCCGCAGGCGAGCAGGCCGAGGATCGGCGTGATCGGGAAGAGCGCGACCTTGAAGGTGCGCGGCAGGTCGGGGCGGGTCCTGCGCAGGATGACGACGGCGACGTTGACGAGGCCGAAGGCGAAGAGCGTGCCGATGCTGGTGGCGTCGGCGAGCTTGCCGAGCGGGATGAAGGCCGCGAGGGTGCCGCAGAAGAGGGAGACGATCACCACGTTGACGCGGGGGGCGCCGGACTTGGCCTCGACCTTGGCGAAGACCCTGGGGACGAGCCCGTCGCGCGACATGGCGAAGAGGATGCGGGTCTGGCCGTAGAGGACGGCGAAGACGACGGAGGCGATGGCGACGACGGCGCCGGCGGCGAGGACGACACCCCAGAAGGTGTGCCCCGAGACGTCGGTCATGATCTGGGCGAGCGCGGCCTCGGTGGACCCGAAGTCCTGCCACGGCATGGCGCCGACGGCGACGAAGGCGACGAGGACGTAGAGCACGGTGACGATCAGCAGCGAGAGCATGATCGCGCGGGGCAGGTCGCGCTTGGGATTCTTGGCCTCCTCACCGGCGGTGGAGGCGGCGTCGAAGCCGATGTACGAGAAGAAGAGGGTGGCGGCGCCGGCGCTGATGCCCGTGATGCCGAGCGGGGCGAGGGGCGTGTAGTTGCCGCCCTTGATGCCCAGGAAGCCGATGCCGATGAAGAGCAGCAGGGTGACGATCTTCACCGCGACCATGATCGAGTTGATCCGGGCGCTCTCCTTGGCGCCGCGCATCAGGAACACCATGGCGAGCAGCACGACGACCAGCGCGGGCAGGTTGATGAAGCCGCCCTCGCCCATCGGGGACGAGACCTGTTCGGGGATGGTGAACCCCAGGGTGCCGTCGAGGAGTTCGTTGAGGTACTCGCCCCAGCCGACGGCGACCGCCGCGACGGAAACGCCGTACTCCAGGACCAGGCACCAGCCGCAGACCCAGGCGACGAGCTCACCCATCGTTGCGTACGCATACGAGTACGAGGATCCGGAGACGGGCACCGATCCGGCCAGCTCCGCGTAGGACAGGGCGGAGAAGAGCGCGGTCAGGCCCGCGATCACGAAGGAGATCGTCACGGCGGGGCCGGCCTTGGGGGCGGCGTCGCCGAGGACGACGAAGATGCCGGTGCCGAGCGTGGCACCGATGCTGATCATGGTCAGCTGCCACATGGAGAGGGAACGGCGGAGGCTGCCGCCCTCACCCTGCCCACCCTCCATGACCAGGCGTTCCACCGGCTTGCGCCGGGTGAGTGCGCTGAGCGCGGAGGTCTTGGGGGTGGTCGTGTCGACGACCGGTGGGGCTGCGCCGTGGTCCAGCACTGCGGAGGCTCCTTATCGCTGCCTGTAGGCGGTGGGACGACCACGGCGGCCCGTGGGCACGCCGAAGCAAGCCCACGAGGGAGGGGAACCGCCGAGCAGGCGGTCGCCGCCACTCCTGGTACGGGGCACGAGCCTAAGGGGCCGAGGTTCGCACTCGTAATGCAGGGTTGTTGCGCACTGCCGGATGATCATTGCGCGCTCGCGGCGCAGACGGGGAAACATTGCGCGCCCCTGCATGAATCGGCACATTGGGGTCCCCGACGACGCTCCGCACGCGCGCGTGCACGTGCCTTGACTCCTCGTGCCCGATGACCCACGCTGCGAGCCCCCCGCAATCCCACGATCGGAGACCTCGGTGGGCTGGCTCGCCCCGGCGCCCTTCCTGCGCGGCACGGCCTGGCTCGACGGGGACCGGCCGGTGCGGGCGGACCCGGCCGATCTGGAGCGGCTCCCGTGGGACATCGCGGAGAGGGCCGCGCTGCCCATCGGCGTACGCGTCGAGTTCACGGCGGAGCCCGGGACGCGCGCGGTGGAGCTGCGCTACCGGGCGGCCGTCCCGGAGCCGGACGACCCGCTCGCCGCGCTGCGCCACTGCTTCGCTCTCTGGCAGGGCCGGCGGCTCGTGGGCGAGACCTGCGCCGTCCCGGCGCCGGAGGGCACGGTCAGCCTCCCGCTGCCCCCGTGCGGCGGTGTCTTCACCGTCCACCTCCCCGAGGGCCAGTCACCGCTCCCGCTCGCCCTGCGGGCCGTCGGCGGCCGCCTCTCCCCCGCCCCGGTCCGGCCCCGCTGGCTCGTCCACGGCGACTCGATCACCGAGGGCTGGTGGGCGACCCGTCCCGCGCACTCCTGGCCCGCCACGGCGGGGCGGCTGCTCGGACTCGACCCGGTCAATCTGGGGTACGCGGGCGGGGCGCGCGGCGAGCTCCCGCTGGCCGAGCACCTCGCACGGCTCCCGGGCGAGGTGGTCACCCTCGCCTTCGGCACCAACTGCTGGTCCCGGGTGCCGGCGACGGCCGACTGGCTGTACGCGACCGTGCGGGCGTTCGTCGGCCTGGTCCGCCACGGCCATCCGGCCGTCCCGCTGCTGATCGTCTCGCCCGTCCTGCGCCCGGAGGCCGAGCACACCCGCAACGCCCTCGGAGCGACCCTCACGGAGCTCCGCAGGGCCATGGAGCGCGCGGGCCGCGACCTGGCTGCCGAGGGCGACCGACGGCTCCTGGTCCTCCCGGGGCGCTCCCTGCTCGGCCCCGAGCACCTGGCGGACGGGCTGCACCCGAACGACCGGGGGCACGCCCGGATCGCGGCGGCGGTGGCGGAGGCCCTGCTCCCCCACCTGCCGGTCAGCCGCCCCGTACCCCCAGGGACCTGACCACGAACGTGCCGCCGTCCGCGTGCGCGTGCGTGCGGCCCTCCTCGTCCGTCCGGGTCCACCGGTCGGTGTACGTGACGACGGGTTCGTAGCCGAGCCGCGCGTACAGCGCCGCCGCCCGCGGGTTGTCATCGCCCACGCCGAGGCCCAGCGCCGCCCCGCCGCGCTCCCGCACCAGCTCCTCGGGCGCGTGGATCAGGGCCGTCCCGATGCCCTGTCCGCGGAGCTCCGCGGGCCATACGTCCAGGCCGTTGAGCTCGGGGCAGTCGCCGAGAACGGCCCGTACCTCGGGCGCGGCGCAACCGTCCCAGCGCACCAGCCCGTTGCCCACCGGCACACCGTCCCGCCAGGCGACGAGGTACGTCCCGGCCCCGGTCTCCTGGCGCGCGAACCGGTCGGCGTGCCGGCTCGGCGCCCCGGGGGTGGGGAGGTGACGGTCGAGCAGGGGCACGTCGGCGGCGCGGCAGGGCCTGATCTCCATGCGCCGACGGTACGGGAACGCCGTGGGCCCCCGGGAGGATTTTCCCGGGGGCCCACGGCGTGACGAACGAGAGGTACTAGCTCCAGCTGGCGTGCAGCGGCTTGCCCTCGGCGTAGCCGGCGGCGGACTGGATGCCGACCACGGACTTCTCCTCGAACTCGGCGAGCGAGCCCGCACCGGCGTAAGTGCAGGAGGAGCGGACGCCCGCGATGATCGAGTCGATCAGGTCCTCGACGCCCGGACGGCTCGGGTCGAGGAACATGCGGGAGGTGGAGATGCCCTCCTCGAACAGCGCCTTGCGGGCGCGGTCGTAGGAGGACTCCTCGCTCGTGCGGTTCTTGACGGCGCGGGCGGAGGCCATGCCGAACGACTCCTTGTAGAGCCGGCCGTTGGCGTCCTGCTGGAGGTCGCCCGGGGACTCGTACGTCCCGGCGAACCAGGAGCCGATCATGACGTTCGACGCGCCGGCGGCGAGCGCCATGGCGACGTCGCGCGGGTGCCGGACGCCACCGTCGGCCCAGACGTGCTTGCCGTACTTCTTCGCCTCGGCGGCGCACTCCAGGACGGCGGAGAACTGCGGCCGGCCGACGCCGGTCATCATGCGGGTGGTGCACATGGCGCCGGGGCCGACGCCGACCTTGATGATGTCGGCGCCCGCCTCGATGAGGTCCTTGACGCCCTCGGCGGCGACGATGTTGCCCGCGACGATCGGGACCTGCGGGTCGAGCGCCCGGACGGCCTTGATCGCGGCGATCATCGACTCCTGGTGGCCGTGCGCCGTGTCGATGACGAGCGTGTCCACGCCCGCGTCGAGGAGCTGCTTGGCCTTGCCGGTGAAGTCGCCGTTGATGCCGACGGCGGCGGCGATGCGCAGCTTGCCCTGGGCGTCGGTGGCCGGCGTGTACAGGGTCGCGCGGAGCGCGCCCTTGCGGGTCAGGATGCCGACCAGCTTGCCGTCCTTGTCGACGGCCGGGGCGTAGCGGCGGTTGGCCTGGTCCAGCGTGTTGAACGCCTCGCGCGGCTCGATGTCGGCGTCGATGAGGAGCAGGTCCTTCGACATGACCTCGGACAGCTGGGTGAAGCGGTCCACGCCGGACAGGTCGGCGTCGGTGACGACACCGATCGGGCGGCGGTGCTCGTCGACGACGACGCCGGCGCCGTGGGCCCGCTTCGGCAGCAGGGAGAGCGCGTCGGCGACGGTCTGGTGGGGCTCCAGGACGATCGGGGTGTCGAGCACGTGGTGACGGCTCTTGACCCACGAGATGACGTCGGTGACGACCTCGATCGGGATGTCCTGGGGGATGACGACCAGGCCGCCGCGCCGGGCGACGGTCTCGGCCATGCGACGGCCGGCGATGGCGGTCATGTTGGCGACGACCAGCGGGATCGTCGTCCCGGTTCCGTCCGGCGAGGAGAGGTCCACCGCCTGGCGGGAACCGACGGCCGAGCGGCTCGGCACCATGAACACATCGTCGTACGTCAGGTCGTAGGGCGGCTTGACGTCATTGAGGAAACGCACGTGCTGACATCCCAGTCGTTCGGATCGGCCCCTAGGCATTTCAGCCAGGGGAAAAAGCACGTAGTTCATTCTCCCACGCCAGTACGAATACCAGCCCCGGTCGATTCATCCGAGGCTTGCGGGAGGTGCTTCGTCGGATCCTACGAAGCCTTCGCCCAGGGCGAGGAGGACGGAGAGGTGGGTGGGGCGCTCGTCGACCGCTGTGGCGAAGACGTCCTGAGCGGTCCGCCACTCGTGGGGGCGCACCGTGGCGTATCCCTGCCAGCCGGTGACGACGAGCGCGACGGGCTCGGGGAGATCGGTGAGGCAGTCGGCCAGGGCGTCCCAGTTCCGGCCGAACCACGCGGGCAGCTCCAGGACCACGGCGCACCGGTCCATGAGGGCGGCCTTGTCCGTGACCCCGGCCAGGTCGAGGACGACGGCGTCGGCGAGTCTCATCCGCGCACCTCCCGGAAGGTCTCGTAGTGGTCGTCGGTCCAGTAGATCTCGCCGCCCCGCCCGGTGACGATCCGGCGCGCCCCGCGGTCGCGCTCGCCGGGGGTCTTCACGGTGTACTCGCGGTAGTAGCCGCGGGCCTCACGGGGCAGGTTCCGCTCGAAGTTCGAGAAGACGGCGCCGTCCTTGGCGTACGGGTAGGGGCCGCCGCGCGCGATGAGGTCGAGGGTCCTGCGCGCCTCGGGCGGCAGGTCGGCGGCTCGTACGGTGGACAGCCCCGAGGTCCCGGTGGCCTCGGCGGCCGGCGCGGTGCCCGCGGGGGCCGCGGCGGTCGACCCCGTGGAGACCGTGTCGCTCGCGGAGGAGCACCCGGCCAGGAAGACGCACAGGACGAGCGCGAGGAGCACGCGAAGGGGCCGGAGCAACATGTCCCGAACATACCGTTGCGGGATGGCTCCGGCCCCTGGGATCGCGGGGTGTCGGACAGGGCCTGTCCGGCGGATCAGCGGCCCCGGCCATGACCCGCCGGACAGGCCCTAGCTGCCGTCGGGGTCCGCCCGGTCGAGCGCCGGGTGCGTGCCGGGGCTGGACTCGGTCAGCAGGTAGTCGGCCGCGGCGCGGTCCGTCACCAGGCTGGTGACGAGCCCGGAGCGGAGGACCGCCCCGATGGCCGCCGCCTTGCGCTGCCCGCCGGCGATCGCCACGACCTCAGGGATGCGCCGCAGGCGGTCCGCCTCGACGGTGATGCACCGCTCGCCCAGGTCGCGGCCGACGCGGCGGCCCTCGGCGTCGAAGAGGTGCGCGGACATCTCGGCGGCGACGCCCAGCGAGGCGTAGTGGGCGCGCTCCGCGTCGGAGAGCATGTCGTGCACGGTCGAGATGCCCGGCTCCCAGGAGCCGATGGACACGCAGGCGACCGTCACCTTGTCGAAGTACTCGAAGGCCCGCGCGATGCCGGTCTGGCTGCGCAGCGCCGCCGCGGTCGCCGGGTCGGGCAGCAGCATGGGCGCGTAGATCGGGTGCGCCTCGCCGCCGGAGACCTGGGCGGCACGCCGTACCGCCTCGACCGAGCCGCGCTCGGCGGTCCCGGCGTCGTACACGCCGGTGAGCTGCACGACCGTACAGGGCGGCAGCCGGTCGAGCGCCGCCGCCATGTGGATGGTGGAGCGGCCCCAGGCGAGGCCCAGGACGTCTCCCTCGGTGACCAGCTCGCCGAGCAGGTCGGCCGCGACCTCGCCGAGGTTCTCCGGGTCGGGCGACTCGTCCTCGCCCTCCGCGGGGGATTCGACGACGACGGCGTGGCGGAGCCCGTAGCGGGCGCGGAGCGCGTCGGAGCGCTCGGCGTCCAGCTCGGCCGGCACGCGGATCTCGATGCGCACGAGGTCGCGCTCCAGGGCGGTCTCCAGGACCCGCGCCACCTTGAAGCGGCTCACGCCGAACTCCTCGGCGATCTGGATCTTGGACTTGCCCTCGAGGTAGAAGCGGCGGGCCATGGCCGCCGCCTGCACCAGCTCCGCGGGGCCCATCCGCAGGGCTGACCGTCCCGCCGACATACCGGCCACCGCGATCTCCTCACTGCTGTTCACGTACCGCTGTTCGCATACGGCTGTTCGCATACGGCTGTCGTTCACACTCTGGACTCGCCGTTCATCCTGTCAGATCCGGCGGGCCTTGATCAGTCCTGTCGGCGGCCCGACGGACCGCGTTCATCCGGCGGAGGCTCAGTGGCCACACGCCCACGCGGCGGAGGCCGTCGTGGCCTCGGCGCGGGCCCGCAGCGAGGCGACGGCGGCCGCCGGGTCGGCCGCGCCGTAGACCGCCGAGCCCGCGACGAACACGTCGGCGCCGGCCTCGGCGCACCGCTCGATGGTGGACTCGGCGACCCCGCCGTCGACCTGGAGCCACAGCTCCAGACCGTGCTTGGAGATCAGCTCGCGGGTGCGGCGGATCTTGGGCAGCATGATGTCGAGGAAGGCCTGGCCGCCGAAGCCCGGCTCGACCGTCATGATCAGCAGCATGTCGAGCTCGGGGAGCAGGTCCTCGTACGGCTCGATCGGCGTGGCCGGCTTGAGCGCCATCGAGGCCCGCGCACCCTTGGCCCGGATCTCCCGCGCGAGCCGCACGGGAGCGGCCGCGGCCTCCACGTGGAAGGTCACCGACCCGGCGCCCGCCTCCACGTACTGGGGCGCCCAGCGGTCGGGGTCCTCGATCATGAGGTGGCAGTCGAGGGGCGTCCCCGTGGCCCGGGCGAGCGACTCGACGATCGGCACCCCCAGCGTCAGGTTGGGCACGAAGTGGTTGTCCATCACGTCGACGTGCAGCCAGTCGGCGCCCTCGACGGCCTTCGCCTCCTCGGCGAGCCGGGCGAAGTCCGCGGACAGGATGCTGGGGTTGATCTGCGCCATGTGCCAAGCCTCCCACGTTCTTGGGTACTTCTTTGCCGCTCAGCGGTTTCGGATCCGGTCCAGACCAATTTCGGTACGAAGCGACGAGTCCTGGACCGGGACGGACCGGGAGAATGCGGTCAGGTGATCGAAGGGGCGGGCGCCCCGGGACACCCCGGGGCGCCCCGCCGTCAGGCCGTGCGGCGCAGCAGCGCCAGGTACATGGCGTCCGTACCGTGCAGATGCGGCCACAGCTGGATGTCCGGGCCGTCGCCGAGCGCCGGCACGCCGGGCAGCAGCGGACGGGCGTCGATCAGCTCGGCGCCGCCGACCTTCTTCAGGACGTCGTCGACGACCACGCGGGTCTCGGCCAGGTGCGGCGAGCAGGTCGCGTACCCGACGATCCCGCCGACGCGCACGGCCCGCAGCGCCTCCGTGAGCAGCCCGCGCTGGAGCGGCGCGAAGCCGTCCAGGTCCTCGGGGCGCCGGCGCCAGCGGGCCTCGGGGCGGCGGCGCAGGGCGCCGAGACCCGAGCAGGGCACGTCCATCAGGACCCGGTCGAAGGAGCCGGGGCGCCACGGCGGACGGGTGCCGTCGGCGGCGATGACCTGGTAGGGGCCGGGGTTGCCCGCGAGGGCGCGCTCGACGAGGCGGGCGCGGTGCGGCTGCTTCTCGGAGGCGAGCAGCGCGGCGCCGCGCTCGGAGGCGACGGCGGCGAGCAGGGCGGCCTTGCCGCCGGGGCCCGCGCAGCCGTCGAGCCAGCGGGCGTCGGAGCCTTCGAGCGGTGCGTTGGCGAGGGCGAGGGCGACGAGCTGGCTGCCCTCGTCCTGGACGCCCGCCCTGCCGTCCTTGACCGCCTCGATGGCGCCGGGCTCGCCGCCCTCGGCCATCCGGAGGGCGTACGGGGACCAGCGGCCCGGCAGCGTCTCGGTGGCCGCGGCGAGCTCCTCGGTGGTGGAGCGGCCGGGGCGGGCGACGAGGGTGACCTCGGGACGCTCGTTGTCGGCCTCCAGGAGGTCCTCGATGCCGGCGCGGCCGCCGCCGAGGGCGTCCCAGAGCGCCGAGACGACCCAGCGGGGGTGCGAGTGGACGACGGCGAGGTGGTCCTCGGCGTCCTGGTCGTACGGCGGGGCGACCTGCGCCACCCAGGCGTCGAGGTCCTGCTGCGAGATCTTCCGCAGCACGGCGTTCACGAACTTGGCCCGACCGTCGCCGAGGACCACCCGGGCCAGCTCGACGCTGGCGGAGACGGCGGCGTGCGTGGGGATCCGGGTCCCGAGCAGCTGGTGCGCGCCGAGCGCGAGCACGTCGAGCACCGGCGGGTCGACCTCGCGCAGCGGCCGGTCGATGCAGGCGGAGATGATCGCGTCGTACGTGCCCTGGCGCCGCAGCGTCCCGTAGACGAGTTCGGTCGCGAGGGCCGCGTCGCGCCCGTCGAAGTCGTCCTTCTCGCGGGCCTTCTTGAGCAGCGGCGGGAGCACCAGGTTCGCGTAGGCGTCGCGCTCGTCCACCGCCCTCAGCGCCTCGAAGGCGAGCATCCGGACGGGGTCCTTCTGGGGCCTCCGGTAGGGCTTGTGGGGACGGCGACTTGCCTGCTCGCTCAAAAGTGCTCCGCGTGACGAAATGAAGAGGTCGAACCCTCCAAGACTACGTCCGCCGCGCCCCCGCTCGTGTCCGGGGCGCCGCCGCGCCCCGGACACCCCCGCGCTACGCGCCCAGCCGCTCGCCGGGGGCGATGCGGACGCCGCGGGCCCAGTCGGCGGCCTTCATCGGCTTCTTGCCCTGCGGCTGGACCCAGAGGAGCTCGACGCCGTACGAGCCGGTGCCCGCGTACACGTTGTTCTTGCCGACCACGAGCTCGCCGGGGGCCAGGTCGGTGCGGTCCGGGAGGGGGGTGACCTGAATCAGCTTGAGGCGCTCGCCGCGGAAGACGGTCCAGGCACCGGGGGCCGGGGTGCAGCCGCGGACCACGCGGTCGACCCGCAGGGCGGGGGCCGCGAAGTCCACGTGCGCGTCCTCGACCTGGATCTTCGGGGCGAGGGTGATGCCCTCGACGGGCTGCGGGACGGCCTGGAGGGCGCCGTCCTCGATGCCGTCCATGGTCGCGGCGAGCAGTCCGGCACCCGCGAAGGCGAGCCGGGTCAGCAGGTCGCCGCTGGTGTCGGTCGGGCGGATGTCCTCGGTGACGACGCCGTAGACCGGGCCGGAGTCGAGGCCCTCCTCGATGAGGAAGGTGGACGCGCCCGTCACCTGGTCGCCCGCCATCAGGGAGTGCTGCACGGGCGCCGCGCCGCGCCACGAGGGCAGCAGCGAGAAGTGCAGGTTGACCCAGCCCCGCGTGGGGATGTCGAGGGCGACCTTGGGAAGCAGCGCGCCGTACGCGACGACCGGGCAGCAGTCCGGGGCGATCTCCCGGAGCCGGGCCAGGAAGTCCTCGTCGCGGGGCCTGGCCGGCTTGAGGACCTCGATCCCGGCCTCCTCGGCCCGCTGGGCCACCGGACTGGAGACGAGCCGCCGGCCGCGCCCCGCCGGAGCGTCCGGCCGGGTGACCACGGCGGCCACCTCGTGCCGGCCGGAGGCGAGCAGGGCGTCCAGGGCGGGTACGGCGACCTCGGGGGTGCCTGCGAAGACGAGCTTCATGGGTGGCGGCTGCCTGTCTGTCCGGGGGTGTTGCGAGCGACGCACCAGTCTAGGTCGTGTCGCCGGGGGGCGTACGTACGGACGAGCGCCCCGCGCATATGCGTGTACGCCCCCGCAGCGTGACCCAACTCCCGGTGGCGCGTTGGTCAAGAGAGATTGACCGAATCGGGTCGCCGTTCCCCCCTGCGACCCGCTCCCTTTACACGCCGGTTCGAGAGGCTTTCACATGGCCGACCACGCAGCCCACGACGCCCAAGCCCGGGCGAGTCTGCACCTGTTGGTGCGGGACATCGAGCGGGTCCGGCGGCAGGTGGACGCACTGCGCACGCTCACGGCCCAGCTGGGCAATGTCTACCGCCCCCGCCGCTCCGGCCCGTCGACGGGCTTCGTCGTCTACGGGCGCGCGCCCGCCCCGACCGTACGCCTCGCCCAGGAACTGCGGGACAGCGTCGAGACCCTGGTGACCGCGGCGGTCGACTTCGACCGCTCGCTCGGCTTCTCGTGGGACGCGGTGGGTTCCGCGCTCGGCGTCACCAAGCAGGCCGTCCACCGCCGCTACGGTGCCCGGCGCGCGCCCCAGCCGGGCGTCGCCGTGGAGCAGGACCACACCACGGAGCCGGGGGTGACCCGCACGCTTCCCTCGGTGCCCGCCGCCCGCTCGATGCCGCCGCAGCCCACCTCGGGCAGTGCCACCCTCCGCGAGGAGCCGCGCCCGTCGGCCTTCCCCGGCCCGCGCAACGGCTGACCCGACCCGCGCCGACGGCCGCCGCCCCTCCGGGGACCGGCGGCCGTCTCGCGTGTCGGCCGGCAGCGCGCAGGCCTGCCAACGGCTGCCGGCGCGTAAGCCCGCCGTCGACTGCTCACGCGTACGCCTGCCATCGGCCGCCGGCCGTACGTCTGCCGTCAGCCGATGTCCGGCGGGTCCACGCGGATCCGCACCGGTTCGCCTCCGCCGCGCGCGAGCCCGGTCGCCCTGGCCTGCTTGAGGGACGCCGCCAGGGCCGCCCCGCTGCCCGGCGGTACGCGGACCAGGGCCCGCTCCCACTGCTCGCCCGGGGGCGGATCGCCGGGGCGGCGCGGCCCGCCGGGGCGGACCACCGGCAGCGGCACCGGACCGAGGACCTCCGCGTCGCCGGGCAGCCCGGCCGCCGCCAGGAACCCCTCGACCGCCTCCGCGGGACCGGACACCGCCGCCATGCGGGAGACCGGCGGGAAGCCCAGCTCGGCCCGCTCGGCCAGCTCCCGCTGGGCGTGCCCGACCGGGTCCCAGCGGACGAGCGCCTGGACCGGCCGGAGCGTCGGCTCGGCGACCACGACCACCGTGCCGCCCTCGGCCTGGCCCCGTACGAGGGAGGCCGCGTCGATCCAGCGGCGCAGCGCCTCCTCGCCCGCGCGCAGGTCCGGCCGGCCGAGCATGGCCCAGCCGTCGAGCAGGAGCGCGGCCGCGTAGCCGCCCTCGGCGACGGGTTCGGCGCCGGGGGTCGAGACGACGAGCGCGGGGCGCCCGGGCACGGTGTCCAGGATGTGGTCGCGTCCCGAGGTCCGTACCGGCACCGCGGGAAACGCCCGGCCGAGCTCCTCCGCCGTGCGCCGCGCGCCGACCACCTGGGCCCGCAGCCGGTTCGAGCCGCACTCCACGCAGTGCCAGTCGGGCGCGCCGAGTCCGCACCAGCCGCAGCGCAGCTCCTGCTGCTCGGGGGCCTCCAGGGGCCCTGCGCAGTGGCGGCAGCGGGCGGGCGTCCGGCAGCGCTCGCAGGCCAGCCTCGGTACGTATCCGCGCCGGGGCACCTGGACGAGCACCGGCCCGGTCTTCAGCCCTTCCCGTACGGCCTGCCAGGCCAGCGAGGGCAGCCGCGCGGCGCGCGCGGCCTCGTCGCGGGCCAGCTCGCCGTCGCCCACGGTCCGGATCAGGGGGGCGGCCCTGCGGACCTGCTCGCGTCCGGCGACGAGGGCCTTGGCCCAGCCGGACTCCACCAGCTGGGCGGCCTCGACGGTGCAGCTCGTGCTGCCGAGGAGGAAGGCGCACCGGTCGTGGGCTGCGCGCAGCAGCAGCACCTCGCGCGCGTGGGGCTGTGGGGCGTGCGGCTCGCTGTGGCTGCCGTCGCCGTCGTCCCAGATGACGGCGAGCCCGAGGTCCCGTACGGGGGCGAACATCGCGGCCCGGGTGCCGACGACGGCCCGCACGGAGCCGCGCCGGACGGCGAGCCACTGCCCGTACCGCTTCTCGGGGCCCGCGTCGGCGGTGAGCAGCGCGTGCCGCCCCGGCCCCAGGACCTCGGTCAGCGCCGCGTCGACCCGCCCGGCCGCCCGGCCGTCGGGTACGACGACGAGGGCACCCCGGCCGGAGGCCAGGGTCGCGGCGACGGCCCGGGCGATCTCCTCGGCCCAGTGCGGTCCCGGGAGCGCGTTCCACACGGCCCGGGGCGCGCCGCCGCGCGCGAGGGAGTCGAGGAAGGCGGGCCCCTGCTCGTACCGGGTCCAGCTCCCCGGCTCGGGGGCCTGCGGCGGCGGCAGGGGTTCCGGGGAGGTCCGGCCCTCGGCACGGGCGCTGCGCGGCGGCACGGCGAGCTGGAGCACGTCGGCGAGGCTGCCCGCGTAGCGGTCGGCGACGGCCCGGGCGAGGCCGAGCAGCTCGGGGCCGAGCACCGGCTCGGGCGAGACGACGTCGGCGAGGGCGGCGAGGGGGCCGGAGTAGTCGGAGGTGGCCCGCCGCTCGACGAGGAAGCCGTCGATCAGCCGTCCGCCCTCGCGGCGCCCGTTCCTCACCTGGTGGGCGCCCGCCCCGAACCGCACGCGGACGCGCACGCCGGGCCGGGCGACGTCGTCCAGCTCCTCGGGGACCGCGTAGTCGAAGAACTGGTCGAGGTGGAGCGACCCCTTGTTCACGATGACCCGGGCGACGGGCAGCTCCTTGGCCAGCGCGGCCCCTCGCCAGGTCCGCGGCTTGGCCTTCGGTACGTTCGCCTTCCGCACGGTCTCCCGAATGAGCGCGAGCTGCTCGGGCCCGCCGGAATTCTCCTTCTCGCTGCTCACAGCCCCATACCTACCAGACGGCACCGACAGTCGGGCAGACGGAAGCCCGGCACCCCCAAGGGGTACCGGGCTTCCGTCAGGTACAGCCGGGAATTACAGCCCCGCGGCCTTCTTCAGGGCGTCCACGCGGTCGGTGCGCTCCCAGGTGAAGTCCGGCAGCTCGCGGCCGAAGTGGCCGTAGGCGGCGGTCTGCGAGTAGATCGGGCGGAGCAGGTCGAGGTCGCGGATGATCGCGGCCGGGCGGAGGTCGAAGACCTCGCCGATGGCGTTCTCGATCTTCTCGGTGTCGACGGTGTTCGTGCCGAAGGTCTCGACGAAGAGACCGACGGGCTCGGCCTTGCCGATCGCGTACGCGACCTGGACCTCGCAGCGCGAGGCGAGACCGGCGGCGACGACGTTCTTCGCGACCCAGCGCATGGCGTAGGCGGCCGAGCGGTCGACCTTCGACGGGTCCTTGCCGGAGAAGGCACCGCCGCCGTGGCGGGCCATGCCGCCGTACGTGTCGATGATGATCTTGCGGCCGGTGAGGCCGGCGTCGCCCATCGGGCCGCCGATCTCGAAGCGCCCGGTCGGGTTGACCAGCAGGCGGTAGCCGTCGGTGTCGAGCTTGATGCCGTCCTCGACGAGCTGCGCGAGCACGTGCTCGACGACGAACTCGCGGATGTCGGGGGCGAGCAGCGACTCCAGGTCGATGTCCGAGGCGTGCTGCGAGGAGACCACGACCGTGTCGAGGCGGACGGCCTTGTCGCCGTCGTACTCGATGGTGACCTGGGTCTTGCCGTCGGGGCGCAGGTACGGGATGGTCCCGTTCTTGCGGACCTCGGTGAGGCGGCGCGAGAGGCGGTGCGCGATGTGGATCGGCAGCGGCATCAGCTCGGGGGTCTCGTCCGAGGCGTAGCCGAACATCAGGCCCTGGTCGCCGGCACCCTGCTTGTCGAGCTCGTCCTCGTCGCCCTCGACCCGCTTCTCGTACGCGGTGTCGACACCCTGCGCGATGTCCGGGGACTGCGACCCGATGGACACCGACACGCCGCAGGAGGCGCCGTCGAAGCCCTTCTTCGAGGAGTCGTACCCGATCTCGAGGATCTTGTTCCGGACGAGGGTGGGGATGTCCGCCCAGGCCTTCGTGGTCACCTCGCCGGCGACGTGCACCAGGCCGGTGGTGATCAGCGTCTCGACCGCGACGCGCGAGGTGGGGTCCTCTCGCAGCAGTGCGTCGAGGATGGTGTCGCTGATCTGGTCAGCGATCTTGTCGGGGTGACCCTCGGTGACGGACTCCGAGGTGAACAGACGACGGGACACAACGCTCCCTGGGGTTGCAGCGGCTGCTGGCTACTCGTGACGGACCGGCAGGGGGCTGCGCCCCGCGACGTTCCACGAACAGTCTATCGGTCGCGGTCGGGCAATGGACCAGGTGTCTCGCCTGGTGAATGGTCGGGCGTGACCGGAACCGGCCTCCTGCCCGGCGGAGGCGCCTCTTCCCGTGGGGCGTAAATCACTCGGGAATCACTCGCGCGTCGGCGTTTCCCACCCTGCGGAACGCCTCCGCAGGGTGACATCGCGCCAAGATCGCGTGCGTCCGGGGCCGGGCGTGGGTCCGTCAGGTCGCGGGGCGCGGAGCGGGGCGCAGGAGCGGCAGGACCAGGTCCCAGACCGTCTCGGCGAGCGCTTCCTTCGGCCCGTACGGCACGGGGGTCTCGGCGCCGTCCGCCGCGAGCACGACGGCCTCGTTCTCCTCGGAGCCGAAGGTCTTGCGCTCCCCCACCTCGTTGACGACGAGCAGGTCGCAGCCCTTGCGGCGGAGCTTCTCGCGCCCGTTGGCGAGGACGTCGTCGGTCTCGGCGGCGAAGCCGACGACGACCTGCCCCGGCAGGGCGCGGTCGGCGGAGAGCTCGGCGAGGATGTCGGGGTTGCGGACGAGTTCGACGGTCGGCGCTCCCCCGTCGTCCTTCTTCTTGATCTTCCCGGAGGCGTAGACGGCCGGCCGGAAATCGGCCACAGCGGCGGCCATCACCACGGCGTCGGCGTCGCCCGCCGCCTTGAGGACGGCCTCGCGGAGCTGGAGGGCGGTGCCGACGTGGACCACGTCGACCCCGGCGGGGTCGGGGATGCCGGTATTGGCCTCGACGAGCGTGACCCGGGCCCCGCGTGCGGCGGCGGCCTTGGCGAGGGCGTACCCCTGCTTGCCGGAGGAGCGGTTGCCCAGGTAGCGGACGGGGTCGAGCGGCTCCCGCGTGCCGCCCGCGCTGACCACGACGTGGCGTCCGGCGAGATCGGGGGCGGCGGCGCCGCGCGCCAGGATCCTCCGGCAGACCTCGAAGATCTCGGCGGGGTCCGGCAGCCGGCCCTTGCCGGTGTCGACGCCGGTGAGCCGGCCGACGGCGGGCTCGATGACGACGGCGCCGCGGCGGCGCAGGGTGGCCACATTCTCCTGGGTCGCCGGGTGCTCCCACATCTCGGTGTGCATGGCGGGGGCGAAGACGACGGGACAGCGCGCGGTGAGCAGCGTGTTGGTGAGGAGGTCGTCGGCGAGGCCGTGGGCGGCCTTGGCGAGCATGTCGGCGGTGGCGGGGGCGACGACGACGAGGTCGGCGCCCTGGCCGATCCGTACGTGCGGCACCTCGTGGACCGACTCCCACACCTCGGTGGAGACGGGGTGCCCGGAGAGCGCGGACCAGGTCGCCGCGCCGACGAAGTGGAGGGCGGAGTCGGTGGGCACGACCCGTACGTCGTGGCCCGACTCGGTGAGCCGGCGCAGCAGCTCGCACGCCTTGTAGGCGGCGATGCCGCCGCTGACCCCCAGAACGACCTTCGGCTTCGTCACCACTGCCACTGCCACTCCCCGCACTCGGATGCGTACGACTCCATGAGACACCAAAGGCCCGGCGGTTGTTCCGCCGGGCCTTCGGTGACAAGCGTTACGTGCTTACTGAGCCGGGCCCTCGATGGCCTCGGAGGTCAGCAGACCCGCGTTGATCTCCCGCAGGGCGATCGAGAGCGGCTTCTCGTGGACGTGGGTGTCGACGAGCGGACCCACGTACTCCAGCAGGCCCTCGCCGAGCTGGGAGTAGTACGCGTTGATCTGACGCGCGCGCTTGGCCGCGTAGATCACGAGGCTGTACTTCGAGTCGGTTGCCTCGAGCAGCTCGTCGATCGGCGGGTTGATGATGCCCTCGGGCGCAGTCATGGAAGAGGACACGCTCTACCTTCCGAAGAATGGAAAAAAGATCAGACGAATGCTGTGGAGTGCGGGATCCCTGCGGCAATCAGCCGCTGATGTCCGGGTCCCCGGAAGACAGCAGCATCAACGTTAGCAGCTCGCGGGCGACGTCCTCGACTGAGGTGTTGACGAGCGTGGTGTCGAACTCCGATTCGGCGGCCAGCTCGATCTTCGCGGCGGCCAGTCGGCGCTCGATGACCTCGGGCGACTCGGTGCCGCGGCCGGTGAGCCGGCGGACCAGCTCCTCCCAGCTCGGCGGGGCCAGGAAGACCAGCTGGGACTCGGGCATCGAGTCCTTGACCTGACGGGCGCCCTGGAGGTCGATCTCCAGGAGGACGGGCTCCCCGGAGTCGAGGCGGTCGAGGACCGCGCCACGCGGGGTGCCGTAGCGGTTGCCCGCGAACTCGGCCCATTCGAGGAGTTCACCATTGGCGATCAGCTTGTCGAACTCGTCGTCCGTGACGAAGAAATAGTGGACGCCGTGCTTCTCGCCGGGGCGGGGCTTTCGTGTCGTGGCCGACACCGAGAGCCAGACCTCGGGGTGGACCTTGCGCATATGAGCGACGACCGTGCTCTTGCCGACCCCTGAGGGGCCGGAGAGCACGGTCAGCCGCGGACGTACCTCTGCTGCCATGCAGCGATTATTCCAGCTTTACCGGTGTGCCCGGGACGCGCGTCCCGGATCAGGCTCCGGTGCTGCCGAACTCGCGCTCCAGGGAGGCGATCTGGTTGGAGCCGAGACCACGGACACGGCGGCTCTCGGAGATGCCGAGGCGCTCCATGATCTGCTTGGCGCGGACCTTGCCGACGCCGGGCAGCGACTCGAGCAGAGCGGAGACCTTCATCTTGCCGATGACGTCGTTCTCCTGCCCGGTCTTGATGACCTCGTGGAGCGAGGCGCCGGAGTGCTTGAGTCGATTCTTGACCTCGGCCCGCTCCCGGCGAGCCGCGGCGGCCTTTTCGAGCGCGGCTGAGCGCTGTTCAGGGGTAAGGGGCGGAAGAGCCACGCCTACGTCACCTCGGATGTCGATCTAACGGATACGGACCGGTGAGGAACCCAGCGCCCCACACCAGTGGAGCAACGTGCAACGGAGTGGCCGTTGAACGCCTGCTCTGCCCCGGAGACTAGCGGCCGAGGCCGCTCCAGTCAGCGAGAACAGCGGAAAAGTCCTGGTCAGCATCGACCGACCAGGACTTTTCCGGCATAACGACCCGGTTTTGAGCCAAGTTTTCGTCAAGTAGCGAGACGGCCGGTGAGACGGTTCCTCTCACCGGGCCGATCCGCGACCGATTCACCGGGCCGATCCGCTCCGACCTGCGGATTGACCGCGAGCCCGCCGAGAACGCGCTTACGCGCCGACGGCCGCGCGGATCTCGTCCGCGTACCGGTCCGCCGAGGACCGCAGGGCGGACACGTCGGGACCGTGACGGAGAACACCCCGACTGACGTTCGGGACGACGTTGCGGACCGCGGCGCCGAAGACCGCGGGGAGGTCCGCCGGGGTCGCGCCCTGGGCGCCGATGCCGGGGGCCAGGAGCGGACCGTTGATGTCCAGGTCGAAGGTGGACAGGTCGCCGAGCGTGGCGCCGACGACCGCGCCGAAGGAGCCCATGGGGGTCTCCCCCGCGTTCTCCTCGGCGAGGTGCGCCAGCATGGTCGCGCCGACCGTGCGGCCGTCCTCGCGCACGGCCCGCTGGACCTCCGCACCCTCCGGGTTCGAGGTGAGCGCCAGGACGAACAGACCGGCGCCGGACTCCCGGGCCAGGTCGACGGCCGGCTTCAGCGAGCCGTAGCCGAGGTACGGGGAGACCGTCAGCGCGTCGGAGAAGAGCGGGGAGTCCTTGCGCAGGAAGGCCTCGGCGTACGCGGCCATCGTGGAGCCGATGTCGCCGCGCTTGGCGTCCATGACGACCAGGCCGCCCGCGGCGCGCACGTCGGCGACGGCGCGCTCCAGGACGGCGATGCCGCGCGAGCCGAAGCGCTCGAAGAAGGCGGCCTGCGGCTTGAAGACGGCGACGGTGCCGGCGAGCGCCTCGACGACCGTGAAGGTGAAGCGCTCCAGACCGGTGATGTCGTCGGTCAGGCCCCAGGAGTCGAGCAGGGCGGCGTGCGGGTCGATGCCGACGCAGAGTGGGCCGCGCTCGTCCATGGCGGAGCGCAGACGGGTACCGAACGAGAGGGTCACTTGGCGGCCTTTCGGGAGTCGGAGCCGGCGCCGACGGCCTCGGCGAGGGTGGCGTACGGAGAGGCTGCGAGGCGCGCGGCGAGGCCCTTGTGGATCGCGCGGGCGTAGAACGGGCCCTCGTAGATGAAGGCGCTGTAGCCCTGGATCAGGGTGGCGCCGGCGAGGATGCGCTGCCAGGCGTCCTCGGCGTTCTCGATGCCGCCGACGCCCACGAGGACGATCCGGTCCCCCACGCGCGCGTGGAGGCGCCTGAGGACCGCGAGGGAGCGCTCCTTGACGGGCGCCCCGGACAGGCCGCCGGTCTCCTTGACCAGCGCGGGGTCGGACGTCAGGCCGAGGCCCTCGCGCGCGATGGTGGTGTTGGTGGCGATGATGCCGTCGAGGCCGAGCTCCAGGGCGAGGTCGGCGACCGCGTCGACGTCCTCGTCGGCGAGGTCGGGGGCGATCTTGACGAGGAGGGGGACGCGGCGGTCCGTGACCGCGCGGTCGGCCGCTTCCCGTACCGCCGTGAGGAGCGGGCGGAGGGACTCGGTGGCCTGGAGGTTGCGCAGCCCGGGGGTGTTCGGCGAGGAGACGTTCACGACCAGGTAGTCGGCGTGCGCGGCGAGGCGCTCGGTGGACTTCACGTAGTCGGCGGCGGCCTCGGCCTCCGGGACGACCTTGGTCTTGCCGATGTTGACGCCGACGACGGTCCTGAAGACCGGCACGCGCGCGTGGAGGCGGTCGGCGACGGCGGCGGAGCCCTCGTTGTTGAAGCCCATGCGGTTGATCAGGGCGCGGTCCGGGACCAGCCGGAAGAGGCGCTTCTTGGGGTTGCCGGGCTGGGCCTCGCCGGTGACCGTGCCGATCTCGACGTGGTCGAAGCCGAGCATCGCCATGCCGTCGATGGCGACGGCGTTCTTGTCGAAGCCGGCGGCGAGACCGAAGGGGCCGTGCATCCGCAGGCCGAGGGCCTCGGTGCGCAGCTCCTTGTAGCGGGGCGCGAGGACGGCGGCGACGAAGGTCCGGAGGACGGGGACGCGCGCGGCCGTACGGATCCAGCGGAAGGCCAGGTAGTGGGCCTTCTCGGGGTCCATGCGCTTGAAGACGAGGTCGAAGAAGAACTTGTACATGTGAATCCGGTCCAGGTGTGCTCATGAAGAGGGGGACACCGCGGTGTCTCCGGTGTCCCCCCTGCTTCGTACGGGCTGCTAGTCGCGGGCCGCGGTCAGATGCTCCGCGTGTTCCTGGAGCGAGCGGACGCCGACGTCGCCGCGGTTGAGCGCGTCGATGCCCTGGACGGCCGCGGCGAGCGCCTGGACCGTGGTGAGGCACGGGACGCTGCGCGCCACCGCTGCCGTACGGATCTCGTAGCCGTCGAGGCGGCCGCCGGTGCCGTACGGCGTGTTGACGATCAGGTCGACCTGGCCGTCGTGGATCAGCTGGACGATGGTCTTCTCGCCGTTCGGGCCCTCGCCCTCGCTGAGCTTGCGCACGACGGTGGCGTTGATGCCGTTGCGCTTGAGGACCTCGGCGGTGCCGGAGGTGGCGAGCAGCTCGAAGCCGTGGGCGACGAGCTCGCGCGCCGGGAAGATCATCGAGCGCTTGTCGCGGTTGGCGACGGAGATGAACGCGCGGCCCTTGGTGGGCAGCGGGCCGTAGGCGCCGGCCTGCGACTTGGCGTACGCCGTGCCGAAGACCGCGTCGATGCCCATGACCTCGCCGGTGGAGCGCATCTCCGGGCCGAGGACGGTGTCGACGCCGCGGCCGTGGATGTCGCGGAAGCGCGACCACGGCATGACGGCCTCCTTGACGGAGATCGGCGCGTCGATCGGCAGGGTGCCGCCGTCGCCGTTCTTCGGCAGCAGGCCCTCGGCGCGCAGCTCGGCGATGGTGGCGCCGAGCGAGATGCGGGCGGCGGCCTTCGCGAGCGGGACGGCGGTCGCCTTCGAGGTGAAGGGGACGGTCCGGGAGGCGCGGGGGTTGGCCTCCAGCACGTACAGGATGTCACCGGCCATGGCGAACTGGATGTTGATCAGTCCGCGGACGCCGACGCCCTTGGCGATCGCCTCGGTGGAGATGCGCAGGCGCTTGATGTCGAAGCCGCCGAGGGTGATCGGGGGCAGGGCGCACGCCGAGTCGCCGGAGTGGATGCCGGCCTCCTCGATGTGCTCCATGACGCCGCCGAGGTAGAGCTCCTCGCCGTCGTAGAGGGCGTCGACGTCGATCTCGATGGCGTCGTCGAGGAAGCGGTCGACCAGGACCGGCCGGGTGGGGCTGATCTCGGTGGACTCGGCGATGTACGACTCCAGGCGGGTCTCGTCGTAGACGATCTCCATGCCGCGGCCGCCGAGCACGTACGACGGGCGTACGAGGACGGGGTAGCCGATCTCGTCGGCGATGGCCTTGGCGCCGGCGAAGGTGGTCGCGGTGCCGTGCTTGGGGGCGGGGAGGCCGGCCTCGGCGAGGACCCGGCCGAAGGCGCCGCGGTCCTCGGCGGCGTGGATGGCCTCCGGCGGGGTGCCGACGACCGGGACGCCGTTGTCCTTGAGCGCCTGCGACAGGCCCAGCGGGGTCTGGCCGCCGAGCTGGACGACGACACCGGCGACGGGGCCGGCGAGGGTCTCGGCGTGGACGATCTCCAGCACGTCTTCCAGCGTCAGCGGCTCGAAGTACAGGCGGTCGGAGGTGTCGTAGTCCGTCGAGACGGTCTCCGGGTTGCAGTTGACCATCACGGTCTCGTAGCCGGCGTCGCTGAGCGCGAAGGAGGCGTGGACGCATGAGTAGTCGAACTCGATGCCCTGGCCGATGCGGTTCGGGCCGGAGCCCAGGATGATCACCGCGGGCTTGGTGCGCGGCGCGACCTCGCTCTCCTCGTCGTACGAGGAGTAGAAGTACGGGGTCTTGGCGGCGAACTCGGCGGCGCAGGTGTCGACCGTCTTGTAGACCGGGCGGACGCCGAGGGCGTGGCGGACCTCGCGGACGACGTCCTCGCGCAGGCCGCGGATCTCGGCGATCTGGGCGTCGGAGAAGCCGTGGCGCTTGGCCTCGGCGAGGATCTCCGGGTGGAGCTTCTCGGCGGCGGCCAGCTCGTCGGCGATCTCCTTGATCAGGAAGAGCTGGTCGACGAACCACGGGTCGATCTTCGTGGCGTCGAAGACCTCCTCCGGGGTGGCGCCGGCGCGGATCGCCTGCATGACGGTGTTGATGCGGCCGTCGGTCGGGCGGACCGACTCCTCCAGGAGGAGGGCCTTGTCGCCGGGCTCGCCGACGAAGGTGAACTGCGAGCCCTTCTTCTCCAGGGAGCGCAGGGCCTTCTGGAGGGCCTCGGTGAAGTTGCGGCCGATCGCCATGGCCTCGCCGACCGACTTCATGGTCGTGGTGAGGGTGGAGTCGGCCTGGGGGAACTTCTCGAAGGCGAAGCGCGGGGCCTTGACGACGACGTAGTCGAGCGAGGGCTCGAAGGACGCCGGGGTCTTCTCCGTGATGTCGTTCGGGATCTCGTCCAGCGTGTAGCCGACGGCGAGCCGGGCCGCGATCTTGGCGATCGGGAAGCCGGTGGCCTTGGAGGCGAGCGCCGAGGAGCGGGAGACGCGCGGGTTCATCTCGATGACGATGATCCGGCCGTCGACCGGGTCGATCGCGAACTGGATGTTGCAGCCGCCGGTGTCGACGCCGACCTCGCGGATGATCGCGATGCCGATGTCGCGCAGCCGCTGGTACTCGCGGTCGGTGAGCGTCATCGCCGGGGCGACGGTGATCGAGTCACCGGTGTGGACGCCCATCGGGTCGAAGTTCTCGATGGAGCAGACGACCACGACGTTGTCGTTCTTGTCGCGCATCAGCTCCAGCTCGTACTCCTTCCAGCCGAGGATGGACTCCTCCAGGAGCACCTCGGTGGTCGGGGAGAGCGTGAGGCCCTGGCCGGCGATGCGGCGCAGCTCGTCCTCGTCGTGGGCGAAGCCGGAGCCGGCGCCGCCCATGGTGAAGGAGGGGCGGACGACGACGGGGTAGCCGCCGAGCGTGTCGACGCCCGCGATGACGTCGTCCATCGAGTGGCAGATGACCGAGCGGGCGGACTCGCCGTACCCGATCTTGGCCTTGACGGCCTCGACGACGCCCTTGAAGAGGTCGCGGTCCTCGCCCTTGTTGATGGCCTCGACGTTGGCGCCGATGAGCTCGACGCCGTACTTCTCCAGGACGCCCTGCTCGTGCATGGAGATCGCGGTGTTGAGCGCGGTCTGACCGCCGAGGGTGGGCAGGAGGGCGTCGGGGCGCTCCTTGGCGATGATCTTCTCGACGAACTCGGGGGTGATCGGCTCGACGTAGGTCGCGTCGGCGATCTCCGGGTCGGTCATGATCGTGGCCGGGTTGGAGTTGACCAGGATCACCCGCAGGCCCTCGGCCTTGAGGATGCGGCAGGCCTGGGTACCGGAGTAGTCGAACTCGGCGGCCTGTCCGATGACGATCGGGCCGGAGCCGATGACCAGGACGGACTGGATATCGGTGCGCTTAGGCACGCTCGGCCTCCATCAGGGATACGAAACGGTCGAAGAGGTACGCGGCGTCGTGCGGGCCCGCGGCCGCCTCGGGGTGGTACTGGACGGAGAAGGCCGGCTGGTCGAGCAGCTGGAGGCCTTCGACGACCTGGTCGTTCAGGCACACGTGGGAGACCTCGGCACGCCCGAAGGGGGTGTCGGAGACCTTGTCGAGGGGCGCGTCGACGGCGAAGCCGTGGTTGTGCGCGGTGATCTCGACCTTGCCCGTGGTGCGGTCCTGGACCGGCTGGTTGATGCCGCGGTGGCCGTACTTCAGCTTGTAGGTGCCGAAGCCGAGGGCGCGCCCGAGGATCTGGTTGCCGAAGCAGATGCCGAAGAGCGGGGTCTTGCGCTCCAGGACCGCCTGCATGACGGCGACGGGGCCGTCGGCGGTGGCCGGGTCGCCCGGGCCGTTGGAGAAGAAGACGCCGTCCGGGTTCACCGCGTAGATGTCCTCGGCGGTGGCCGTGGCCGGCAGCACGTGGACCTCGATGCCGCGCTCGGCCATCCGGTGCGGGGTCATGCCCTTGATGCCGAGGTCGACGGCGGCGACGGTGAACTTCTTCGTACCGATCGCGGGGACGACGTACGTCTCCTTGGTGGCGACCTCGGCGGAGAGGTTCGCGCCCTTCATCTGGGGCTGCTCCTGGACCTTCGCGAGGAGGGCCTCGTCGCGGACGCCGTTCCAGGCCTCGCCGGAGAAGATGCCGACGCGCATGGCGCCGCGCTCGCGCAGGTGGCGGGTGAGGGCGCGGGTGTCGATGCCGGAGATGCCGACGACGCCCTGGCGCTCCAGCTCCTCGTCCAGCGAGCGCCGGGCGCGCCAGTTGGAGGAGACGCGGGCGGGGTCGCGGACGACGTAGCCGGAGACCCAGATGCGGCCGGACTCGGGGTCCTCGTCGTTGACGCCGGTGTTGCCGACGTGCGGGGCCGTCATGACGACGACCTGGCGGTGGTACGACGGGTCGGTGAGGGTCTCCTGGTAGCCGGTCATGCCGGTGGAGAACACGGCCTCGCCGAAGGTCTCCCCCACGGCCCCGTAGGCGCGGCCGCGGAAGATGCGGCCGTCCTCCAGGACGAGTACGGCGGGAACCTTGCTGGTTCCCCGGGTGGAGGTCGTCATCGTGCGATGCCTTCCGTCGTGTTGATCATGGAGTTGATGGCCTCGACCCAGGCGGTGTGCTCGGCCGCCCGGTCGGAGCGGAAGCCGGAGTCGAGCAGCTTCTCGCCGTGGGCCCAGGTGACGATCAGCAGGCCGCCCTCGGCGAGGACCTTGCCGGCGATGCCCTTGTCGAGGCGGGCCTCGCGCAGGGCGTCCGTCGGGATGAAGTAGTCGTTCGCCCCGGGGCGTACGACCGCGATTCCGGCGTCGGTGAGCGTGAGCTCGACGCGGCTGCGGGTGCCGAGGCCGTGGGCGACGATCCGGTCGAGCCACTGCCCGGCGGTCGTGGACCCGTGGTAGCGCCCGCTGAGAGTCAGTTTCGCCTCACCGGGAGCCTCCGGCGCGGCGGGCAGCTCGGGCAGGTCCGACTGGAGGCTGCCGCGCCACTTCCACCCCTGGCGCATCAGCCAGTAGACGAGGGTGATGAAGAGCAGCAGTCCGGCGACCCAGCCGATCCGTCCGGCCCAGTCGGTCACCTCCGCCGACTTCGGTTCCGCTGCCTGTGCGGCGATTGCGATGAGTGGTGTCACGCCAGCTTCCCGTCCACGACCGTTGCCCGGCCCCGCAGGAAGGTGTGGGTGACGCGTCCCGGCAGCTCACGGCCCTCGTAGGGGGTGTTGCGGCTGCGGGAGGCGAAGTCCGCGGGGTCCACGACACCACGGTAAGCCGGATCGACCAGCGTCAGGTTCGCGGGCTCACCAGCCGAGACGGGTCGTCCGTGGCCCTTGGCCCGTCCGATGCGGGCCGGGGCGAAGGACATCCGGTCGGCGACGCCGGCCCAGTCGAGGAGGCCGGTCTCGACCATCGTCTGCTGGACGACGGAGAGGGCCGTCTCCAGGCCGACCATGCCCATGGCGGCGGCCGCCCACTCGCAGTCCTTGTCCTCGTGCGGGTGCGGGGCGTGGTCGGTGGCGACGATGTCGATCGTGCCGTCGGCCAGCGCCTCGCGCAGCGCCAGGACGTCCTTCTCGGTGCGCAGCGGCGGGTTGACCTTGTAGACGGGGTTGTACGAGCGGACCAGCTCGTCCGTGAGGAGGAGGTGGTGCGGGGTGACCTCGGCGGTGACGTCGATGCCGCGGGACTTGGCCCAGCGGACGATCTCGACGGAGCCGGCGGTGGAGAGGTGGCAGATGTGGACGCGGGAGCCGACGTGCTCGGCGAGGAGGACGTCGCGCGCGATGATCGACTCCTCGGCGACGGCCGGCCAGCCGCCGAGGCCGAGCTCGGCGGAGACGATGCCCTCGTTCATCTGGGCGCCCTCGGTGAGGCGGGGCTCCTGGGCGTGCTGGGCGACGACGCCGTCGAAGGCCTTCACGTACTCCAGGGCGCGGCGCATGATCACGGCGTCGTCGACGCACTTGCCGTCGTCGGAGAAGACGGTGACGCCGGCGGCGGAGTCGTGCATGGCGCCGAGCTCGGCGAGCTTCTTGCCCTCCAGGCCGACGGTGACGGCGCCGATGGGCTGCACGTCGCAGTAGCCGGACTCCTTGCCGAGCCGGTAGACCTGCTCGACGACGCCGGCGGTGTCGGCGACCGGGTGGGTGTTGGCCATGGCGAAGACGGCCGTGTAGCCGCCGGAGGCGGCGGCGCGGGTGCCGGTGAGGACGGTCTCGGAGTCCTCGCGGCCGGGCTCGCGCAGGTGGGTGTGGAGGTCGACGAGGCCGGGGAGGAGGATCTGGCCCGCGGCCTCGATGACCGTCGCGCCGTCGGCGGACAGGCCGGTGCCGACCTCGACGATGGTCTCGCCGTCGATCAGGACGTCCAGGACCTCGCCGCCCAGCACCTGCGCACCGCGGATAAGGATCTTGCTCATGGTTACTTGTTCTCCTCGGTGCGGGTGTGGGTGACGGCGGAGTCGTTGCCGCCCAGAAGCAGGTAGAGGACCGCCATGCGGATCGAGACGCCGTTGGCGACCTGCTCGATCACCGTGCAGCGGTCGGAGTCGGCGACCTCGGCGGTGATCTCCATGCCGCGGACCATGGGGCCGGGGTGCATGACGATGGCGTGCTCGGGCATCCTCGCCATCCGGTCGCCGTCGAGCCCGTACCGGCGCGAGTACTCGCGCTCGGTGGGGAAGAAGGCGGCGTTCATCCGCTCGCGCTGCACACGCAGCATCATCACCGCGTCGGACTTCGGCAGCACCCTGTCGAGGTCGTACGAGATCTCGCAGGGCCAGGTCTCGACGCCGACGGGGACGAGGGTCGGCGGGGCCACCAGGGTGACCTCGGCGCCGAGGGTGTGCAGCAGGTCGACGTTGGAGCGGGCGACCCGGCTGTGCAGGACGTCGCCGACGATCGTGATGCGGCGGCCGTTCAGGTCCTTGCCGAGGCCCGCGTCGCGGCCGACCAGGCGTCGGCGCATGGTGAAGGCGTCCAGGAGGGCCTGGGTGGGGTGCTGGTGGGTGCCGTCGCCGGCGTTGATGACGGGCGCGTCGATCCAGCCGGAGGTGGCGAGGCGGTACGGGGCGCCGGAGGCGCCGTGCCGGATGACGACCGCGTCGACGCCCATGGCCTCCAGGGTCTGCGCGGTGTCCTTGAGGGACTCGCCCTTGGAGACGCTGGAGCCCTTGGCCGCGAAGTTGATCACGTCGGCGGAGAGGCGCTTCTCGGCGGCCTCGAAGGAGATCCGGGTCCGGGTGGAGTCCTCGAAGAACAGGTTGCAGATGGTCCGGCCGCGCAGCGCCGGCAGCTTCTTGATGGGCCGGTCGGCCACCCGGGCCATCTCCTCGGCGGTGTCGAGGATCAGGACGGCGTCGTCGCGGGTGAGGTCGGCGGCCGAGATGAGGTGACGCATCATCGGGTTTTCTCTCCGTGGTGGGGAGGCATGGGGGCATGCGGGCGCGCAGGGGTGTGCCCCCGTGGCCCCGCGGGGAAGCCGGTCCGGCTAGGAGGAGGTCTGGGAACCGAGCAGGACGGTGTCGCGACCGTCTTCCTCGGCGAGCTGGACCTTGACCGTCTCCCGCAGCGACGTGGGGAGGTTCTTGCCGACGTAGTCGGCGCGGATCGGAAGTTCGCGGTGGCCGCGGTCGACGAGGACCGCGAGCTGGACGGCGCGCGGCCGGCCGATGTCGCCGAGGGCGTCGAGGGCGGCGCGGATGGTGCGGCCGGAGAAGAGGACGTCGTCGACGAGGACGACGAGGCGGCCGTCGATGCCGTCACCGGGGATCTCGGTGCGGCCGAGGGCGCGGGCCGGCTTCAGCCGCAGGTCGTCCCGGTACATGGTGATGTCGAGGGAACCGACCGGGATCTTGGTGCCGGTGATCGATTCGAGCTTCTCGGCGAGCCGGCGGGCGAGGAAGACACCGCGGGTCGGAATGCCGAGGAGAACCACGTCGTCGGCGCCCTTGGCGCGCTCGACGATCTCGTGGGCGATGCGGGTCAGGACCCGCGCGATGTCCGGGGCCTCTAGTACGGGCCGGGCGTCACCGCTGTGCTGCTGAGTGTCCATGGGAAACGGACCTCCTTCTCCGCCTCACGGGACGGCTCTTAAAGGACGTCGGATTTGCGCGGCCAACTCTACCAGGGGGGTGCGGTCGCGCCTCCGACGCCCCCGCCGCCACCCCGGGCGGCGTCCCCCGGGAGGGGGCGGTACGGACCTTTCGGCTTGACGGGCGAGCGTAACGCTGCGTAACCTCACAGTGAGTTACCAGCCGCGCGGCGCAGCCGCATGTCGTCACAGCGTCCGGGAGCGTTATGTCCAGCGAATACGCAAAGCAGCTCGGGGCCAAACTCCGTGCCATCCGCACCCAGCAGGGTCTTTCCCTCCACGGGGTGGAGGAGAAGTCCCAGGGCCGCTGGAAGGCCGTCGTGGTCGGCTCGTACGAGCGTGGTGACCGCGCGGTGACCGTGCAGCGTCTCGCCGAGCTCGCCGACTTCTACGGGGTGCCGGTGCAGGAGCTCCTGCCGGGCACGACCCCGGGCGGGGCCGCCGAGCCGCCGCCGAAGCTGGTCCTGGACCTGGAGCGCCTCGCGCACGTCCCCCAGGAGAAGGCCGGCCCGCTCCAGCGCTACGCGGCGACGATCCAGTCGCAGCGCGGCGACTACAACGGCAAGGTGCTGTCGATCCGCCAGGACGACCTGCGCACCCTGGCCGTCATCTACGACCAGTCCCCCTCGGTCCTCACCGAGCAGCTGATCAGCTGGGGCGTCCTCGACGCGGACGCGCGCCGCGCGGTCGCCCACGAGGAGAACTGACCCTTCCGCTGCCCTTCCGAGGCACCAGCAGAAACGTACCGCCGGGCCCGTGGACGTCATCCGACGTCCGCGGGCCCTGTGCTTTCCCGGAGGGCCTGTACGGGCCGCTCAGGCCCTCCGGGGCCTCGGCCGCCCCGAAGGGCGCGGACACGTCGAAGGGGCCCGCAGCGCGAGCTGCGGGCCCCTTCGACTGTCCACTGACGTCCTGGGGACGTACGGACTCAGACGTCCGCGTCCCGGCGCAGGCGCGGCTTCAGGTCCTTGAAGCGCGCCAGCAGGCCGTTGACGAAGTTCGGGGACTCGTCGGTGGAGAACTCCTTGGCGAGCTGGACCGCCTCGTCGATCGCGACCGCGTCCGGCGTGCCGTCCTCCCAGATCAGCTCGTACGCACCGAGGCGCACGATGTTCCGGTCGGCGACGGGCATCCGGTCGAGGTCCCAGTCCACCGCGTAGGTGGCGATGAGCTCGTCGATCCGCGCGACGTGCGCCGCGTACCCCTCGACCAGCTGCATGGTGAAGTCGGCGACCGGCGGCTGACGGTCGTCCGACCGCGCGAGCCGGACCTGGTCCGCGAGCACCTCCTGGACGGAGGCATCGCGCTGGTCGGCCTCGAAGAGGATCTGGAAGGCGCGCTTGCGGGCCTTGCTCCGAGCGGCCACGGTTAGCTGTTCACCCGGCCGAGGTAGTCGCTGGTGCGGGTGTCGACCTTGACCTTCTCACCGGTGGTGATGAAGAGCGGGACCTGGATCTCGTGGCCGGTCTCCAGCTTGGCGGGCTTGGTGCCGCCGGTGGAGCGGTCGCCCTGGACGCCCGGGTCGGTGTGCTCGATCGTCAGCACGACGGCGGCGGGGAGCTCGACGTAGAGCACCGAGCCCTCGTGCTGCGCGACGGAGGCGGAGAAGCCCTCGATGAGGAAGTTGGCGGCGTCGCCGACCGACTTCCGGTCGACGTGCAGCTGGTCGTACGTCTCCTCGTCCATGAAGACGAAGTAGTCGCCGTCCATGTAGGAGAACTGCATGTCGCGGCGGTCGATGGTGGCCGTCTCGACCTTCACACCGGCGTTGAAGGTCTTGTCGACGACCTTGCCGGACAGCACGTTCTTGAGCTTGGTGCGCACGAAGGCCGGGCCCTTGCCGGGCTTGACGTGCTGGAACTCGACGACGGACCAGAGCTGGCCGCCTTCGAGCTTGAGCACCATGCCGTTCTTGAGGTCGTTCGTGGAAGCCACGGTTGCGGAATCTCCTGGACTGACGTGGACCGTGGAGGCGTACGCGCCTTACAGCGCGAGCAGCTCCTTGGTCGTGATGGTGAGTAGCTCGGGTCCGCCGTCCGCCTCCTGGCGCACGACGAGCGTGTCATCGATCCGGACCCCGCCCCGGCCCGGGAGGTGGACCCCCGGTTCGACGGTGACCGGCACACAAGCGTCCAGTTTACCCATGGCCGAGGGTGAGAGCTGCGGGTCCTCGTCGATTTCGAGCCCCACGCCGTGCCCGGTGAGCGGCACGGCCGCCTCCGCGTGGCCTCCGGCGTCCAGGATCTGACGGGCCGCCCGGTCCACGTCGCGGTACTCGGCGCCCGGTGCGAGGGACTCGCGTCCGGCCCGCTGAGCGGCGAAGACGAGCTCGTACAGCTCGATCTGCCAGTCGGCGGGCGTCGTGCCGATGACGAAGGTGCGACCGATCTCGCACCGGTAGCCGCGGTAGTCGGCGCCGAGGCAGACGGAGAGGAAATCACCCTCCTCGACCCTTCGGTCGGTGGGCCGGTGCCGGCGGCGCCCGGAGTGCGGGCCGGTCGCCACCGAGGTGGCGAAGGCTGCTCCGTCGGCTCCGTGGTCGACGAGCCGCCGCTCCAGCTCCAGGGCGAGGTGGCGCTCGGTCCGCCCCACCAGGATCGACTCCAGGAGCTCGCCGAGGGCCTGGTCGGCGATCTCCGCGGCGATCCGCAGGCAGGCGATCTCGTCCTCGTCCTTGACGATCCTGAGCTGTTCCACGGCGCAGGCGAGGTCGGCGAGGTGGAGTCCGGGCGCGACGGAGCCCATGGCCCGGTGCCGGGCCACGGTCAGGTCGTGTTCCTCGACGGCGAGCGCGTCGGCGCCCGCCCGTCGGGCGAGATCGGCGGCCGCGACCGCCGGATCACCCCCTCCGGCGGGCAGGACCTGCTGCCGGAGCAGCTCGTCGAGCCGTCCGTCGGCCGGCTCGCCGCCGGGAGCGACGGGGCAGAGCAGGACGTCCGCGTCCGGCTCGGGGCCGATGAGCAGGACGGCTCCGGCGGGCGAACCGCCCGCGAGATAGCGGACGTTGGCGGGGCGGGAGACCAGGGCCGCCGGGCTGCCCGCGGCCGCGCAGCGATCGCGCAGCCGTACACGGCGGTCCGCATACACCTCTGACATGCTCCGAGCCTACGAGGAGCTCGGCGCGGCGGCCTGTTCTGCGCGGCCGACCGTGCGGGCGCCCCCGCCCTCCGGGCCCCGGAGGGTCACCAGGAGGGCGGGCTCGCTATCGCGCGGGCGAGGACGTCGTCGAGGACGCGTGCGGTGGTCTCGACGTCGTACGTGGAGTTGTCGATGATCGGCAGGCCGGAGCCGTACCAGCCGGCCATGCGGCCGTGGATGGCCGCCACCTCCTCGTCCGAGAGGCGCCGGTTGCCGCTGCGCTCGGCGTTGCGCTCCAGGACGATCTCCAGGCCCGGCAGGAGCACGACGGGCAGCAGACCGGGGCCGACGTGGCGCTTCCAGCCGCCGAGGCCGACGACGGGCCGGTCGGGGAAGACCGCGTCGTCGACGATGCAGGAGATGCCGTTGGCGAGGAAGTTGCGGGCGGCGAAGCCGCAGGTGCGGCGGGCGAGCCGGTACTGCGCCTCGGAGTGCTCGTTCCACCCGGACTGCGGGTCGGCGAATCCGGAGCAGACCCACTCGCGTACGTCGTCGAGGCTGATGTGCGCCGTGGGCACGCGGCGGCGCTGGGCCCAGTGGCGGGCGACGGTCGTCTTGCCGGCGCCGGCGGGGCCGATGAGCAGGACGGCGAGGGTCGCGGCGCCGGTGCCCCCACCGTGCTCCACGGGCGGCGCGAGGGGTGCGCTCACCGGCGGCAGCGGGACGTGGCCGGTGAAGTCCGCGCGGAGCGGCGCCTGGGCCGGGTGCTGCGGGGCGGCCGAGTGCTGCGGGGCCGGCGCGTGCTGCGGTACGGCTCCGGGGGCGCCCCAGCCCGGTCCGCCGGGGCCCGGCGCGGGCGGTGCGGCGTGGGGCGGCGGCGCGGGGTGCGGGGGCCGGGGGGCGCCCGCCTGAAGCGTGGGGTGCACACCGAGCCGGGACCCGGCGGTCTGCGCGGGGTACGGAGCGGCCTGCGGGGGCGCCGGAGGGACGGGCGGGTGCGTGCCCCGCACCCCGCTCCCCGGCCCGGAGACGGGCCCTGGGACCGGACCCGAGGCGAGTCCGGGGACAGGCCCCGGGACAGATCCCGGGACGGGTCCGGCGACGGGTCCGGCGACGGGCCCGGAGACGGCCCCCGGGACCGGCCCTGGCACGGCCCCTGCCACGGGTCCGGTGCCGGGCGCCTGGCCCGGCGACTGCTCGGGCGGTGGCAGCGGGCCCCCCACTGCGTGCTGCATCCGGTGCCACTCCGTCTCGTACGACTGACTGATGTATCAAGGACGCCGGAACGTTACCGCCCCTGCCCCCCACAGGGGGAACGGCCGGAGCGGGCCCGTAGTGCCCCGCCCCGGCCGTATCGCACTCACCACCGGGTCGGCCGACCGGCCGGACGGCCGGTCAGTCCGTCAGTTCCTCGGCCAGCGCCCGCAGGGCCAGCCGGTAGGAGCCGATCCCGAAGCCGGCCACCGTCCCGGTCGCCACGGCCGCGACGACCGAGGTGTGCCGGAACTCCTCCCGGGTGTACGGGTTCGAGATGTGCACCTCGATGAGCGGCGCCGTCCGCTGCGCGGCCGCGTCCCGCATCCCGTACGAGTAGTGCGTGAACGCCCCCGGGTTGAGCACCACGGGAACCGAACCGTCCGCCGCCTCGTGGAGCCAGCGGATCATCTCGCCCTCGTCGTTGGTCTCGCGGACCTCGACGTCGAAGCCCAGCTCCGCGCCGAGGGTCCGGCAGGACTCGACGAGCCCCTTGTAGGAGGTGGCGCCGTAGATGTCGGGCTCGCGGGAACCGAGCCGCCCGAGGTTCGGGCCGTTCAGCACGAGTACGGGTCGGGGGTCGGTCACACCGCCACCTCGCCGTACGCCGCGAACAGCACGGCCGGGTCGGGGCCCTCCAGGACGGCCGGCTTGCCGAGTCCGTCGAGCACGATGAAGCGCAGCAGGTCGCCGCGGGACTTCTTGTCGACCTTCATCGTCTCCAGGAGCTTCGGCCACTGGTCGCCGCGGTACGTGAGCGGCAGGCCGACGGACTCCAGGACCGCGCGGTGCCGGTCGGCGGTGGCGTCGTCGAGCCGCCCGGCGAGCCGGCCGAGCTCGGCGGCGAACACCATGCCGACGGAGACGGCGGCGCCGTGGCGCCACTTGTACCGCTCGTTCTTCTCGATGGCGTGGGCCAGCGTGTGGCCGTAGTTGAGGATCTCGCGGCGGCCGGACTCCTTGAGGTCACCGGAGACGACCTCGGCCTTGACCCGGATCGACCGCACGATCAGCTCGGCGGTGTGCGGACCGGCGGGCGTACGGGCGGCCTCCGGGTCCTCCTCGACGAGGTCGAGGATCACCGGGTCGGCGATGAAGCCGGCCTTGATGATCTCGGCGAGACCGCTGACGTAGTCGTGCACCGGCAGCGAGTCGAGCGCGGCAAGGTCGCAGATGACCCCGGCCGGCGGGTGGAAGGCGCCGACGAGGTTCTTGCCCTCGGCGGAGTTGATGCCCGTCTTGCCGCCGACGGCCGCGTCGACCATGGCCAGGACCGTGGTCGGTACGGCGATCCAGCGCACGCCCCGGAGCCAGGTCGCGGCCACGAAGCCGGCCAGGTCGGTGGTCGCGCCGCCGCCGACGCCGACGATGACGTCGGTCCGGGTGAAGCCGGTCTGGCCCAGCGCCTTCCAGCAGTAGGCGGCGACCTCGGCGGTCTTCGCCTCCTCCGCGTTCGGCACCTGGATGGCGACGGCCTCGAAGCCCTGGTCGGCGAGGTCCGCGCGGAGCGCCTCGCCGGTGCCGGCGAGCGCCTCCGGGTGGATCACGGCGACCCGCTTGGCCCGGGAGCCGATCAGGGCCGGGAGCTCGCCGAGCAGTTGCCGGCCGACCAGCACCTCGTACGGCTCGGTGCCCGCGCTGCCCGCGACCTGGATACGGGTCACTTCCTGGTCCGTCGTCATGCGTCCTTCTTCAGATCCAGTGCCGAGAGGACCGCGTCCGCGACCTCTTCGGGGGTGCGGTCGTCGGTGGTGACGACCACTCGTGCGACTTCGGTGTAGAGATGGCGGCGCGCCTCCATCAGCTCGCGCCACTGGCGGCGCGGGTTGACGGCGAGCAGCGGCCGCGCGGTGTTGAGTCCGACGCGGCGGACCGCCTCCTCGACGTCCATCGAGAGGTACGCGACGGGCAGTCCGGCGAGCAGGGCGCGGGTGTCGGCGTCGAGGATCGCGCCGCCGCCGAGGGAGAGGACGCCTTCGTGCGCGGCGACGGCCGCGCGGACGGCGTCCCGCTCCAGGGCGCGGAAGTGCTCCTCGCCGTCCTCGACGAAGACGTCGGAGATCTCCCGGCCCTCGGCGGCGACGATGTCGGCGTCGGTGTCCCGGTAGGGCGCGCCGAGCCGTTCGGCCAGGAGCGCGCCCACCGTGGACTTGCCGGAGCCCATGGGCCCGACGAGGACGACCAGCGGTCCGGCGGTCACCGGATGCGCAGGTTGTCGAGGTACGACTGCACGTTGCGGCGGGTCTCCGGGACGCTGTCGCCGCCGAACTTCTCGACGACGGCGTCCGCGAGGACGAGCGCGACCATGGCCTCGGCGACGATGCCGGCGGCGGGAACGGCGCACACGTCGGAGCGCTGGTGGTGGGCGGCCGTGGCCTCGCCGGTGACGACGTCGATCGTGGCGAGGGCGCGCGGGACGGTCGCGATCGGCTTCATCGCGGCGCGGACGCGCAGCAGCTCGCCGGTGGTCAGACCGCCCTCGGTGCCGCCGGAGCGGCCGGAGGTGCGCTTGATGCCGTCCTCGGTGCGGACGATCTCGTCGTGGGCCTTCGAGCCGGGCACGCGGGCGAGGTCGAAGCCGTCGCCGACCTCGACGCCCTTGATGGCCTGGATGCCCATGAGCGCGGCGGCGAGCCGGGCGTCGAGGCGCCGGTCCCAGTGGACGTGCGAGCCGAGGCCGACGGGCACGCCGTAGGCGAGGACCTCGACGACGCCACCGAGGGTGTCCCCGTCCTTGTGGGCCTGGTCGATCTCGGCGACCATCGCCTTCGACGCGTCGGCGTCGAGGCAGCGGACCGGGTCGGCGTCGAGCTTCTCGACGTCGGCGGGGGTCGGGTAGACGCCGTACGGGGCCTTGGCGGCCGCCAGTTCGACGACGTGCGACACGATCTCGATGCCCGCGGCCTCCTTGATGAAGGAGCGGGCGACGGCGCCGAGGGCGACACGGGCCGCGGTCTCCCGGGCGCTGGCGCGCTCCAGGATCGGGCGGGCCTCGTCGAAGCCGTACTTCTGCATGCCGGCGAGGTCGGCGTGGCCGGGCCGGGGCCGGGTCAGGGGCGCGTTGCGGCCCGTCTCCTTGAGCTCGGCCGGGTCGACGGGGTCGGCCGACATGACCTTCTCCCACTTGGGCCACTCGGTGTTGCCGACCATGACGGCGATCGGCGAGCCGAGGGAGAGCCCGTGGCGGACACCGCCGAGGAAGGTGATCTCGTCCTGCTCGAACTTCATCCGGGCGCCGCGTCCATACCCGAGGCGACGCCGCGCGAGGTGGTCCGCCACCAGCTCGGTGGTGACGGGGACGCCGGCGGGAAGACCCTCCAGCGTCGCGACCAGCGCGGGTCCGTGGGATTCCCCAGCGGTCAGCCAACGCAACCTGCTCAACGATGCTCCTCATGCTCGCGCCTGGGCACTGCGACGGCGCGGCCGGGTGCGCGGCCCGGGCACGCCGCCACCGATCCTCCCACGTCCGGGGCGACGACTTCGTCCCCGGTCCAACTATCGGACGCGGGTCTCGTCCTCCAGGACGGTCTCCGCGGCCTCCGGAGCGGTCTCCTCGGCCTCCGGAGCGGTCGCCTCCGCCCCCGGAGCGGTCGCCTCCGCCTCCGGAGCGGCGGAGGAGCGGTTCCGCAGCCAGGAGAAGAAGCCGTACACCAGGGTCGTGCCGAACAGCGCGAGCACGGTGCACCGCGCCCACAGGGGCAGCGAGCTGAAGAGCCCTATCCACAGATAGCGCACCAGGTCGAAGCCGATGTCCCACTTGGACGCCAGCAGCAGTTCCTCGCCCATGTCCCCCGCACTCCCCCTGTACGCCGATCGTTCCGGCGCAGGTGACCCTACCTGGCGGCCAGCGCCCGTTCGCCCGCCGCACGCATCGCCGCGAGCGGGGCGGGCGTGCGGCCCGTCATCTGCTCGACCTGGAGGACGGCCTGGTGGACGAGGAGGTCGAGGCCGCCGACGACCTGGCCGCCGCGGTCGGACCAGGCGGCCGCGAGCGCGGTCGGCCAGGGGTCGTACAGGACGTCGAAGAGCGTGCCGACCGCGTCGGGGACCGCGGTGGCGAGGGCGTTCGTGGTGCCGGCCGGGGTGGTCGCGACGACCAGCGGCGCGGCGAAGGCCTCGGCCGCGCGCTCCCAGTCGGCGGTACGGACGTCCACCCCGAGCCGCTCGCCCCAGCCGCGCATCTCCTCCGCGCGCGCCTCGCTGCGGACGTACGCGGTGACGGGGCCCGAGCAGACCCGGGAGAGCGCGGCAAGCGCGGAGGAGGCGGTGGCGCCGGCGCCGAGGATCGCCGCGGACTCCACCTTCTCGACGCCCCGCTCGCGCAGGGCGGCGATCATCCCCGGGATGTCGGTGTTGTCGCCGACGCGTCGCCCGTCCTCGCGGAGGACGACGGTGTTGACGGCCTCCACGGAGGCGGCCGTGTCGCTGATCTCGTCGAGCATTGGGATGATCGCCCGCTTGAGCGGCATGGTGAGCGAGAGGCCCGCCCAGCTGCCGTCCAGCTCGCCGACGAAGCCGGCGAGCCCGGCCTCGTCGACCTCGAAGCGGTCGTACGACCAGTCGTCGAGGCCCAGCTCGGCGTAGGCCGCCCGGTGCAGGACCGGGGAGAGCGAGTGGGCGATCGGCGAACCGAGGACGGCCGCGCGGTGCTGCGTGCTCACTGGCCCTGTTCCCGTTCCTTCTCGTACTCCGCGACGTTCTGGTTGTGCTCCTTGAGCGTCACGGAGAAGACGGTCTTGTTCTCGTTGATCGACACGAAGTAGTACCAGGGGCCGTCGGCCGGGTTCATCGCCGAGTTCAGCGCCTCGATGCCGGGGTTGCTGATGGGACCGGGGATGAGGCCCTTCACGTCGTACGCGTACGTGTTGTACGGGTCCTTGATCTTGCGCATCTCCTCGACCGTGCCGACGTCGAGGGTGCTCGTGCCCCTGAAGTAGTTGACCGTCGAGTCGAACTCCAGGCGGCCCACGGTCTCCACGTTGTTCGGCTTGAGCCGGTTGTAGACGACGCGGGCGACCTTGTCGAAGTCGTGCTTGTACTTGCCCTCGACCTGCACGAGGCTCGCGACCGTCAGGAGCTCCCAGGGACCTTGCAGGCCGTGCTCCTTCGCCTTCGCGTCCAGGTCGAGCTTGGCGTACTCCTGGTTCGCGCGGGACACCATCTTGCGGAGCGCGTCCTCGGGCTTGGCCGTCTTGGAGACCGGATAGCTGGCCGGGAAGAGGAAGCCCTCCAGGGGATCCTTGACGTCCTTGTGGTTCTTGGCCCAGTCGGGCAGGCCGAGGGAGTCCGCCTTCGCCTGGGCGATGTCCTTCGTGGTGCCCGGCTTGAGGTCGAGGCGCTTGTCGAGCTGCTCGTACACCCAGGCGTTCCGCTTGCCCTCGGGGATGACGAAGTTGGCCTGGCTCGCCGGGTTGAGCATGAGCGCGAGCGCGCTCTCGGCCGACATGCCCTTCTTCAGCGTGTAGACGCCGGCCTGGATCGAATTGCCCTTGGGGTTCTTCTGCTGCGCCGAGACGAAGGCGTCGACGCTCTTGACGACGCCGTCCTTCTTCAGGATGCCCCCGATCTCGTTGCCGAAGGCACCCTTGGGGATCTCCACCTGGACCTCGCCGCTGCCGCTGCCCGCGAAGTCCTCGGCCGCGCCGAACTGGCCCTGCCAGAACTTGTAGCCGAAGTAGCCGATGCCTCCGACGCCGCCGACCAGGACGGCCGCCACGACGAGGCAGGCCACGCCGTTCTTGCCCTTGCGTTTCTTCGACTTGCCCCGGCGTTCGCGGTCGCCGCCGCGGGAGCCGCGTCCCGGTGCCGCTTCCTCGTCGTACTCGTCGTCGTCCGCGTCGTCGGCGCCCGTGAAGAAGGGGTGCTTCTCCTCCTCCGGCTCCGGGTGCGCCTCTTCCTCCGGCGCCCAGTCGATCACCGGCTCCGGCGGGTTCTGCCGGTGGCCGGGGGGCTGGGGCGGCGGGTACGCCTCGGGGGTGCCGTACAGGTCGGGGTTCTGGCCGCCGTAGGGATCGGCCGGGGGCGCGCCGTACGCCATCGCCGCCTGGCCCGACTCCCAGCCGCTGTCGTACTGCTGTCCGAGGTCCCCGGGCGTGTCGTAACCGCCCGGGTACCCCGTCCCGTACTGCTGCTGGTGAGGCTGCTGAGGCTGCTGCTGGTACTGAGGCTGCTGGTGCTGCTGAGGCTGCTGCTGCTGGTACTGAGGCTGCTGGTACTGCTGCTGCCCCTGCTGCTGGTACTGCGGATCCACGTAGCCCTGGGGCTGCTGCGGCTCCTGGTACTGCTGCTCCTGGTACTGAGGCTGCTGGTACTGGGGCTGCTGATGCTGCTGGTACGGGTCGCCCTCGTACCCCTGGCCGCCGCCCTGGCCGTACGGGCTCGCCTGCTGCGGCTGCTGGTACTGCTGCTGACCTTCCCACCCCTGGTCCCCGTACAACGGGTCCGTGGGGTGCCACGGTTCGGAGCCGGGGCTCCGGCCATACTCAGTCATCGATCCCCAACCAGCCGCGAGGCTTCCGGACGATCCGCCTCTACGTAGTGCGGCAGTTGTTCGAACACGGCCGCATCGCGCGGAACGTTACCGTATCGCGATCAGATGACCACTTCGACGCCCTCGCCGGGCGGATTACCTGATACCCGTTCGGACTCAAGAGCGGCTTGCAGGATGATCACAGCGGCGGCCTGGTCGATGACGGACCGCCCCTTCTTCGCCTTCACTCCCGAGGCCCGAAGCCCCTGGGTCGCGGTGACCGTCGTCATCCGCTCGTCGACGAGCCGGACCGGCACCGGGGCGATGCCCTTGGCCATCTCCCGGGCGAAGGCACGGACCTTGGTCGCGGCCGGGCCCTCCCGCCCGCTGAGCGAGCGGGGCAGGCCCACGACGACCTCGATGGGCTCGTACTCCTCGACGATCTGGCGGAGCCGCCGGTGGGCGGCCGGGACGTCACGTCCCGGCACGGTCTCCACCGGCGTGGCGAGGACCCCGTCGGGGTCGCACGAGGCGACCCCGATCCGGGCGTCCCCGACGTCGACCGCGATACGGCGGCCGCGACGCATCGTCACGCCGTCTCCGTCACGAGACGCTCGACGGCGGCGATGGCCTCGCCGACGGCCTCCGGGTTCGTACCGCCGCCCTGGGCGACGTCCGGCTTGCCGCCGCCACCGCCACCGAGGGTCTTGGCGGCCGTGCGGACCAGCTCGCCGGCCTTGAGGCCGCGCTCGCGGGCGGCCTCGTTGGTGGCGATGACCGTGAGCGGCTTGCCGTTGGCCGTGGTGAACAGCGCCACGACGGCCGGACGGCCGCCGGAGATGCGCCCACGCACGTCGAGGACCAGCTTGCGCAGGTCGTCGGCGGTGGTGCCGTCCGGGACCTGACCGGTCACGAGGGCGACGCCGCGGACGTCCTTGGCGGAGTCGACGAGACCGGCGGCGGCCTGGAGGACCTTCTCCGCGCGGAACTTCTCGATCTCCTTCTCGGCGTCCTTCAGCTTGCCGAGCATGGCGGAGATCTTCTCCGGCAGCTCCTCGGGGCGGCCCTTGACCAGCTCCTGGAGCTGGGCGACGACCGTGTGCTCCTTGGCGAGGAAGTTGTACGCGTCGACGCCGACGAGGGCCTCGATGCGGCGCACGCCGGAGCCGATGGACGACTCGCCGAGCAGCTTCACGAGACCGAGCTGGGAGGTGTTGCGGACGTGCGTACCGCCGCACAGCTCCTTGGAGAAGTCGCCGATGGTGACGACGCGGACCTGCTCGCCGTACTTCTCGCCGAACTCGGCGATGGCGCCCTGGCGCTTGGCCTCGTCGATCGCCATGACCTCGGCGTGGACCTCCAGCTCGCGCGAGAGGATCTCGTTGATCTTCTGCTCGACGTCGACGAGGACCGTGCCGGGGACGGCGTTCGGCGAACCGAAGTCGAAGCGGAAACGGCCGGGCTGGTTCTCGGAACCGGCCTGGGCGGCCGTCGGACCGAGGGCGTCGCGCAGCGCCTGGTGGGTCAGGTGGGTGGCCGAGTGGGCGCGGGCGATGGCCGTCCGGCGCCGGACGTCGATGGTGGCGTAGGCGGTGGAGCCGACGGTCACCTCGCCGACCTGGACGGAGCCCTTGTGCACGGAGACGCCCGGGACCGGCTGCTGGACGTCACGGATGTCGATGACCGCGCCGCTGTGCAGCTTGATCCGGCCCTGGTCGGCGATCTGGCCGCCGCCCTCGGCGTAGAACGGGGTGCGGTCGAGGACGACCTCGACCTCGTCGCCCTCGGAGGCCGCCGGCGACGGGACGCCGTTGACGAGGAGGCCGACGACCGTGGTCTCGCCCTCGGTGTTGGTGTAGCCGGTGAACTGGGTGGCGCCGTTGCCGTCGGCGATCTCCCGGTAGGCCGTCATGTCGGCGTGACCGGTCTTCTTGGCCTTGGCGTCGGCCTTGGCGCGCTCCCGCTGCTCCTTCATCAGGCGGCGGAAGCCGTCCTCGTCCACGGAGAGGCCCTGCTCGGAGGCCATCTCCAGGGTGAGGTCGATCGGGAAGCCCCAGGTGTCGTGGAGCAGGAACGCCTTGTCGCCGGAGAGGATCGTGCCGCCGGCGGCCTTGGTCTCGGTGACGGCGGTGTCGAGGATGTTGGTGCCGCCCTTGAGGGCCTTCAGGAAGGCGGCCTCTTCGGCGAGGGCGACCGTCTCGATGCGCTTGCGGTCGGTGACCAGCTCCGGGTACTGCTCGCCCATCGTGTTGATCACGGTGTCCACGAGCTCCTGGACGACCAGGCCGGTGGCGCCGAGCAGGCGCATGTTGCGGACGGCGCGGCGCATGATGCGGCGCAGCACGTAGCCGCGGCCCTCGTTGCCGGGGGTGACGCCGTCGCCGATGAGCATGACGGACGTCCGCATGTGGTCGGCGACCACGCGCAGCGAGACGTCGCTGTCGTGGGCCTTGCCGTAGGCGACGCCGGTGAGCTCGGTGGCCTTGTCGATGACGACCTGGAGGGTGTCCGTCTCGTACATGTTCTGGACGCCCTGGAGGATCATCGCCAGGCGCTCCAGGCCGAGGCCCGTGTCGATGTTCTTCGACGGCAGCTCGCCGAGGATCGGGAAGTCGTCCTTGCCGGAGCCCTCACCGCGCTCGTACTGCATGAAGACCAGGTTCCAGATCTCCACGTACCGCTCGTCGTTGACGGCCGGGCCGCCCTCGACGCCGAACTCGGGGCCGCGGTCGTAGTTGATCTCGGAGCACGGGCCGCAGGGTCCGGGGACGCCCATCGACCAGTAGTTGTCCTTCTTGCCGAGGCGCTGGATGCGCTCGGCGGGGACGCCGACGACGTCGCGCCAGATCTGCTCGGCCTCGTCGTCCTCCTGGTAGACGGTGATCCAGAGCTTCTCCGGCTCCAGCCCGTAGCCGCCGTGCTCCACCGAGGAGGTCAGCAGCTCCCAGGCGAGCTTGATGGCGCCTTCCTTGAAGTAGTCGCCGAAGGAGAAGTTGCCGCACATCTGGAAGAACGTGCCGTGGCGGGTGGTCTTGCCGACTTCCTCGATGTCGGGCGTCCGCACGCACTTCTGCACGCTGGAGGCGCGCGAGAAGGGCGGCTTGACCTCACCCAGGAAGTAGGGCTTGAAGGGCACCATGCCGGCGGGGACGAGCAGCAGAGTCGGGTCGTCCGCGATGAGCGACGCCGAAGGGACGACGGTGTGCCCGCGCTCCTCGAAGAAGCTCAGCCAGCGGCGGCGGATTTCAGCCGACTCCATCAGTGGTCCTCATTCCGGTTGTACGAGATCGTGGGGATTGAATACGTCGTGGTCGGGCGCGCGGTGGGATCGAGCGCTGCCCTGCGGCGCGGTGCCGGAAGCTCGCGGTCCCGGTCGTCGTCGACCGGGGCGTCCAGGCCGAGCGCCTCGCCGAGTTCGGCCTCGCGCTGGACCATGCCGGCCCTCACGTCGAGGGCGAAGTCCTTGAGCCGGTGGCCGGTCTCGACGGCCTTGTTCGCCGCCTGGGCGGCGAGGCTCTCGGGGGTCAGCTGCTTGAGCTTCCGGTTGACCTTGGTGGTGGCCCACACGCCGGCGGCTGCGCCGGCCGTGAACCAGAACGTGCGGCGGAACATGGTGGTTCAGCCCTTCTGCTTCCGGCGCCGTGCGGACGGCACCGTACGGCCGACGATCACAGTACGTCGCGCGGTGGCCCGGGGCACGTCCTCGGCGTCCCGGCCGCGGCCGAGCGCCTTGCGCACGCCGTAGCCGAACGCGGCCACCTTGACGAGCGGGCCGCCGAAGGTGGAGGCGACGGTGGAGGAGAGCGCGGACGCGTTGGAGGTGACCTCCTGGACGTCCGAGGCGATGGCGTCGACCCGGTCGAGCTGGGTCTGCGCGGAGCGCACGGTCGCGGAGGCGTCGGCGAGCAGGGGAACGGCCTGTTCGGTCACGTCCGCCACCAGCTTGGTGGTCGCCCTGAGCGTCTGCGCCAGCCTCACCAGCACCACGGCGAGGAAGGAGACCAGGATCGCCCAGAAGACGGCCACCAGGATCCCGGCAACCTCTCCACCGGTCACTCTGCACCGCTCTCTGCTGTCGTTCGCCCTTGGGGCCCTTGCCAAAAGTAGTCACCCGACCCTATCGCGCCCGTGCTGTCCCGCCGTACCGCATTACCGCTCGTGGGAAGGGAGTTACGGAATCCCGATTGTACGGAGCGCGCGCGGGTGAGTACGCTCCGTGTCCCATGCGACGGAGCAATCTCCCGGCGGAGCCGAATCGGTTCGTCGGACGGGCCGCCGAGCAGGCCGAACTGGCGCGACTCCTGGAGGAGTCGCGCCTCGTGACGGTCGTCGGGGTGGGCGGGGTCGGCAAGACGAGGCTCGCGCTGCGGACGGCCGCCGGTGCGCAGAAACGCTACGGCGACGAGGTGCGGCTCGCCGAGCTCGCGCCGCTGCGCGACCCGGATCTGGTGGACCACGCCCTGGTCGAGGCGCTGGGGCTGACCGACCACACGCTCCGGGGCCCGCGCGAGGTGCTGATCGACCATCTCGCGGAGCGGCGCTTCCTGCTGGTGCTGGACGGTTTCGAGCACCTGGTGGAGAGCTGCGCGCCGCTGGTACGGGAGCTGCTCGCGCACGCCCCCGGGCTCACCGTGCTCGCGGTGGGCCGCCGCCCGCTGCGGATCGCGGGCGAGACCGTGTTCCGGCTGGCGCCGATGGGCGAGGCGGACGCGGTGACGCTGCTCGCCGAACGGGCGGCGGAGGCGGGCGCTCCGGTCCTCCGCGCGCAAGGCTCCCCCCTACGCGACTCCTCCGTACGCGACTCCCCCGGACGCGGCTCCTCCGTGCACGACGCCTCCGTGACCGACGCCCCGGCACACGACGTCCCCGTGAACGAATCCGTGGACGAGTCCGTGGACGAGTCCGTGGACGAGTCCGTGCGCGAGCTCTGCCGGCGGCTGGACGGCATCCCGCTCGCCCTCGAACTGGCGGCCGGCCGGCTGCCCCTCCTCTCCGTCGACCAGATGCTGTGCCGTCTCGACGACCGCTTCCGGCTGCTCTCGCTCGGCGAGCGCGGGGCGCTCCCCCGGCATCAGACCCTGCGCACGGCGATCGGCTGGAGCCACGAGCTGTGCACGCCGGAGGAGCGGCTGCTGTGGGCGCGGCTCTCCGTCTTCGCCGGCCCGTTCGACCTGGAGGCGGTGGAGTACGTGTGCGGCGGCCCCGAGCTGCCGCCGGACCGGATCCTGGACCTGCTCGGGGGGCTGCTCGCGCAGTCGCTGGTGGTGCGGGAGGACACACCCGCCGGTCCGGGCTACCGGATCCTGGACACGGTCGCCGCGTACGGGGCGGAGTGGCTGGCCGCGCTCGGCGACGCGGAGCGGCTGCGCCGGAGGCACCGCGACTGGTACATGGGGCTCGCGACCTGGTGCGAGCTGGAGTGGTTCAGCCCGCGTCAGGCGGAGGTCGCGGCCCGGACGGACGCGGCGCTGCCGAACCTCCGGGCGGCTCTCGACCTGTGTCTCGACATCCCGGAGGACGCGCATCTCGCCCAGCACCTGGCGGGCACGCTCTGGTTCGCCTGGGTGGGCTGCGGGCGCCTCTCGGAGGGCCGGCACTGGCTGGAGCGGGCGCTCGCGCTGGAGTCCGGGCACGAGGAGGCCCGGCTGAAGGCGCTGTGGGTGCTCGGCTACGTGACGATCCTCCAGGGGGACGGTACGGCGGCGGTGGCGGCGCTCCACGAGTGCGGGGAGCAGGCCCGGACCTCCCGGAACGCGCTGGCGGAGGCGTACGCGACGCACCGGATGGGCTGTCTGGCGCTGCTCTCGGACGACATCCCGCGGGCGGAGGAGCTGATCGGGCGGGCCCTGGAGTCGTACCGGGAACTCGGCGAGCTGAACAGCAACGTGCTGATGGGGCAGGTCGAGCTGGCGATGGCGCGGGCCTTCGGGGGCGACCTGGAGGGGGCGGTCGCGATCTGCCGCGAGGTGCGGGAGGTCTGCGAGGAGCGCGGGGAGCGCTGGACCCGGGCGTACGCGCTCTACGTGCTGGCGTTCTCGGCGTGGACCCGGGGCGCGTACGAGGAGGCGCGGGAGCTGCTCGCCGAGTGCGTGACGATCAACCACGCCTTCCGCGACCTGGTCGGGCTCGTCCTGGGGATCGAGCTGCTCGCGCTGGTGACGGTGAGCGAGGGCGATCCGGTGGAGGCGGCGGTGCTGCAGGGCGCGACGGTGCCGGTCTGGGACACGGTGGGGATCCGGCTCTTCGGCTCGACCTCGTTCAACGGGCCCCGGACGCTGTGCGAGCAGCAGGCGGGCGCGGCGCTGGGGTCGGAGGCGTACGCCTCGGCCTTCCGTGAGGGGCGGGGCCTCTCCTTGGACGCGGCGGTGGAGCGGGCGCTCGCGAAGCGTCGGGATCCGGCCGTCGGCGGTCCGGTGGGAACGGCCGGGCACGCGGCCCCGCGCCCGTTCCGTACGGCCAGGTCGGCGACGGTCCCGGGGAACGCGAAAGCCCGCCGCCTCCCCCACCGGTAAGGGCGGGGAGGCAGCGGGCTGTACACCGCGGGGGTGGTACTACATCCCCCGACTGTCGCCGGGGGCCCGGATCAGCGGGCGTAGTACTCGACGACCAGCTGCTCGTCGCAGATGACCGGGATTTCCTTGCGGTTCGGGTCGCGGTCGAGGCGGAAGGCCAGGGCCTTCAGGTTGACCTGCAGGTAGCGCGGGGTCTCACCGTCGGCGGCGAAGCCACCCTCACGGGCGACCTCGAACAGCGGCTTGGTGCGGCTGCGCTCGCGGACCATCACGACGTCGTCGGGACGGACGCGGAACGACGGCTTGTCGACCTTGCCACCGTTGACCTGGATGTGGCCGTGGACGACCATCTGGCGGGCCTGGTAGATGGTGCGGGCGATGCCCGAACGCAGGACCAGGGCGTCGAGGCGACGCTCGAGCTCGACGACCAGCGCCTCGCCCGTCTTGCCTTCGGCCTTCTTGGCGCGGTCGTAGGCACGCGCCATCTGGCGCTCGCTGATGTCGTACTGGGCGCGCAGACGCTGCTTCTCGAGCAGACGGACCTTGTAGTCCGAGTTCTGCTTGCGGCCACGGCCGTGCTCGCCCGGCGGGTAGGGGCGGGCCTCGAAGTACTTGACAGCCTTCGGGGTCAGCGCGATACCGAGCGCACGCGACTTCTTGACCTTGGGACGGGACTGGTTCGGCATGAACCAACCTCTCTACTTTGTACGAAACGGCTTCACCAGGGTTAGGGGAGGTCGCATCCGCAGCCGGGAAACCCGCCGGGTCCGTACGGGACGGACCTGTCGGGCAGCCGCTCCCAGGTCTGGGCACATACGTGCAGCACGCGAACGACCCACCGCCGCTCCCGGGAACCGGGTGATGGTGGGTTGCCCGCGACACCTTCGAAGGTGCGCGACGCTCCTGGAAACCCCGCCCGAGGGCAGGGTCTCCGGCTGACTGTCCCGCTCTGGTGGTGCCGACCGGAGCCGGGCACGGGACGCAGCAATCCGGACCAGTGTACCGGGTCCGCGGGGTGCCCTCGCCCGGGGGCCGCCGGACCTCGGCGGCAGGTGTCCAGGAGCTCCCGGACGGCCTTCTTCTCGGGCGGGGACACGGTCAGGCCGTGGTCCGTCAGCCGCCCTCGCCCTTCAGTCGGGCCCGGACCCGCTCCGCCACGTCCGCGTAGCGTGCCTCCGCGCCGTGGCGCGTGGGCTCGTAGTACCGGCGGCCGTGGATCGTGTCCGGCGCGTACTGCTGGGCCGCGATGCCGCCCGGCACGTCGTGCGGGTAGACGTACCCCTGGGCGTGGCCGAGCTTGGCGGCGCCCGTGTAGTGGCCGTCGCGCAGGTGCGGCGGGACGGATCCGGCGAGGCCGTTCCGCACGTCCGCGAGGGCGGCGGAGATCGCCGTCGTCGCCGTGTTCGACTTCGGGGCCAGGGCCAGGGCGATCGTGGCGTGGCTCAGGGTGAGCGCGGCCTCGGGGAAGCCGATCATGGCGACGGCCTGCGCGGCGGCGACGGCGATCGGCAGCGCGTTCGGATCGGCGAGGCCGATGTCCTCGCTCGCCGAGATCATGAGCCTTCGCGCGATGAAGCGCGGGTCCTCCCCCGCCTCGATCATCCGCGCCAGGTAGTGCAGGGCCGCGTCCACGTCCGAGCCGCGGATCGACTTGATGAGCGCGCTGGCCACGTCGTAGTGCTGGTCGCCGTCCTTGTCGTACTTCACGGCCGCGCGGTCGACGGTCTCCTCGACCGTCTGGAGCGTGATCTCCGGCTCCCCCTTGGCGAGGGCGGCGCCGGCGGCCGCCTCCAGGGCGGTCAGGGCGCGCCGGGCGTCGCCGCCGGCGACCCGGAGGAGGTGGGCCTCGGCGTCCTCAGGCAGGGTCACGGCCCCGCCGAGCCCGCGCTCGTCGGTGAGCGCGCGGGCGAGGAGGCCGCGCAGGTCGTCGTCGGTGAGCGGCTCCAGGGTGAGGAGCAGCGAGCGGGAGAGGAGCGGGGAGATCACCGAGAAGTAGGGGTTCTCCGTGGTGGCGGCGATCAGCGTCACCCAGCGGTTCTCCACGGCAGGAAGCAGCGAGTCCTGCTGGGCCTTGGAGAAGCGGTGGATCTCGTCGAGGAAGAGGACGGTCTCCTTGCCGTAGCCGCCGACCGCGCGCCGGGCGCCGTCGATGACGGCCCGGACCTCCTTGACGCCCGCGGTGATCGCGGACAGCTCCACGAACCGCTTGTCGGTCGCCTTCGAGACGACGTACGCGAGGGTGGTCTTGCCGATGCCGGGCGGGCCCCAGAGGATCACCGAGGAGGCGCCGGCGGGGCCGCCGTCGCCGTCCCCGACGAGCCGGCGCAGCGGCGAGCCGGGCTTCAGCAGGTGCTGCTGGCCCACCACCTCGTCGAGGGTGCGGGGGCGCATCCGGACGGCCAGCGGGCTGCTGGACGGGTCCTTCTCCTGGCGGTCTTCGGCGGCTGCGGTAAAGAGGTCGGGCTCCACAGTCATGAAGCCTAGGTCACGCCACCGACAGCGCGGTCGCCGTCAGCCGGTCCAGAAGTCCCACCAGCGGGTCAGGATCAGCATCCCGATGATCCCGATGTGCAGGACGGGGAGGAGCCAGGTGAACTCGTCGAAGAAGGTCTTCAAGCCGTTGGGGGCGGGGATGACGCCGCGCCGGACGTTGTGCGAGGTCACGTACCAGAACATGACGATGGTGGCGACCCAGGCCAGGCAGCACCACAGGCAGAGCGAGTTGATCTCGTACAGCGACTGGTACATGAGCCAGGTGCAGAAGCCGACGCCGAAGAGCGTGCCGGCGTTGAGGCCGAGCCAGTACCAGCGGCGGTAGCGGGCGCCGGCGAGCAGGCCCACGCCGATCGCGATGACCATGGCGTACGTGACGAGGCCGAGCATCGGGTTGGGGAAGCCGAAGACCGCGGCCTGCTCGCTCTTCATGATGTTGCCGCAGGACACGATCGGGTTGAGGCTGCAGCCCGGCGTGAAGTTCGGGTCCTCGAGAAGCTTGATCTTGTCGATCGTGATGATCCAGGAGGCGAGCAGTCCGGCCGCTCCGGTGATCACGAGCAGCCAGGAGAAGGCCCGGCTCGCCCCGATCGTGCCGCCGCCGTCCCGGCCGGACGCGACCTCGTCCACCGCTGCCTTCGCCATGTCACCTGTTCCCTCGCTCGCGGGCCTTGTGGGCAGGGTCATTCTGCCGTACGGGTCCCCGTGTCCACCGTTCGGTGGACATAAGCACGTGGACGCGAGGATCCCGGGGACGCCGGGACGCGGAGGGGCCCGGGCCGCTTCACGCGGTCCGGGCCCCTCCGTCCGTACGGTCCGTCAGGCCAGCTTGGCGCGTACCGCGTCCAGCAGGGCGTCCACGGCGACGGCCTGCTGCTCGCCGGACTCCATGTCCTTGAGCTGGACGACGCCCTCGGCGAGGTCGCGCTCGCCGGCGACGACGGCGAGGCGGGCGCCCGAGCGGTTGGCGTCCTTCATGGCGCCCTTGAGGCCCTTGCCGCCGAAGGAGAAGTCCGCGGCGATGCCCTCCCTGCGCAGCTCGGTGACCTTGCCGAAGAGGACGCGGCGCGCCTCGTCGCCGAGGGCCACCGCGAAGACGCTGGTGGCGCCGGGGATGTCGAGCACGACCCCCTCCGCCTCCAGGGCGAGGACCGTGCGGTCGACGCCGAGCGCCCAGCCCACGGACGGCAGCGCGGGGCCGCCGATCATCTCGGAGAGGCCGTCGTAGCGGCCGCCGCCGCCGACCGCCGACTGCGAGCCGAGACCGTCGTGGACGAACTCGAAGGTGGTACGGGTGTAGTAGTCGAGGCCGCGCACCAGCTTGGCGTCGTCCTCGAAGACCACGCCCGCCGCGGTGATCAGGGCGCGCACCTCCTCGTGGTACGCCTTGCACGCGTCGCACAGGTAGTCGCGCAGGAGCGGCGCGCCGACCAGCTGCTTCTGCACGGACTCGCGCTTGTCGTCGAGGACGCGCAGCGGGTTGATCTCGGCGCGGCGCAGGGTCTCCTCGTCGAGGTCGAGGCCGCGCAGGAAGCTCTGGAGGGCCTCCCGGTAGACGGGACGGCACTCCTTGTCGCCGAGCGAGTTCAGCAGGATGCGGAAGTTCCGCAGGCCGAGCGTGCGGTACGCCTGGTCGGCGAGGATGATCAGCTCGGCGTCGAGCGCCGGGTCCTCGGCGCCGATCGCCTCGGCGCCGACCTGCGAGAAGTGGCGGTAGCGGCCCGCCTGGGCGCGCTCGTAGCGGTAGTACGAGCCGGAGTACCAGAGCTTGACCGGCAGGTTGCCGAGCTTGTGCAGGTTGCCCTGGAGCGCCGCGCGCAGGACGGACGCGGTGCCCTCCGGCCGGAGGGCCAGCTCGTCGCCGCCCTTGGTCGTGAGGGTGTACATCTCCTTGCTCACGATGTCGGTGGACTCGCCGACACCGCGGGAGAACAGCTTCACGTCCTCGAAGCCGGGGGTCTCGACGTAGCCGTAACCGGAGTTCCGCAGCGGGGTGGAGATCGCCTCGCGCACCGCGAGGAACGTCGCGGAGCGGGGCGGCAGCAGGTCGTAGGTGCCCTTGGGGGCCTTGAAGGTGCTCACGTGGATCTTCGTCACATTCCTCGTCGGGGAGCCTTCGTGCTCCCGAGGCCGGAGGCCACGTCCCGCAGATAGGGGTTCGTGGCGCGCTCCTGGCCGATGGTCGTCTGGGGACCGTGTCCCGAAAGCACCACGGTCGAGTTGTCGAGGGGCAGGCACACGCGGGCCAGCGATTCGAGCATCTCGTCCATGTCACCGCCGGGCAGGTCGGTGCGTCCGATGGAGCCGGCGAAGAGCAGATCCCCCGAGAAGAACACGGACGGAACGTCCGCGCTCTGGGGCATCCGGAAGGTCACCGACCCCTTGGTATGACCGGGCGCGTGGGCGACGGAGAAGTCCAGCCCGGCGAGCTTCAGCTCGGCGCCGTCGGTGAGCTCCCGCACGTCGTCGGGCTCCCCCACGGTCAGCTCGCCCATGAGGGGCATCCCGATGGAGCGGCCGAGGGCCTTCTCCGGGTCGCTCATCATGTAGCGGTCGGACGGGTGGATCCACGCGGGGACGTCATGGGCGCCGCACACCGGGACCACGGAGGCGACGTGGTCGATGTGTCCATGCGTGAGGACGACGGCGACGGGCTTGAGCCGATGCTTCTTCAGCGTCTCCTCGACTCCCTGGGCGGCCTGGTGGCCCGGGTCGATGATCACGCACTCCTCGCCTGCGGCGGGGGCGACCAGATAGCAATTGGTCCCCCAGGCCCCGGCGGGGAACCCGGCAATCAGCACGTTCGTCCTTAGATGTCGTCCGGCACAGGGCGCGGAAATCCCGGGAATGACGGGATTCGGCAGATCAGAGCCTACCGGCGCTGCCGGTTCCACAGCCAACCCGTATACGGTACGGGCACATCCGGCCAGGACAGGAACAGACGAGCGACAGGAGCGGACCCGGTGGTCACGAGCGATCAGCGGCGGCGGCAGCTTGCCAGGGAGAAGTACGCGCGGCAGCAGCAGCGGCGGGAGGAGAACCGGCGCAAGGCGAAGCGGCGCAACACCGTCATCGCGGCCGCACTGGCGGTGGTGCTGGCCGCCGGCGGTGCCGTGTACGCCTCCGTGGCGCTGACCGACGACTCGAAGAAGGGCTCGGACGCGGCGGCGGGCGACTCGCCCGCCACGCCGACGCCCTCGCAGAGCGAGTCGGCATCGCCCGAGCCGAAGATGGCCGTGGACGCCAAGGGCACGTACACGATGTCCCTCAAGACCAACGAGGGCGACATCGCGATCGCCATGGACGCGGCGAAGACCCCGCACACGGTGAACTCCTTCCACCACCTCGCGGCGAAGAAGTACTTCGACGGGAGCAAGTGCCACCGCCTCACCACCGGGGGCATCTTCGTGCTCCAGTGCGGCGACCCGACGGGTGAGGGGACCGGCGGCCCGGGCTACAACATTCCGGACGAGAACCTGACCGCCCTCGGCAAGGCCGGCGCGGACGGCAAGGTGACCTACCCGGCCGGCACCGTCGCCATGGCCAACACCGGGCAGCCGGGCACGGGCGGTTCGCAGTTCTTCCTCGTCTACAAGGACAGCAAGCTGCCGCCGCAGTACACCCCGTTCGGGACGATGGACGCGGCCGGTCTCAAGGCGGTCCAGGCCGTGGCCGCGGCCGGTGGCGTCGGCGGTGCCGCGGACGGCGCCCCGAAGAAGCCCGTCACCATCGAGAAGGCCACCGTCACGAAGAAGTGAGCCGGGCGTCCGCACACCTGCGTGACCGTTGAATTTCGGTCGCGCTGAGTGCGGACAGCCGGGCCGCGGTTCGCCTAGATTGGCGTTGTGCAGCGTGGGCCTTCGGCCGCGCGCTGCGGAAGGCGGGCGAGGCCCGCCGGGAAACTGTGGACGATGCCCGGGGGGTACCACCCCACGACGGCATCATGGTGAGGAGGCGCTGTGAGCAGCGACCCGTGGGGCCGCGTCGACGAGACGGGCACCGTGTACGTGCGGACGGCCGAGGGTGAGAAGGTCGTCGGATCGTGGCAGGCCGGCACCCCTGAGGAGGCCCTGGCCTACTTCGAGCGCAAGTACGAGGGCTTGGTGGTCGAGATCGGCCTCCTCGAGAAGCGTGTGAGGACCACCGACCTCTCGGCGAAGGACGCCACCGCCGCGATCGAGCACATCCGCCAGCAGATCGACGAGCACCACGCCGTCGGCGACCTGGCCGCGCTCGGTGCCCGGCTGGACAAGCTCGTCGCGTCGGTCGACTCGCGCCGCGAGGAGCGCAAGGCCCAGAAGGCCAAGCAGACCGACGAGGCGCGCACCGCCAAGGAGACGCTGGTCACCGAGGCCGAGGAGCTGGCCCAGAGCGAGCAGTGGCGCTCCGCGGGTGAGCGGCTCCGGGCGCTGGTGGACACCTGGAAGGGTCTCCCCCGGCTGGACCGCAAGTCCGACGACGAGCTGTGGCACCGCTTCTCACACGCCCGCTCGGCGTTCTCGAAGCGCCGCAAGGCCCACTTCGCCTCGCTGGACGCCCAGCGCGAGGACGCGCGCAAGGCCAAGGAGCGCCTGGTCGCCGAGGCGGAGTCGCTGTCGAGCTCCACCGACTGGGGCAACACGGCGGCCCGCTACCGCGACCTGATGACGGAGTGGAAGGCGGCCGGCCGCGCCCAGCGCGAGCACGAGGACGACCTGTGGAACCGCTTCCGCGGCGCCCAGGACGTCTTCTTCGCGGCGCGCGGCGAGGTCTTCGCCGAGCGGGACGCGGAGCAGACCGAGAACCTCAAGCTGAAGGAGGAGCTCGCGACCGAGGCCGAGAAGCTGCTGCCGGTGACGGATCTGAAGGCGGCGCGTGCGGCCTTCCGCTCCCTCAACGAGCGCTGGGAGGCCATCGGCCACGTGCCGCGTGACGCCCGCCCGAAGGTCGAGGGCCGGATGCACACGGTGGAGCGGGCGCTCCAGGAGTCCGAGGAGGCCGAGTGGCGCCGGACGAACCCGGAGGCGCGCGCGCGTGCCGCGGGTCTGACCGGTCAGCTCCAGGACGCCGTCGAGAAGCTGCGCAAGCAGATCGACGCGGCCCGCGCCGCCGGCAACGACGCCAAGGCCGACAAGCTCGCCCGCGAGCTGGAGGGCCGTCAGGCCCTGCTCGACCAGGCCATGAAGGGCCTGGAGGAGTTCGGCGGCTGACACGGAAGCCGTGACCGTACGAGGAAGGCCCCCCGGCAGCGAGCCGGGGGGCCTTCCTCGTGTCCGTCGTTACGGCCTGCGGGCCGAGGTCACGCGGTAGACGTCGTAGACGCCCTCCACGCCCCGGACGGCCTTCAGGACGTGGCCCAGGTGCTTCGGGTCGCCCATCTCGAAGGTGAAGCGCGAGGTGGCCACCCGGTCACGGGAGGTCTGGACGGCCGCCGAGAGGATGTTGACGTGCTGGTCCGAGAGGACCCGGGTGACGTCCGAGAGGAGCCGGGAGCGGTCCAGGGCCTCGACCTGGATGGCGACGAGGAAGACCGAGGACTGGGTGGGTGCCCACTCCACCTCGAGGATGCGCTCCGGTTCGCGGGAGAGCGACTCGACGTTCACGCAGTCGCTGCGGTGAACCGATACGCCACTTCCGCGGGTGACGAAGCCGATGATCGGGTCGCCGGGGACGGGCGTGCAGCAGCGGGCCAGCTTCACCCAGACGTCCTCGACGCCCTTGACGACGACGCCGGGGTCGGCGCTGGAGCGGCGCTTGGAGCGGCCGCGGGTGGGCATGGTCGCCTCGTCGATGTCCTCGGTGGCCGCCTCCTCGCCGCCGAGCGCCTGGACCAGCTTCTGGACGATGGACTGGGCGGTGACGTGGCCCTCGCCGATCGCCGCGTACAGCGAGGAGATGTCGCTGTAGCGCATCTCGTGGGCGAGGGTGACGAGCGAGTCGCCGGTGAGGATCCGCTGGATCGGCAGGTTCTGCTTGCGCATGGCCCGCGCGATGGCGTCCTTGCCCTGCTCGATGGCCTCGTCGCGGCGCTCCTTGGAGAACCAGGCGCGGATCTTGTTGCGGGCGCGCGGGGACTTGACGAAGCCGAGCCAGTCGCGGGAGGGCCCGGCGCCGGCGGCCTTGGAGGTGAAGACCTCGACCAGGTCGCCGTTGTCGAGGGTCGATTCGAGCGGGACGAGCCGCCCGTTGACCCGTGCTCCTATCGTGCGGTGGCCGACCTCTGTGTGGACCGCGTAGGAGAAGTCGACGGGGGTGGCGCCGGCGGGCAGCGCGATGACGTCGCCCTTGGGCGTGAAGACGAAGACCTCGTTGCGCGAGAGGTCGAAGCGGAGGGACTCCAGGAACTCGCTGGGGTCCTCGGTCTCCTTCTGCCAGTCGAGGAGCTGGCGCAGCCACGCCATGTCGTTGAGGTGGTCGTCCTTGCCGGCCTTCTTCGGCACGTCGGCACGGACCTTGGAGGCGCCCGCGACGGCCTCCTGCTTGTACTTCCAGTGCGCGGCGATGCCGTACTCGGCGCGCCGGTGCATGTCGAAGGTGCGGATCTGGAGCTCGACGGGCTTGCCGTTGGGTCCGATGACCGTCGTGTGCAGCGACTGGTACATGTTGAACTTCGGCATCGCGATGTAGTCCTTGAACCGGCCGGGGACCGGGTTCCATCGCGCGTGGACGGTGCCGAGGGCCGCGTAACAGTCGCGGACGGTGTCCACGAGGACGCGGATGCCGACCAGGTCGTAGATCTCCGCGAAGTCACGGCCGCGGACGATCATCTTCTGGTAGACGCTGTAGTAGTGCTTGGGGCGGCCGGTGACGGTCGCCTTGATGCGGGCGGCGCGCAGGTCGGCCTGGACCTCGTCGGTCACTATGGCGAGGTACTCGTCCCGCTTGGGGGCGCGCTCGGCGACGAGCCGGACGATCTCGTCGTACATCTTGGGGTAGAGGATCGCGAAGGCGAGGTCCTCCAGCTCCCACTTGATGGTGTTCATCCCCAGGCGGTGGGCCAGGGGCGCGTAGATCTCCAGCGTCTCGCGGGCCTTCTTCTCCTGCTTCTCCCGCTTGAGGTAGCGCATGGTGCGCATGTTGTGCAGGCGGTCGGCGAGCTTGATGACCAGGACGCGCGGGTCCTTGGCCATGGCGACGACCATCTTGCGGACCGTCTCGGCCTGTGCGGCCTCGCCGAACCTGACCTTGTCGAGCTTGGTGACGCCGTCGACGAGCAGGGTCACCTGGTCGCCGAAGTCGCGGCGCAGGTCCTCCAGGCCGTACTCGGTGTCCTCGACGGTGTCGTGGAGCAGCCCGGCCATCAGCGTCGCCGGGTCCATGCCGAGCTCGGCGAGGATCGTGGTGACGGCGAGCGGGTGCGTGATGTACGGGTCGCCGCTCTTGCGCTTCTGGCCGCGGTGCCAGCGTTCGGCGACCTGGTAGGCGCGCTCGATCTGGCGGAGGGTCGCGGTCTCGATCTTGGGGTCGTTGGAGCGGACGATCCTCAGCAGCGGTTCCAGGACCGGGTTGTACGGGGAGGAGCGCTGGACGCCGAGGCGGGCGAGGCGCGCGCGGACGCGGTTGGACGAGCCGCCCGAGCGGGCGGGCGCGGCCGGGGCGGGCCGGGCGGTCGAGGCCGGGGTGGGCGCCGGGGCCGGGGCGGGCGCCTCGGGCGCGGGCCCGGTCTCCGCGGGCTTGTTCTGGGGCGTGCCGGTTCCCTGCGCGGCCTTTTCGGCCTTCGGGTCGGGCTGCGCGGCGGAGAGTGACTGGGCCTCGTCTGGCAAGAGCGCTCCTCGTGCGGTTCCGGGTCCCCCGGTCAGGCCCGGAAAGGCCATGGTATCGAGCCACGACCGGCCCTGCTCACGCGCCCGGGGCGCGGGCGGCACGGGCGGTGGGGGAAGCGCGCCCATCGGTCCCCGTACGGGGACATATCGGGAAAACAGCGGGGGCGCTCCGGGGATTCCCCGGAGCGCCCCTGTGGGCCTTGCTGTCGGACCGTGCGGTCAGACAGTGATCAGCGCCGTGAGCGGGGCGCCGTTCAGGACCGGTTCCAGCCGGGCGCGGCCCGGGAGGAAGCCGAGCTCCATGAGGACGGCGACGCCCGCGACCTCGGCGCCGGCGCGGCGGACGAGCTCGATCGAGGCCTCGGCCGTGCCACCGGTGGCGAGGACGTCGTCGATGACCATGACGCGGTCGCCCGCGGCGAGGTCCTCGGCGTGCACCTCGATCTCGGCGGTGCCGTACTCCAGCTCGTAGGCCTGGCTGAGCGTGGCCCCGGGGAGCTTCCCGGCCTTGCGGACCGGGATGAAGCCCAGGCCCGCGCGGATCGCCACGGGGGCGGCCAGGATGAAGCCGCGGGCCTCCAGGCCGACGATCTTCGTCGCGCCGTGCGCGGAGCACAGCGCGGCGAGGGCGTCGGTGAGGGCCGTGAACGCCGCCGGGTCCGCGAGCAGCGGCGTGATGTCCTTGAACAGCACGCCCGGCTTCGGGTAGTCGGGGACGTCGCGGATGCGGCTGAGCAGCAGCTCGGTGACGTCCTGTGTTCCGGCGGTCATCCGCGGTGCTCCTGGGCTCCGTGCCGGCTGACGCGCGGGCCGACGACGGCGGCCTCGGACAGCTCGTCCGCGGCGTCCGGCGACTCGCCCTTGGCGGCGGCGGAGGCCCGCTTGGCCTGGATGCGCTTCTTGAGCGCCCTGATCGCCGGCTCGCGCTCCTTGAGGTCGGCGACGAGCGGGGTGGCGATGAAGATCGACGAGTACGCACCGGCGGCGAGACCCACGAACAGCGACAGCGAGATGTCGTTCAGCATGCCGGCGCCGAGGACGCCGCCACCGATGAAGAGCAGGCCGGCGACCGGCAGCAGCGCGACGACGGTGGTGTTGATCGAACGGACCAGGGTGCCGTTGATCGAGCGGTTGGCCAGCTCGCTGTAGGTGAAGCGGGTCTGCTTCGTGATGTCCTTCGTCTGTTCCTTGAGGGAGTCGAAGACGACGACCGTGTCGTACAGCGAGTAGCCGAGGATCGTCAGCAGACCGATGACCGTACCGACCGTGACCTCGAAGCCGACCAGTGAGTAGATGCCCACCGTGATCGTGAGGTCGTGGATGAGGGCGATCAGTGCCGCGACCGCCATTCTCCACTCGAAGGCGATGGCCAGATAGATCACCACGAGGATCATGAAGACCGCCAGGCCCGTCCAGGCCTTGGTGGCGATCTGTTCACCCCAGCTGGGGCCGACGATCTCCGCCGCGATCTTGTCCTCGGGGACGTTCAGGTCCTTGGCGAGCTCCGCGCGGACCTTGTCGGACTGCGCGGTGTCGAGGCCGCCGACCTGGATGCGGAGGGAGCCGTTGCCGAGCTGCTGGACGATCGCGTCGTGGCCGGAGGCCTCTTCCGCGTACTCCTGGGCCTGGCTGACGGAGACTTCCGACTTCGGGGTGGTGAAGACCGCGCCGCCCTGGAACTCGATGCCCATGTTGAGGCCGCGGACGGCCAGGGCGACGATGGCGGTGATGGTGATCAGGATGGACAGGCCATACCAGATCTTGCGGTTGCCGATGAAGTCGTAGCCGACCTCACCGCGGTGGAGCCGGGCGCCGAGATCTCCGAGCTTCGACATCTCACGCCTCCTTCGGGTCGGCGGCGGCGGGGGCAGTGGCACGGCGGGAGCGGCGCAGCGGCGGCTTGGCGCCGAGACGCTTCGGGTCGAGACCCGACCACGGGTGACCGTTGCCGAAGAACTTGGTCCTGGCGAGCAGCGTCATGACCGGCTTGGTGAAGAGGAAGACGACCACGATGTCGAGCAGGGTGGTCAGGCCGAGCGTGAACGCGAAGCCCTTGACCTTGCCGACGGTGACGATGAACAGCACGGCCGCGGCCAGGAACGACACGAAGTCGGAGACCAGGATGGTGCGGCGGGCGCGCGGCCAGGCGCGCTCGACGGCCGGGCGGAGCGTGCGGCCCTCGCGGAGCTCGTCGCGGATGCGCTCGAAGTAGACGATGAACGAGTCCGCGGTGATACCGATGGCGACGATGGCGCCGCAGACGGCCGGCAGGTTCAGCGCGAAGCCGATGGCCGGGCCGAGCAGGGCCATGAGCACGTAGGTGAGGAGCGCGGAGACGCCGAGGCTGAGGATGGCGATCATCGACAGGCCGCGGTAGTAGGCGACCAGGTAGATGACGACCAGCGCGAGACCGATGGCGCCGGCGATCAGGCCGGCCTCCAGCTGGTCGCTGCCGAGCGCGGCGGTGACGGTGTCGACGCTCTGGGTCTCGAAGGAGAGCGGCAGGGCGCCGTAGGACAGGATGTTGCCGAGGTCCTGGGCGGACTGCTGGGTGAAGTTGCCGGAGATCTGCGCGTTGGCGCTCAGCGTCGTACGGACCGACGGGGCCGACACGACCTCGCCGTCGAGGACGATCGCGAAGCGGTTCTGCGGGTCGGCCTGCTGCGACAGCTTGCCGGTGATCGACTGGAACTTCTTGGAGCCCTCGTCGGTGAACGCCATGTCGACGATCCACTGGCCGCTCTGCTGGTCGATGCCGGCGCTGGCGTCGTCGACGTCACGGCCCTCGACCTCGGCCGGGCCGAGGAGGTACTTCGCCCACACGCCCGGGTTGTCCTCGCCACAGGCGACGGTCGGCTGTTCGGGCTTGACGCCCTCGCCGGCGGCGGCGCGCTGCTTGGGGTCGAGGCAGTTCAGGGTCGCGAACTTCTGCTGGAGAGCCGCGGTGGCGGCGTCCGGCGTCGGGGTCGCCTGCGGGGTCCCGGTGGCCTTCGGCTTCGCGGAGGACGAGGAGCTCGCCGTGGGCGTCGGGCTCGGGGCCTTGAGGGCCTCGCTGACCGCGCGGCCCTGCGTGGTGGCGGTGGCCGTCGGGGTGGCCGACTTCTCACCGACGCTCGCGCCGGTGGAGGACGGCTTGGCCGAGGGAGTTCCCGAGGGGGAGCCCGAGGGGGTGGCGCTGGGCGCCGCCGGGGGTCCGCCGTCGGCGACGGTGAGAACGGGCCGGAAGTAGAGCTGGGCGGTGGTGCCGACCTGCTCGCGGGCCTGCTTCTCGTTCGTTCCCCGGGGGATGTTGACGATGATGTTCTCGCGGCCCTGGGTCTGGACCTCGGCTTCGGAGACACCCAGACCGTTGACACGGCGCTCGATGATGCCGACCGCCGTGTTCATGTTGGTCTCGTTGACCGCCGACTCCTGGCCGGGTTCGGCCTTCGCCTTGAGCGTGATCGACGTTCCGCCGGCGAGGTCGATGCCGAGGCGCGGGGTGGTGTGCCCCGACCAGAACATGCCGCCGGTGAGCGCGACCATGGCAATCAGGATGAATGCCAGGGCGCGGCCCGGACGGCTCTGTCCCCCCGCCGGCCTTCGGCCCTTCTTCGGTGCTGCCACCTGTCGTATCTCCCTGTCCAACCGTCTCGCGCCGGGTATGCGTGAGACGGCCACGAAGTGTGTGTGGGGACCTGCCCCCGCAGACGTGCAACCGTTCCGGAGACCGCGCCCGCCGGTGGGCGTACGCGGGGTCCCCGGCCGCGACTACTTCGCGTCGGTCTCGCCGTCGGCCTTGCCGTCCTTCTGCCCCTCGGTGCCGGCCTCGGCCGCGTCCGCCTTCTTCGTCAGGTCGGCCTTCGGCGCCGCGTCCTCGGACTCGACGGCCTCCGTGTCCTTCTCCGCGTCCTTGTCCGAGGCCTCGGCGGTCTCGGTGAGCGAGGAGGCGTCGTCCGGGACGACGGCGTCGGTGTCCGACTCCGGGTCGTCGCCGTGGACGATGCGGTTGTACTCGGAGTCCTCGAGGACCGCGCCGATCGAGTTCTTGGCGTAGACGGCGTGGACGCCGGGCGCGACCTCGAGGAGGACGGTCTCGTCGCCGATCTCCTTGACGGTGGCGTACATGCCCCCGATGGTCCGTACGCCGGTGCCGGGCTGCATCTCGTTGCGCATCTGCGCCGCCGCCTGCTGCTTCTTCTTGGCAGAGCGGGTCATCAGGAACATGGCCCCGATGAGGACGATGAAGGGGAGGAGGGTCACGATGCTCACGGGACGGGTTTCCTTCGCACGGTCGCGGAGAACCCGCGGCCTGATCTTCGGGGGTGGGCGCGCCGACCAGAAAGGGCGGCATCGGCGGAGTCTAGGCGAGTCCGCATCGATGGAACAACGTCCAGCATCGCACCCCGGTTCCGGTCCGGGCGAGTGTCACCACCGTCACGCCCCGAAGAGCCCCTGTTGTCCGCTTCCGGACGTCCCGGGGCCCGCTGCCTGCGGCGGAACCAGTCCGAGGTGGGTCCATGCCGCGGGAGTGGCGACCCGGCCACGGGGCGTACGGGCCAGCAGACCTTCGCGAACGAGGAAGGGTTCGGCGACCTCCTCGACGGTCTCGCGCTCCTCCCCCACGGCGACGGCGAGGGTGGACAGACCGACGGGGCCGCCGCCGAAGAGCTTGAGGAGGGCCTCCAGGACGGCGCGGTCGAGCCGGTCGAGGCCGCGGCTGTCCACCTCGTACACCCGGAGGGCGGCCTCGGCGATCTCCCGGTTGATCACTCCGTCGGCCTTGACCTGCGCGTAGTCGCGGACCCGGCGCAGCAGGCGGTTGGCGATGCGGGGGGTGCCGCGGGAGCGGCCGGCGATCTCGGCGGCGCCGGCGGGGTCGATCTCGACGTCGAGGAGTCCGGCGGAGCGGTGGATCACGCGCTGGAGCTCGCCCGGGTCGTAGAACTCCATGTGGGCGGTGAAGCCGAAGCGGTCGCGCAGCGGCGGCGGCAGGAGTCCGGCCCGGGTGGTGGCGCCGACCAGGGTGAAGGGCGGGAGTTCCAGGGGGATGGCGGTGGCGCCGGGGCCCTTGCCGACGATGACGTCGACGCGGAAGTCCTCCATCGCCATGTAGAGCATCTCCTCGGCCGGCCGGGACATCCGGTGGATCTCGTCGAGGAAGAGGATCTCGCCCTCCTGGAGGGAGGAGAGGATCGCTGCGAGGTCGCCGGCGTGCTGGATGGCGGGGCCGGAGGTGATGCGGATCGGTGCGTTCATCTCGGCCGCGATGATCATCGAGAGGGTGGTCTTGCCGAGGCCGGGGGCGCCGGAGAGCAGCACGTGGTCGGCGGTGGCGCCGCGCTGGCGGGCGGCCTTGAGGACGAGGTCGAGCTGCTGGCGGACCTTCTCCTGACCGACGAACTCGCTGAGGTCCTTGGGGCGCAGGGCGGCCTCGACGGCCTGGTCGTCCCCCTCGGCCGCGGCGTCGACGATCCGCGCCTCGGCCTCGGCTGCCTCGGCGGTGATGTCGTCGTCCCAGTTCACGGTGGATGCCTTCTCGTTCGTACGGTCGGAGGGGGAGCGACCGGCCCGCCGGGGGCCGGGGCGTGGTCAGCGGGTGCGGTTGAGGGTCTGCAGGGCGGCGCGGAGCAGCTGAGGTACGGGCGCGGTGCCGGTCTCGGCGAGGGCGGCCTCGGCCTGCGGGGTGACGGCGCTGACGGCCTCCTCGGCCTCGCGGCTCGCGTAGCCGAGCCCGATCAGCGCGGCGGACAGCTGCTCGGTCCAGGGCGCGGGCCCGGAGGCCGCGGCGCGCTGCGCGCCGACCATGCCGCTGCTGCCGAGGGGGGCGCCGAGCTTGTCCTTCAGTTCGAGGAGGAGCTTCTGCGCGCCCTTCTTGCCGATGCCGGGGACGGCGGTGAGGGCCTTCTCGTCGCCGGTGGAGACGGCGATGCGCAGCGCGTCGGGGCTGTGCACGCCGAGCATCGCCTGCGCGAGGCGGGGGCCGACGCCGCTGGCGGTCTGGAGGAGTTCGAAGACCTGCCGCTCGTCGTCGTCGGCGAAGCCGTACAGGGTGAGCGAGTCCTCGCGCACCACCAGGGAGGTGGCGAGCCGGGCCTCCTGGCCGATCCTCAGGGCGGAGAGGGTGTTCGGCGTGCACTGGACGGCCATGCCCACGCCGCCGACCTCGATCACGGCGGTGGTGGGGGCGAGCGCGGCGACCGGGCCGCTGACGAAGGCGATCATCGGGTTCGGCCTTTCACTGCGGACGCCTGCTGGGCGACCGCCTGCTGGAGACGGTTCTGGGCGACGGCCTGCTGGAGGCGGTTCTGCGCGGGGGCCCGCCAGATGTGGCAGATGGCGAGCGCGAGGGCGTCGGCGGCGTCGGCCGGCTTGGGCGGCGCGGAGAGCCGCAGGAGCCGGGTCACCATGGCCCCGACCTGGGCCTTGTCGGCCCGCCCGCTGCCGGTGACGGCGGCCTTGACCTCGCTGGGGGTGTGCAGGGCGACGGGGATGCCGCGGCGCGAGGCGCACAGCATGGCGACCGCGCTCGCCTGGGCGGTGCCCATCACCGTACGCACGTTGTGCTGGGCGAACACCCGCTCCACGGCGACCAGTTCGGGCGAGAAGCGGTCGAGCCACTCCTCGATGCCCCGCTCGATGCCGACCAGGCGCACGCCGATGTCGTCGTCGGCCGCCGTCCGGACCACGCCGACCCCGAGCATGGTCAGCGGCCGGCCGGCGACGCCCTCGACGACGCCGATGCCGCACCGGGTCAGCCCGGGGTCCACCCCGAGAACGCGCACTGTGCCCCTCCCTGGACCGCTGTCGCTCAACTGTTTGTGCAGGCTATCGGCTGCCACTGACAACGCAGCGGGGGGGCGGGGGGGGGGGGCCCGGGGGCCCCCGGCGGTGGGCCCGGGGGGGCCACCAGCACGCCGGGGGACGGGGGGGGGGGCGGAGAAACGGAGGC